>JASSUF010000098.1:0-9479 GCA_031963365.1 Mycoavidus cysteinexigens
CTTATTGACATCCAGTTAGGGTTTGAACTCGCTCATAATTGTGGGTAATTGCAAGGCAATGCAGAGCACATCTAATAATTTTCCGAATCTGCCAACGCCTGCAAGTTCTGGAATGGACATTGAAGCAGTGGCGCGTCAATACGAACAAAAGGCCGTAGTGCAAAAAACAGAGGGCTTGATGATTTTTGCGAGCTTCACAATGCCCAATGAGTCGTTAAAGCGCTTAGTGAGCCAAGCCAATAGGGTAGGCGCATCGGTGGTATTGCGCGGCTTTAATAATAATTCGCTTAAAGAAACGGCGCTAGCGATTCATGCGCTTGGAGAGACAGGCGGCAATATGGTGATTAACCCCAAAAGTTTTACGCAATACAAGATTGAGGCCGTGCCTACAGTGGTGCTCACTAAAGCAGAGGCGATTGACACCGCAGACGAACAAGGATGTGCGCTGCCGGAACATTTCATTGCGCTATCGGGGGATGTATCGCTGGACTATGCGTTAGCGCAAATAGTACAGCGTGCGCCGCAATGGGAATCCATAGCGACGTCTTATTTACGGCAGCTTCAATGAAACCGGCTGGGATATTCGTCATCATGCTGATGCTTATAACACCACCCTTGCACGCGCAAGACCCTATCCGTACCCCTGCTGATGCTTTCAATGCTGGGAAGGCTTTTGCGCAGGAGGGTAAAACCGCGGCGAGTGGAAAAGTAAATCGTTCTACAGGGATTGCTGAGTTGCCACACTACAGCGCAACGGCTCCAGAAGCCGAATTTTTCCAACATGGACGTAATCCACTTGGTGGGGCGGGGATGAATAAGCAAGCTGAGTGTGCAACGCGGCGCTCATTGAATGGTTTTGCGCAACAAGAGTGCGATGCGGTGAATTTCTTGGTCAAAAACCCGACAGAACGGCCCAAATACACGATGGATAAAAAGACGGATCCCTTGTTAACCGGTTCTAAAGAGACGATTGAAAAACCTGGCCCGATTCCAGGAGACACGAATCAGCAATGCCGTGTCGAAACCATCACGACGCCAGGCACATTTATTACGGAAACCTGCACGGAAACCTATGGTCTGGATAACCCCACGTGCGACAAGGTATTAATCATTAAACAAAACCCAGGTTGTACGTCAGGACAATTTCTTGGGCGTGTATTAAAAAATATTTGTCCTAACTGTCTCGACCCTTACATCGTGGCTGATGTGTATTGCGCAGGATCTGAGCAAGGCTACACGATGAGCGTATGGACTTCTACCACGAGCGATGGCAATTCCCCTCGCACGAGATTTGTTTCTAATCATCCAGTGCCTGGGCGTGTGGGCCTCTCGCAAGACAATACATTTATTGGAGATTTTGGGCGGGGCTGCCATTTTCCACTGTATTACAGCCAGTCATGCAATGAAAAAAACTGTGACATGACGTTAAGCCTGATTGGCTCAACGTGTAACGGGAGCGATTTTGCCGCGCCAGGGAATTATCAAATTCCTTTTACCTATACGGATTCTTGGGATGATCAATGCGTATCGCTCGATGGCCGAACCCGTTAGCAGTATGTATTTTACTGGCCGCATTCCTTGCCACTAGCGCCTCGGTGTTAGCTGCTGATTGCGTCAAAACAGGCGAAGTGTGCGTAGATGGTCCAGGGACGAAAGAAGTATTTGGCGTGCCGCTTTATCATGATTGTTGGAATTACCGCTCAACCTATCAATGTCGAGGCTCCAAGGTCATCAGTGATTGCCAGGCTCTGCGGGATAAAGGGTGTGTGCAAATTGGTTCGACTTGTGTAGAAAAACTTAAAAACGGCGCTTGTGCATTTTATGAACAGAAATATAACTGTCCTGATAAGCCCAAAGTGGTTAAAAAAATTACCGTCTGCGACAGCGCGTTTTGTCAAAAAGAGGGGGCAGGGTGTTTTGATACCACGTACCCCGCAGATACGGATTTCGCCAAAACAGAGGTAATGATGGAAGCGGCACGCCAAGCCGGAGTGTATGGGGTTGATCCAGGAAAAATTGCACTCTTCAAAGGCTACGACGAGTCGTGTTCTATCAAGGTCATAGGTGGCACCACGATTAAAAGCTGCTGTCGCTCTTCGGGAGGCGGCGGCATTTTTACGAACTATTCGCTATTGAGTGCGGGTATGACCGTAGGTGGTGAAGTAAGCCGTGAAGCAGTGAAATTGGGGTCTAAGTATCTCTACGATGCACTCTACGGCACCGTAGATAGTAGTTTAATAAACAAAGGATTAGGTGCAATCAATAGTTGGGCTTCTGGATTAGGTGATGGCGTTTTTAATCCTACTTTTAGTTATTACGGGTTTTCGTTTCAGTTTTCGTTTGCAAATGGCTTTCAGATGGTGAGTTTTGATCCGTATAGCTTTGCGTTGCAGATTGCGGTGATGCTCATTAATGAATGGCTTTCCTGCAAACCCCCAGAGCAAGCGATGAGTTTAAAACGTGGTCAGAATTTGTGCGCGCATTACGACACGTATTGCTCCAAAAAGATCCCTGTCATTGGCACTTGCATTGAAAAGAAAGAGCGTCATTGCTGCTTTAACTCCAAGCTTGCCAAGCTCGTGAATATGCAAGGCAAAGCCCAATTGGGTCTAGGACTTGAAGGATGTAGAGGATTCACGAAGGACGAATTAGAGCACCTAGATTTTAGCAAGATGGATTTGGAAGAGTTTATCGCCGATATCGCCCACAAAGAAGCTGACCTGAAGAGGATCACCGAGGATGCGCAAGCCTACGTGAAGAAGCGTGTGAATGTGCAAACGAACTATTACGAATAATGAAAAAAACGCTTTTATTCATGCTGTCAATACTAGTAGTGGCATCTGCCCAAGCAGAACCCACGGTCTATCTCAAACCGCATGATTTGTTTGTAGAGGCGATTAATCATGGAAAAGCGCAGGGGGAGTTGCAGGGCGAGGTGGCGGAGCATTTCACGCGGCAATTTCGTAGTACTGGGGTGTTGTTAGCCAATACGAAAGTGATTAAACGCTATAAACAAGAAGGGTGTGCGCAACTAGAAACGGTATTCATGAAGCAAGACATTGATACGCCTAAAGGCAAGACGCAGGCGGTTTTAAAAACCCAGCTGAACTACTGCAAAGATGGGACGCCTCCGGTTTTGTTGGATTAATGGATTACATGCACGATGAAAAGGATAGGGTGGACTTTTGCACTGTTAGCTAGCGTATCGCATGCGCAAAACCTGGATTATCAATCTATATGGTCGTGCGGCAATGAGCCTAAGGTGAATTGGTATTGCGATGAACAAGCGCAGGAGAAACATCTAGAGGCTATGCCAAAACCATTACTCCAACCTAAGCGTATCGAAATAGAAAATATCGGTACTGCGGCGCAGTTACGCGAAGAACTCAAGCGTCGCGAGGATATAGCCGTGATGGACCCGACGGAATCCAATCTCAAGGACTATTTAGCACTATGGCAACTCACTCAAGAAAAAGGGGCGGTATTTGCAGATAACTGGCGGCGCGTCGTGTGGCAAAACCCGGATTTGGATTATTCGCTTAAGCGCCCTGCAAACAATGTAGCTATTAAAACATATGACACGCAGCGGGTACAGGATGAAGAAAAACAGTTACGCGCTTTAGCCAAAGAGCATGGACTTATTTTTTTCTTTCGCTCGGATTGTCCTTACTGCCATGCGATGGCCCCGACACTCAAGATGCTTGCGGATAAATATGGCATAGACGTATTGGGGGTATCGATGGATGGCAAGGGGATAGCGGAATTCCCACATCCGCGTGATGGGCGTGCACAAGCGGCTGCTTGGGGTATTGAGCGCGTACCGGCCTTATTGATTGGCTCAAAAAAGACGGGTGAGCATGCACCTATTGGGTTTGGCGTGATGTCTTTGAATGAAATTATTAGTCGGATTTTTGTGCTAACTGGCACGAAGCCAGGAGATAACTTCTAAATGAAATGGCAAAAATATGAGAAAAATTAATACTGGGATACAACACGTTACGCAACCTAATGCCAATATATTTACTGAGTTAGGTTTTACAAGCGCTGAGACTGAAAATTATCAAGTAGAAGCGCGCAAATTGATTAATGACGCTAAAGCCTTGAAGGAACAGCTTATGGCCGAACTGGCATTGTGGATTAAAGAAAACCATCTTCTTCAGGATAAGGCTGCTGAGATTTTGTATATCAGCTGTCCCAGGGTTTCAGATGTGATTAATAAAAAAACGACCAAATTTACCATTGATGCCTTGATAAACATGCTTATGCGGATTGGTAAGCCTATAAAAATTGTGATTGGCTAAGATGTGGCAATAGCGCCCTTGGCATTTTTAAAATAGTTAGCCGCTGCTGCGTGTGCAAATGCTTTTTCTTTTTCAGCATTTTTTACACTAATCCATTCATCACGTTCAAATGAATCTAAGATCTCTCGCTCTTCTGCATCAAGTTTTTGGTTTAAAACATCATCATTCTTTTTCAAAATGACCCCCATTTCTGCTTTTGAGATATTGAGCAGTCATTTTTCAGTTTATTGTTTTTAGTAACAAATGGCACTAAATAAAAATGACCAATTAGGTTTCTTCTTCCCAAGGGTTGATGACGGGCACACCTGCTGCCTGAAATGGACTGGTGTCGCGCGTGGCTACAATCAATTGATTGGCTGCTGCAATCGCTGCGATATATCCGTCAGACATAGAGATTGCCAGCCCATCCATACGTGCTTTTGCTATCAGCTTGGCATAGGCTTGTGTGCATCCAAGATCAAATGCCAGCATGCGCCCAGTGAACAAAGGGAGTACGCGCTTTTCCACGTTCTCATGCAACCCAGTACGCCGCTTCCCACTTGGCAGAAGCGCTATGCCAGTACGCAACTCAGCAACTGTTACAGCAGACAAATACAGTGTTTCCAGAGGCTGCGCGTCGATCCATTTGATCACATGGGCGTTTGGATTGTGGCGCAGCGGCTCCGAAATAACATTCGTATCAAGCAGAATCATTCAAAGCTCACTGATTTGGCTGGGGTTTTGTCACGCACCTGTTCGATCACAGCGAACTCTTCATCAGTCAACTTGCTCCGACGGCCAATATCAGCGAGCAGAGAACCTAGTTTTACCCGTCCTTCAGGTTTCACTGCTGATTCTAAAATCAAGCGTACTTCCGCTTCCGTACTGCGGCCATGCATGGCCGCTTGCACGCGCAAAGCTCGATGTACTTCATTGGGTAAATTACGCACGGTTAACATGGACATATTCAATACTCCTTATGGCATACAATGCATGCATTGTATTTATATGTATGCAAATAGGCAAGTGTCACCAATTATGCTTTTTAAAAGCTGCGTACATCAATTCATCAATAATTTGGAAAAATGATGACGTTTATGAAACATATTTTTGTAATTGGAATCGCAAGCCTTATGGCCAGCAGCGCTTGTGCCATGTCAATGCAAGAGTTATTTGATTCCGTGAACGCACAAGGAAATATTAGCAATCTTGCCGTACTGCAAGGTCAGACCATGAACCTGTATACCGGTGGTAGTTTGTTTATGCGCATGCCAAAGCGTACCTATAACTTAGGTAGTGTAACCCCGCCTAGTTGGAATGCAGGATGCGGCGGCATTGATTTGTTTATGGGCGGTTTTAGCTTTATCAATAAAGAGCAATTCGTAGCGATGCTACGCAATATTGGCTCTAACGCGCTAGGGTATGGCTTCAAGCTCGCCATTCAGAACCTATGTCCTACCTGTGACAACGTGATGCAAGCATTGCAAGCGACTGCCCAGCAGATTAACCGCCTCAATATGGATTCCTGCGAAGCTGCTAAAGGGGTAGTGAATGCAGCACTACCTGATACTTGGACGCGCGGTAAACAAAATGCGGCTAAGAATTTCGGCGTAGATGGCAATTTTTTTGAAAATATCACGGATGCGTGGACAAACGTTATGCATGATGAACGTCGTGCAAATCAGGCCATCAATGATGTGGCTGCGGCAAAACCGGAAGTCAAAGACCAATTGCCAACTGGGAATGTGGTGTGGAAAGCGCTCAAAAAGATGGAGGGCATCACCGATGAACATCGCATGGTGCTGATGTCGATGATTAGTACCACGATTTTTCCAACAGATAGAGGTGCTAAACAAGCTATTACCTTGGCACGCAAGGAGATCACCGTTGAAGCTTTAGTAGGTGCACGCACCACATCAGACAATATAACTGTACCGATTTGGCGCTGCGATACAACTTTGGCTGATGGGTGCCTACATCCTACTGAAGATGAAATAACTACAAAAAGCTTCAAAATGATGGTGCGCCAGAAGATGGAAGCCATTTCTGACAAGATCGCTAACCGATCTGCGCATGATGATTTATCTTCGGTACTAGGTTTTTTGAATGTAACGGATTTACCTATTTATAAAATCGTTGCGGTATCTACCAGTTTAGGCAATACCGCGATGGCAGAAGCACTTATTGGACATTATGAAGATTTGATTGCTGCTAAATATGCTGAAGTCTATATTCAACGTGCGGTATCCGATCTTCGTGCAGCTATCGACAAATTCTTGAGCATAACGGATGCTTCGCAAACAGCGGCATTGAGCCAACTCAAACATGAATTAGAAAACATCTCACGCTCAGCTAAGCAAGTATTAGCAACAGCTTATGCGCAAACAACCAGCACTTACAACATTGCGCAGGAAGTGCAATATATGGAACGTGCATTAAACGCCAATCTATCGCAAACCCTGCGTAATTCGCTTGTCTTTGGCAAGAGTCTTCATTAGGCCAGATTGTGCATACTATTGAGATACAAACCTATTGGAACGTAGAAACCCTTTACACCGTCTTCAATGCGGTGGCCTCGGTGATGCAAAGCAGTGGCTTTCAAGGGCTATTGCGGTTTGTGTTTCTCTTCGCACTGGGCATATTCATCTTTGCGTATGCATTGAATAAACAATTTGAAATAGTTCGATGGTTTATTCAAGCACTGATTTTTACCACACTCCTCAATTTACCTATTTCACGGGTTGTATTCACAGATCGCACAGGCCTTGAGCCGCCGCGTGTGGTCGATCATGTCCCGTTTACGCTGGCACTTGTTGCACAGAGTACGAATCTGGTTTTTGGATGGCTGACCCAAACCTATGAGACGGTATTTAATGTGCCAGAGGATTTGGGTTTGCAAAAAGGCGATGTTGGTTTTGGACACCGCATACTTAAACAGGTGAACCGTGCGGCGATACGCGAGCCTGGATTACGTGCAGATTTGATGCAATTTATCAAAGAATGCACAATTTACGATATTCGGGATGAAGCTATTAGTGCACAGGAAATTGTAGGTGGCACGAATGTATGGGATACCATTTTCAGTCAAACTAATCCAGCGCGCTTTGTTACTTACAATACATTAACAAATAAGCCTCTTACAGATACCTGTACAAAGGTCGCTTCGGTTTTGAAGCAACGTGTTAATGATGCGGTGACAGCCGGGCAGCGATACTACGGTAAGCAAGCTTTTACACGTGCTTCAACGGATGGATTAGCAATGGGGATGTTCCTATCCGCCGTGGGTACGTCCTATGACTGGATTTTAAACAATGCGCAGAATGCTTCGGAAGCCATGAAGCAAGCTATGTTTAACAATATTTGGAGAGAAGCAGGGAGCGAATTACCCGCCTTGTTGAATGACCCTGCGCGGGTGGCTGAAATGAATGCGCTAATGGGAAGCGCCCAAGCAGCGCTTCAAGCCAATAGTTCAAACAGCACCTTAAGCCTATTAGCTCAAGAAACCTTGCCGCATGTGCGTAATTGGATTGAAGCGGTGCTCTATGCGCTTTTCCCCGTCATCGTAATATTGATGGTGGTGGTATCTGCGGAAGGTGCAAAAAAGCTTATTGCAGGCTATTTTATGTCGCTTGCATGGATTGGGTTATGGCCGCTTTTATTTGCAATTATTAATCACCTATCCCTGATGCACCTGCACTATAAAACTAAAGCGCTTGAGTTAGCTGCGGGCGTTCCCTTTCAACTATCCGATGCCTTTGACGCCACGCTCATTGATGAGCAAGCAATAATTGGCTATATGGTGATGCTGGTGCCTGTGATGGCAGGGATGATTATTAAACTTGGGCAAGATGGCTTTATGGGTGTAGCGGATCGCATGATGGGAAGTTTCACCTCTGCGGGTGCAAGCGCTGCTCATCATGCAGCAAGCGGCAATGTTCATCTGGGACATGCAACGCTTGATACGACTGCCATGAATACAACCTCTATGCACAAATACGATAGCAATATGGGGTTATCAAGCGGCGGAGCCACCTTTAGCCAAAGCGATGGCGCAACGGTTACGATGGCTGCGAATGGTGCCGTAGCTTTGCAGCAAATGCAAAATCGTATGTCATATGCGATGGGCTTAGATGAGCGGGTTGAATCTTCGCTCAATCAAGAAGCACATCAGACACAAATCACCTCAAACGGCAATCAATTATCGTATCGCCATAGTGAAGCATCCTCACTCACTGAGGTAAAAGGAAGTGACGCTACGCTTGGTAATTATCAGCAAAGTGGTGAGCAAATACAAACCACTAATCAGAGTAGTTACAGTGGGTCGCATGGCACCAATCAATCCTTAAGCCGTGATATTCGGGAGAGTGCCAATTTTAGGATTGGTGCGGGTGCTCAAGATTCAATAGGCATCAATCTAGGAGCACAAACTGGCTTTAATACGGGCCGTTCTGCTAATGCTATGCGTGCAGCCAATCCCAAGGAAGAAAACCGTATCATCAATGCAATGAAACAGAGTGGCGCATCTTCCGAAGAGATGGAGAAAGCGCTACAAAACTATCGAATTAGTCAGGCTAAATCTAGTGGTAGCAGCGCGTCTGGTGCAATCAATGCTGGATTCAGGTTTAGCACGCATAAAAATTATGAAGCAGGCCATTTTCGAAATCGCAGTCAAGGCGATCAGCATGTGCTCAATGAGCAAGTACGCACAGAGGAAAATTTCGCTACTACGAATTCATATAGTACGCAAAACAACGCTGGACAACAGGCAAACCAAACCAATAGAAACACGCGTGAAGCAGCGTTGTCTTCTATTCATGAACCTTCGAAAACCCAAGACGTATCAGATAGAGATGAATACGGCATAGGTCATCGGGCAAACCGTAGCGAAAGCACGTCATTCACCATGCATCGGGATCTTATGGCTGATCCGCGTGTATTTGCAAATGTAGCAAAGCATAACGGTATGTCGCCGATGCGGTTTGCCAACCAGTCTGACGAACAGAAAATACAGATGGTGCAGGACTATGTAACTGAGAAAGCAATGGTCAAACAAGCCCAAAGCCTGCCTCAGCAAGATTTTGAAGGCAGAACATTGCCTACCACCAGCAAAGCACTTCATGAGCGCTCTATTTTAAATCAAGCATCCCTATCAACAGATGTTCAGTCATTACATGAGGGGAAAATAAAGCAAACAGGTTT
>JASSUF010000099.1:0-9475 GCA_031963365.1 Mycoavidus cysteinexigens
TGCTCGCAGAAGTGGGCCCCGATCTATCGCGCTTTAAAAATGCCAAGCATTTCACTGTACAAAATCTATAAAAAATCTTTATATATCAATGGCTTATGGTTTGTTTCTTAGGAGCTAAGCATGAGGTGCGTAGGGGTAATGCTCGACTTTGCAAGGCGTCTTCAGAAACTGAATCTACCTCTACCTTTTGTAGATGCTGCTCGATGATGGGTGCAGAGGGTGTCGGTGATAAATATTTGTGCAATGCATGCAAAAAGCATAAAATGAATGCATTCAATGCATTGATGGAGGTTGAAAATGCCTATGTTAACTGTGCGTAACGTATCCGATGAGGTGCATCGAGCTTTGCGTCTCTGGGCCACCGCGCGCCACCTCAGTATCGAGGCGGCAGTGCGTGAGATTCTGGCAAGCGTCGTTAAACCGAAAGAACGTATTCGCCTTGGTGACGCCTTGGCGAACTTAGGGCGTGAGATCGGGCTGACCAATGAGGACTTTACAGTCTTTGACAAAATGCGGGACAAAAAATTGGCCGAGCCAGTGAGGTTTGAATGATAATTTTGGATACCAATGTTGTTTCCGAGGCGATGAAACCAGAGCCAGAGGCATCTGTGCGGGCCTGGCTCAACAACCAAGCCACGGAAACACTGTACTTGTCTAGCGTGACGCTAGCCGAATTGCTGTTTGGCATCGGAGCACTGCCAGCAGGCAAGCGCAAGGAAATGCTGGCTTGCGCCCTTGACGGCTTGCTTGATCTATTCGACGAGCGCGTGTTGCCCTTCGATACAGATGCGGCTCGCCACTATGCCGAACTAGCCATGACAGCGAAAACCTGTGGTCGAGGCTTCCCAACGCCGGACGGCTATATCGCCGCGATTGCGGCCTCGCATGGTTTTATAGTGGCCTCCCGCGACACGTCGCCCTTTGAATCAGGTGGAGTAAAAGTTATCAATCCGTGGCAACACGGCAAATGACCTAGTCTCGATTTTGGAGTTACTCCGATTTCTTGGGCGGCGTAGTCTTGGGTTACGCCGGTGACATTGGCGAAGCCGAGCAATCGACTATTCCGTTTGAGAAAGAGCTTGGCGCGTAGTTAATCACGCAGATGGTGCATCGTTGTGCACATTTAAATGCGGAACATTTGGTGCCGTGGGTGCGATCTTATACTTAGGTGTATTTTAGCTACACTGCTTAATTTCGGAAGCAATCATTCAGGCTGAAACGCTGATGAGTGCTGGCCTGCCAAGAGGGATTCGAACCCCCGACCACCGGCTTAGAAGGCCGGTGCTCTATCCAACTGAGCTATTGGCAGAAAATGTAAAGACGGGATTTTAATACATTTTAACTGCGTAGCGAAAGAAAACTTTTCCTTTTCAGATGAATCGATCTGTCGTCTGCTAGTTTGCAGCTTGGTACCTCTAAGCGCATGTTGTATTTCTCATGCATAGCAGTCGGAATGGGAGGATTCGAATATGGTATTACAATTGGAGTAGGAGTTGGTTCTCTTCAAGGTTCCTAAGACAATAGGTCTTTGAGGAGGGAGGGAGGTGGCCCTTTTTTTACTGTCTACTTCTATTGGTAAACAGGCGTTTGAATAACGGGGCCTTGATCGGCCTATAGGGGTGTTATTTTGGTTTAGTGCATCTAATAATTCTTGATGCTCTTTTTGCTTTTGGTATAATTTTTGAAACCGATTTTGATACTTTTTTTGGCAGGATTGCAGTGATTTTATTAAATTACCGCCTGCTTGATGATTTTTGAAAAGATATACGGGGGTTCTCATTGATAAGAAACTTTCTGTCACAGTCTCTTTCGTTTCTTTATTTTGTCCAGCCATATATATTTTTATAGAAAATTGCACTCTAATAGCAAACAAAAGTATTCCAGTTATCAATAAAATGCTGCTAAAAAATAAAGAAATTTCCATAGGCATGGAGCTAGTAAAACCCGTCATAGTTAAAGCAAATCCAAATATTGCCTCTAAAACTGATCTGTATAGTTCATTTGGAGGTTCTTCTGACATATCTTTGATGCACTTGGCTTCATTGAAGTTAATTTCTGTTTGAATGCTCTCTAAAATAGTATCTATATGATTTATATTTAAAATGCCTCGCCCTATTAAATATTTTAACTCTTCAAATTTTGTAAAATATTTTGATATTTCATCCGGGCTAGGATGCGATGTATTTTTAATGCTAACCTTTTCAATGTCTTCGATGCGTATTAATTTTTTATATCCTTGCATGATTTCTTTTTCAATAGTCTGGGCAAGTTCTTCCCCATAATATTTTATATTATCATCTTCTGTAAATTCGCATGCATTAACATACGCTATGTAATATTCTATATGCTCTTCATAACTTTCAATGAAATCAACTGATTCTTCTAGAAGAGAATATATTTCGGAAAATATATTCTCTTGTATATATGGTGAGTTAGCCGGCGAAATATTATGATTGAATGGGAGGCTTGGACTATTAAGAAATGTGCTTGCACTAGGTAGGGTTGGGCTATAGGAGTATGTACTTAAACTAGATAAACTAGATGCACTATTTGAATGGGATAGAGACATAGGGGTAGATATAAAAAAATCTTGCAGTTTTTTTAAATTTTCTTTTTCGGGACTATACGGTGCCAAGTACCTGGAAGTAAGCATGCACGCACTAAGTGCAAGGTATAAATAAAAATCTGTCAAATAATTACACATTTTTTGCCAAGATAATTCTTAATTTTCAATAAGAATTGAAAGTGCATATATAAGAATCTACGCAAGATCGCTCAGTCTATTCGAACTGGTAAATTGGAATAGGGCAGCAAAAATACTTATAATTGTCGTTTAGACCCATTTTTACCGTCCTCTTCATGATATATCCATGGCAACACGATGACTGGAAGCGCTTTGAGGCCCTACGTGGGAAATGGCCTCAAGCTATCTTGTTAGAAGGGCCTGCTGGTATAGGTAAAGCCCATTTTGCACAGCAGCTTGCTCAAGCCATCTTGTGCGAGGCACCTACCGAGCACGGGTATGCCTGCAAAAGCTGCGAAGCGTGTCTATGGATGGCGCAAGGTCATCACCCAGACTATCGCTTACTGGTGCCAGAGAGCGTGCTTGAAGCGCAAAAAGTAGCGCAAGGTTTAGCGGATACAAGCTTTGACGGGCAAAAAACGCCACTTAAAAAAGTATCTGCTGGAAAAGAGAGCAAAGCAGCGGTTGACTCCTCAGATAGCGCAAAAAAAACGGCAGCACCAAGCCAAGAAATAAAAATCGCGAGCGTGCGTGATTTACAAAATATATGCACGATGACCGCGCACCGCGCAGGCTGGCGTGTGATTGTGTTGTATCCGGCGGAAGCTTTAAATTTACCAGCAGCCAATGCGCTCTTAAAAACACTAGAAGAGCCGCCGGAGAAAGTAATTTTTATTTTAATAACGGCTAGGCTGGATCGAGTATTACCAACGATTATTAGCCGCTGCCGTCGCTATCCTATGAAAATGCCCACTGCTGAGCAAGCATTGGCTTGGCTCCATATGCAGGATATAGCACCACAGCGAGCACCATCTGCACTGGCCTGGGCTGGAGGCGCACCGCTTACAGCGCTGGGGCATGCAAAACAAGCACAAGAACAGAGCACGGCAGCAGCTTGGCACCAATTTATAGAACAATTAGCGGCAGGAAGCGGTTGTGATATTTTGGCTTGTGCAGATGCCTTGCACAAAATGCCTGCAGACGGTTTTATCAGTATGCTGCAACGCTGGCTATATGATCTAGGAGCGCTGCGCTTAACAGGCCGCTTGCATTATTTCCCTGATCATGGAGATGCTTTAGCTGCGTGCGCAGCTCGCCTAAACGTACCACGCTGGACCCAATATGTGCGTGCTATGCATGCACAGCGCGCCGTGGAGCATCATCCTTTGAATGCGCGCTTAAGGATAGAAGATGCTATGGCACCTTATCCCACTCTCTTTATTTAGATATTTAAACCCTCTGCCAAAGCTACTATGTTTGTTGATTCGCATTGCCACCTTAATTTTCAAAAGCTCGCAGAGCGTTTGCCAGAAGTACTGCAAACTATGCGCACCAATCAAGTAACGCATGCATTATGTGTGAGCGTAGATCTGGAGAGTTTTCCGCAAGTATTAGCGTTAGCGCAAGAGCATGCGCATTTATTTGCCTCGGTTGGCGTACATCCTGATGGAGAGTATGAAGGAGGGGCGAGCTATGAGCCTTCCATTGAAGAATGGGTTGAGCGCCTAGTACCCCTAGCGCAGCATCCTAAGGTGGTTGCTATTGGAGAGACCGGCTTAGATTATTATCGCTTGGAAGGGCGCTCTATCGATGAGATGGAATGGCAGCGTATCCGCTTTCGTGCACATATCCGCGCAGCGCGGATCGTTAAAAAACCACTTATCATTCACACCCGGTGCGCTTCAGAAGATACGATACGGCTGATGGAAGAGGAGGGCGCTAATGAAGTAGGGGGCGTGATGCACTGCTTTACAGAGAGCTGGCAAGTGGCCGTTGCCGCTATGGCTTTAAATTTTTACATCTCCCTTTCGGGCATTGTGACATTTAAAAACGCGCAAGGGGTGCATGAGCTAGCGCAACGCGTACCGCTAGAGCGTCTTTTAATTGAAACAGACTCTCCTTATCTAGCCCCCGTTCCTTATCGCGGAAAGGTCAATGAACCCGGATTGGTGATGTATGTTGCCCGCGAAATTGCTGCACTTCGTGGCATAGAGATAAGCGAGGTTGCAAAGGCAACCACTCACAATTTCTTTAATTTATTTAAGATTTCACCATTCTGAACCGTATTCTTATAAAGAACCTATGACTTTACCCCATATATTTAAAAATATGCTTTCAGAGCCGATGCATTCGGGCGTAGGCGCGGTCATTATGATGGTTATCATTTTGATCTTTGCTTTTCTTTTAATGCGCAGCGGGCTCGGCATGCTGCGTAATATAGCGCGCTCAGAAACGGGCCTCGCTTTAATATTGCGTTATATTGAACGTCCTGGGAAATTTGTATTTGTTCTATTGATTTTACAATTATTTATTTCAGAAATACCTAAAACGGCATCGTTTATGGTTATTCTGGGAGATATCAGTGTACTGGCTTTAATTGGTAGTTTGACCTGGTTTGGTGTGCGTTTTGCTAATGCGCTAGGTGAAATTTTTACCCGGCGGCGTATACGCAGAAAACAAAATGATGAGCAGTATGCACAGCGTATACGCACTCAAGCGAAGGTGCTGGTGCGTAGCTTAATGGCTATTGTCATAGTGCTGTGCATAGCGTCTGTTTTAATGACTTTTCCAAGCGTACGCCAAATTGGGGCAAGCTTGCTGGCCTCAGCTGGGGTAGCTGGTGTGATTGCAGGTATGGCCGCACGGCCTGTTTTAGCGAATTTAGCCGCAGGGCTGCAAATCGCACTCACCCAACCAATACGGGTGGGGGACCTTGTGATGGTCAAGGAAGAAGTAGGCACCATCGAAGAAATTGCAGGAAGCTATATTGTAGTACGCCTATGGGACCAACGCCGTTTAGTCGTGCCTTTGCAATGGTTTATTGAAAATGTCTTTCAAAATTGGACACGCACTAACCCTCAAATGACGGGTACCGTTTTTCTGTGGGTGGATTATCGTATAGATCTCGATGCGCTACGAGCAGAGCTAGCGCGTTTGTGTCAAATAGCGCCTGAGTGGGATGGAGTATTACAAATTCTACAAGTATCAGATGCCAATGAAAAAGCCATGCAATTGCGTATCTTGGTGAGTACTGCACAGGCCACTCAATGCTGGGATTTGCGCTGCCGCATCCGCGAAGGTCTGCTCAAATTTATTCAGGAGCACTCCCCAGAATCTTTTCCCACGCTGCGAACGCAGGTCAGTATACCCAGCGGGTCGCAGCCGGCTAATTGCCCAGATGAATGCACTCCAGCTAAAGAGCCTGCTGCTCCGAATATGAATACACAGCCTGCTGCACCACATAGCCCTTAAGTACATTCATAATCAAAATAAAACGCCCTCTAAGGTAGACCTTTAGAGGGCGTTTTTTGTAGGTGGGTACGGAGGAACTCCGTATGCGTTCACTAGAAAATGCGGGTGAACGGTAATATGGAGTTCACCTCACCCAAGCTATTTTATAAATTCAATTTTGATACTTTTGTGCCTTCTAGCGTGAGATTAGCCATTAACCCACTATTAGTCAGCGCAAAAGCGATCACTGGCCGTTTTGCGGTAAGGGTATCAATGGTGCCATTCGCCCCAATTTTTAACACTGCAACCGATGCATCGCCGCCAACCGACCAACCTGTTGGATGCGCGCGGAATTGCGCAAGTGCGGAGGGCGTCATAAATAGGAAAAATAAGGATTTAGATTGCGCCCCTGCCTGCAGGCCAACTGACCCTGAGGCCGTGCTGTAATACCCTTGCGTGGCATTACCTACACGAAGCACCCCTTCACCATACTGGCCACCGACAAAAAGACCCGCTGCAATCACCGAAGGAAATATCAACACACCATTCGCTCTGGCAACCAATTCACGCGAGCCTCTGGCAATTCCATACAGTCGTCCCAATGCTAAATTAGCTTCTGAATTCAACGTTTGTCGTCGCACAACAGGATTTTTATGGCTATCCATATTGTGCTGCCCAGTTACCGTACAACCTGCTAGCACTAAACTTGAAGCTGCAGCCGAAGCAGCCACGGCTGCACCCGCTGTAGTAGCTGTTTTAAGCAGAAATTCGCGTCTTTGTTGTTGCATTATCGCTCCTTGAAAAAAACGTCATGCTGAAAATGGAGAGGGTATCCCCAAAGGCAAAAAAGCCACTACTTCAAAAGTATCGAGTGTACAGCGGAGTAAGGAAATAGGTAGGGGTAAGCGCTAGGGTATATGTCTTAGATTTTTATAGTATCGGTTGGAAGAGGCATGTTTCGTAGCATACATTTTTTAGTAAAAATGAATATTACTCTAATATTATTTAATTATGTTAATTTCAAAAAAAATCGCTGGAAAAATCATTTCCAGCGGTGAATAATATTTTTAATTATTTTGTGCCGTCAGATTTTTATTTTAATTTTCCAATATTTGTTAGTATTTCAAACATCAAAAATTTATGGTTTGTTTTTTGATAGTTATTAATTTGATATACGGAATTACTGATTGCCTGATTGTTGAGTACGGTAGCATTGTTTTGAGCTTCCGCAGCAAATAATTGCGCTTGAATGGGTAATAAATTATTCATATTTTCATATGTGTGTTGCAGGTTGTTATTTTGAATATCAATAGCAAAACTTTGCGCCTGATTTGCAGTAATTTGAGCTTCATTTGCATTCAATTGCTCATAATTTATTTTTGTTTCTATTCCATCTGCATCTGTTATTCTATATTTAATTGCATTGGTTTTTTCTATAAAGTCATCTCGCTCTGATATATTGCGATATATCTCTAACATGGATGGAAAAACTCCATTACTTCGACCTTGCTCATTTTTTATCTGTGCTATTTGTTCCTGTAAATACTTAATGAAGCTCAATTTATTTTTTAATCCATCTATTGTATTTGTATCTATTTTTTCATCTTTCGCATTACTTGCAAAATTTATCACTTGGCTTTTTAAACTACTTTTCTTTTTAAAGAAGAGTAAAGCTTTTTTTGTATCCTCTGATAACTTATCTATTCCTGAACTGTAAAATGGATCTATGGCAGCTAATTTTTTTACCTTTTTATAAGCTGCTTTATATGATGAACGTTTCATATTGGTTCTATAGCATTCATTAATAACTTTCTGATACTTTATTTCTGCTTTTAGTAAATTATCAGATAATAGTTGATGAAAACTTTCCGACCCTTTCCCCATGTAATTTTGCTTAATATAATCGTTAATTTTTGATTGCGCTGTATCGGTTGGGAAAGTAGTCAGCAGACATCTTATAAAATAATTATCGCTAAGAAATTCTTGGTCTCTTTCTATTTTTAATTTGGCTCCTTCAATTATTTTGTCACAATGGCTTTTAAAATGAATTGATCTTTTCGGGTTAATTTCTTTATATAATTTTTGAAATAATTTTTGTATATCGTCTTGTAATTTATCATCTTTTATAGACGCTGCAAAAACATCGTAATCCTTTCTTTCTTTTAATGTATGAAAAAAGTTTTCGAAAATTTTTACACTATTTATTTTTGCATCATTATGCATGTTAAATTTATTAATCTCATTTAAAAGATTTTCAACTTTTTTGTTGGTTTTTTTTGAAAGAATAGCTATGAGATTATTGTTTTTTGGGGTATTTTTTTGTGTATCGTGCAAATAATTTTTTGGGGTTTCATAAAAAATACTATTTTGCATCTCGTAGTTATTATTTAATATATTAGATGTATAGGTACTCCATTCTTGATTTTCAATAGTATTTAAAGTTTGATGGTTGTTAAGAGAATTGCTGTTTGAATTACTTCTGCTTAGATTTGCATTTTGTAAATTTTGTAAATTATTATGTATATTAAGAGAAAGTGAGCGAGTAAGAGATGATTGTTGCGCTGGTGTTGGCTGGTTATCTTCTTCTACTGTTGTAGTGTTTGTATTATGTATGTAATGTATGGATGGGCTATTTTCCATAGTTGGTGTCATGTACGCCTCCTAATGAAAACGGATAAATTTAAGAAATTTATATGCCTATAAATAAATTTATCCTAATCATTATTCTTACAATATCTATTATATTAGATTTACATCACAGCGAAATTTTGTATCTGTTTGCGAAGTAAATGTGCAATATATTCCAATATATTTTTATTTTTTCAGCTGTTTACATTGCATCTACTAAATCAAACTGAAACCGAAGATAGGTATACATAGGCATAGAACCTGTGGAAATGCTACAGATAGCTTGTGAAGCCGCTGTGAGTGCTGCTTGATCTAAAGTTGCAAAGCCACTACTGTGCTGCAATACAACCTCTTTTACTTGGCCCATCGAATTGAGCGTTAAGCGAATAAGAGCTGTACCTTGCTCGCCTTGTCGACGTGCGCGTGCAGGATAGCGGGGAGGGGGAGCGTGGCAGATAAGTGGAGAGGGAAGATGGTGTGTTGCTGGAGCGTTTTTTAAATTGGGCAATTTAAACGCATCAGGCAAAGAGGGTTGCGCATGGTTCGCACTGAGCGTAGAGCGCTTATGGGTTTGCTTAGCTTTTAATGGTGTAGCTGTAACTGTTTGGGGTGCACTAGCTTGTAAGGTAACGTGGAAAATGTTCTGATCTAAAGCAGCACCCTGCGCTGCAGCGGTTTGAGGAAAAGCAAGCTGCTGGATATTATGCCGCGCCAATAGCCACCCAATAATACAAGCATGCAATACCGTTACGCAGCACATTATGCTCGCGATAATAAACCTTGCACGAATAGAAGAGGTTGGGGGCATAAATATTTGTAGGTTGGTTGAGGCGCGAACCCCAACATGCATACCACCAACTTTTAATAATCGCT
>JASSUF010000100.1:0-9430 GCA_031963365.1 Mycoavidus cysteinexigens
TTCTACTGTTGCACAAAGGCTAGCTGCAGCAGCCGTACGCATTGCCCGCCCGGGATCGAATAGCCAAATACACTATGTAGAGAATGATTATTCCTCTTTATATACAGGCTCTGGCATGCAGGTACAACGCAGCGAAGCTAGTGAGCTAAGCAAAATATTTGCGCATATTGCTCCAGATTTTGAAGTGTTTGCCGTGCGCGATCCGCAAATCAATGCATTCTCTTTACCAGGAGGGTTTATTGGCCTCAATACGGGCTTGGTATCCAATACGCAAACAGAATCTGAGCTAGCTTCTGTATTAGCCCATGAGATGGGGCACGCTTTGCAGCGTCATAGTGCAAGAAAAGGGGCAGCCAACACGCGCTCAGGCTATGCAGCACTTGCAGGCATGCTGCTAGGGGTGATTGCAGGCGTTGCAACCGGAAGTGCAGATCTCGGAGGCGCCTTGGCCATGAGTGGGCAAGCGTATGGCGTAGACAGCCAGCTAAAATTTTCCAGAGCAGCGGAACATGAAGCCGATCGTATTGGTTTTCTTTTATTGGAAGAAGCAGGATATGACCCGTATGGTATGCCTGCTTTTTTTGAACGCCTAGAACTTGGTGCTCCTAGCGAAACCAGTCTACCCGCTTATATGCGTACGCACCCATTAACGCGTGAACGCATTGCCGATATGACGCAACGTGCGCAACGCACGCGCTATCGCCAGCCTAGGCAAGATCCTGAATACAGTTTCGTACGCGCGCAGCTTAAGGTATTAGAAGCACGCTCAGATCACGAATATGCACGCATTGAGCGTACATTTAGTAATGCGCTCAACAGCCAAACTGCGCCGAATCCTGCTGCTAATTTTTACGGTATGGCGCTAGCGCATCTACTAGCCAACCAACCCGACGCTGCACGTGCTGACCTTGAAAAAGCGCAACAAGCTTTTCGCTCAGGGCCATGCCTCACTTCAAAGCGCACAGGACCATGCACAGTCAATAACGCAAAGTATGCACGCAGTCTAGATATCTTACAAATTGAACTAATGGGGCTAGGCCCTAAACCTGCTCATATGCAAGCTATAGCATTAGCCAAAGCAGTAGTTAAGCGCTGGCCCTATTCACGTGCCGCACAAGAAGCACAGATAAAAGCACAGCTTGCAGCTAAACACTACCGAGAAGTACAGACCCTAGCACGTACACAAGCACAACTTGAACCCAATCAAACCCTGTGGTGGAACTACCTTGCCCTTGCTAGCGCAGCGCTAGGAGATACGGTTAACCAGTACCGTGCCCTAGCAGAAAAGTACGCACTGGAAGGCGCCTGGCCCTCCGCCATCCTCCAATTACAAACCGCCCGCCAAATCCCCAAACTTCCATTGCATGAACGCGCAGAAATCGAATCACGCATCAACGAAATGAAAACCCTCTATAAAAAAGCTAAAGAAGAAGAAAAGAGCGGCCCTCCCGTTTAGGCTGGCCTCCACCGACGACAAAAAAAGCAAAGGACGGTAGGTTGGTGGTGACGAAGGAACCCCAACATGCACGCCACTGTCTTTGTGAATACCTGCGTAACATCAATTATGTAAGCAAAGCTTTTACATGATCTAGCGCTAATTCTGGGGTGAGTTCCCATTGGCAGCGATTGTGGCCTAGTGGGCAGGTTCTTGCGAAGCAGGGGCTGCATGGTAGATTTAGCCAGGCTATACGTGCATGGGTGGTGAGTGGGGGAGTATGGCGGGGATCGGTGGGGCCATAGAGGGCTAATAAGGGGCGGTGCAGCGCAGCGGCTAGATGCATAAGGCCAGAATCATTGGCGACTACGGCATGGGATTTTGCAATCAGAACACATGCTTCGCTTAAAGTAGTCTGGCCGCATAGATTGTGTACATGGGGTGCTTTTTCGCAGAGCTCGGCAGCAAGTGGAGCTTCTTTAGCAATTCCTAGAGCAATAATTTGCAGATCAGGCCGTGCATTTTTTAGATGACGTGCCAGGGCTGCAAAATGTGCTGGGGGCCATCGTTTAGCAGGACCGTATTCCGCACCTGGGCATAGAGTGAGGAAGGGGCGGCTTGCATCCAATCCTAAGCGGGTAGCTAAATTTGAAAAGCACTGCGCTCGTTCTTGTGCTTCTAGCTTAGGGAGTGGAAATTGTAATGCGAGTTGTTCGAGTAAGTTAGCAGGGGAAGTTGCATCTATAGGGAGCAAAGAGGTGCCTGCAAGGGCCGCATAATGTTGCACCATCAAAGGGCGTGTATCGTGTTTTTTTAGATTGGGCAGGTATTGGGTTAGGAGCCCATAGCGTTGTTCTCCTAAATAGCCTATGCGCGTAGGAATGCCTGCTAGCCAGGGAATAAGGGCGGATTTAGCTGAGTTGGGTAATACATATGCGTGGGTGTAGCCCACCTTGGCAAGTTGGCGAGCGAGCTTCCAGCGTGAGATAAGTTCTAGCTTTTTGGAAGTGAAATGCGTGATGTAAATATGATTGATTTCAGCCATACGCTCAAGCATGGCCGCGGGGCCAGGAGGAGCTAGCGCATCGAGAATAAGATCAGGATGTTGCTGTTTGAGCAAATGAAATAACGGCTGTGCCATGACCGTGTCGCCAATCCAGTTTGGCGAGATGATAAGCATGCGAGGCATAGTCTTAGAGCAGTTTCCGCTTAAAAAAAACAATGCATCGTAGGTGGATTTCACCCAAACCTATGGTTTAGTTGCAGATGTGTTCTTAGGGTATGTCTTAGTCAGATAGTGCCTTGTGCGTATATATAAGCGGAAGCGTTCGTCTCGATCGGTTGAGCGGCGGCCTTGCCAGAGCAGTTTCCAGCGGTAAGGTGCGGGAGATTGGGGCGTGCTGTAGTCTTCGGTGTCTTGGCGTAGAAGCAAGTCGCAAGACGCTGCATCATCAAACCCAAAGCGCATATTCTCAAAGTAGGCAAAAGAGGCAATTTGCGCATTACCAAGCCGAACGGGTGCAATGCAACGGTATTCTTTAGGCAGGTGCGAGGCAATGTTTGCTGCGACTGCACGGTAAGTACGGCTGTAATTGATAAAGGGTCCCCATAGTGTCATTAAGAGCACCCACATTAATGTGGTTCCTGCAGAGGAGAGGATGACGCTGCGCCACAGTACTTTAGGCGCGCGCGCGAGTCTCCAGGTTACAAGCCTGCACCAGCAAATGGTGACGAGTAGCGCAAAAGCTAGGCTCATTATGCGGAATTCAGGTTGAAAACCGGGCAGAAGACGAGCTAAATTGTGCGCGATAGCGCTAGGGAAGCCAGTTTGTGCAGCAATCCACACCGTCCATACAAAGCCGCCCAGTAATGTGAAGCTGAGTAGTGCAAACCAATCCATTGCATTGATTGCGCCTCGCTTGAGCGTAGGCAGCGCAAAAGCCCCCAGGATGGCTAGGCCAGGCAGTAATAAGATAAAAAGCTGATTGGTTCTGTGCGTTTGAAGGAGAATGACAGCCAGTAAGGAGCCTACTAATGCTAGCGGTAAAACAATATGAGGGGCGCGCCGAGCATGCGACCAGCTATACCATGCCCACCATGCAAGCGGCCAAGCAGGCCAAGCAAAAAGTGGTAGATTTTTGAGTACGTACAGTACGTTATTTAGGGCAGAGTGCCTAGTGCTTGCAAGTAAAGGCCCTGAAAAGGTACGAAAGGGATCTAAGCCCCACATTTGCAGATAGAGCGGGGCTTGCTCAGGTAAAGCCCAGTAAGCCGCTAAGGGCCAACCGAAGAGTAAAACAGATAAGAGGCTCCCTCCAACTAGTAGCTGCACAATCTGGCTTCTACGAGTAGGTGTAGGCTTAGATTCGTTGGCAAAAGAAGAGGGGGAGGCTGGATGAGCCTGCGAGTGCGTGATAATCGCAAAAAATGCTATTCCTACTAAGGCTGCTAAAAGTAGAAAAGGATGGGCTGACAGCGTAAGTAACCCTAAGGCTAGGGTGCACCATACAGTGCCTTGAAGCGGTTTGTCTAAGCGGCGAACTAATCCATAGAGCAGCATGCTGATGCATGCGCATTGCGTTAGCTCTGGCGTAGTCTCGTGGATGCGTTCGGTCAAACCAAAGGAGGCTAACCAGATAAAGAGTGCCCCATCCGCTAGGGTACGGCCATAATCCTTAGAGGACGGCTCTCCACCAAAAGCATATTTAAAAGGTTGGACTTCTGCGCGGCGCCCTAGCAAGTAGGTGCTGCACCAGATAAAAGCTGCGCTTATACAAAATAAAAGGGCAGTAGGAATCCTCGCGGCATCGCTAGGCGAGAGCCACGGGCTGAAAAGACGCATACTAGAAGCGCCCAACCAATAAGCAAGCGGCCCACTGGATGTGAGCGGCTTGCCTACTAAGTTGGGGAGCAACCAGTCATGCCATCCCCCAAGAGACAACGTCCACATGACTCCAAAACCTATTGCATCCTCATTTTTCCAAGGGTCTCGCCCAAAAAGCCCACAGACAATATAGGCTGCACATAGTGCGAACAAAATCCAGCGAGGCAGAGCGTGCGTCGCTGAGGCTGTAAGGCGAACCGCTGAGGAGTTCATGCGCTATGAAATCGCTTGCAAGAGGAGTTACGCAGGGGTATCGGATGCAGCGGGTGTTGCTGTTCCGAGAAGCTTGCCAAATTTTTGTTGGAATTTGCCAACCTGATCGGCGGTATGGTGATGCGTTTGGGTGCCGGTATAAAACGGATGCGAGTTTGAAGAAACTTCGATACGCATATAGGGATAGGTTGTGCCTTCATGCTCAAGCGTACGGCCGGTTTTAACCGTGGAGCGGATAATAAATTTGTCGCCGGACGTAGTATCTTCAAAAAGGACGTCACGGTACTCGGGATGAATATTTTCTTTCATGGAAAAGCTCTTAAGTTAACGAAAAGAAAGGTTAACAGTGCCAAACAAAAGCGATGGCAAAGTAAAGGAAATAGCGGGTGTTCAGCGCAGCTTTAGATCTCTTTCGCAACCTCGTAGCCGGCAATGAGGAATTTCCTGCTACTGGGTTGCGAAAGAGTTCTTTTTAATTCGTGCGGCGCATCAATTCAAAAAATTCTGCATTATTTTTAGTCTGCCCCATTTTATCGAGCAGAAATTCAGCAGCTTCGACGGTTTCCATATCATGGATAAATTTGCGCAATATCCAAGTTTTCGGAAGGATATCAGGTTTGATCAACAAAGCTTCGCGGCGTGTGCTTGAACGCTTCACATCAATGGCCGGGAAGACGCGTCGTTCGGCGAGTTTGCGTTCGAGGATGATTTCCATATTCCCCGTACCTTTAAACTCTTCATAGATCACATCATCCATGCGGCTGCCGGTTTCAACCAGTGCCGTGCCGATGATAGTGAGGGAACCCCCTTCTTCTACATTACGCGCCGCGCCAAAAAAGCGTTTTGGCCGTTGCAATGCATTCGCATCAATCCCGCCAGTTAAAACCTTGCCAGAGGAAGGGATGACCGTATTATAAGCGCGGGCTAAGCGGGTAATGGAATCTAGCAAGATAACTACATCTTGCTTGAGCTCTACTAAACGCTTTGCTTTTTCAATGACCATTTCTGCTACTTGCACGTGGCGAGTAACGGGCTCATCAAAGGTAGAGGCAATGACTTCGCCCGCGATGGAACGTTGCATTTCCGTCACTTCTTCGGGGCGCTCGCCTACTAGCAAAACAAATAGTTTGACATCTGGGTAATTGGTGGTGATGGCGTGTGCAATGCTTTGTAGCATCACCGTTTTACCTGATTTTGGCGGGGCGACTAGGAGTCCACGCTGTCCTTTACCTATGGGAGAGATAATATCAATAACCCGCCCGGTAATATTTTCTTCTTCCCGAATATCACGTTCTAAAATCAACGGCACATCAGGATGCAAAGCGGTCAAGTTCTCAAACATAATTTTATGTTTGGATAGCTCTGGCGAGCAGTGATTGACTTTATCAACCTTGACTAAAGCGAAATAACGCTCACCATCTTTAGGCGTGCGCACTTCTCCTTCAATCGTATCGCCCGTATGTAGATTGAAACGACGAATTTGAGAAGGGCTGATATAAATATCGTCGGTACTAGCTAAATAGGAAGTTTCAGGCGAGCGTAAAAAACCAAAGCCGTCGGGTAATACTTCTAGTGTGCCGTCGCCAAAAATCATTTCGCCCATTTTGGCGCGCTTTTTAAGAATGGCAAACATGAGTTCTTGTTTGCGCAGACGGTTCGCACTCTCAATATCGAGGCTATTGGCCATTTCAATGAGTGCGGATACGTGTAGAGATTTGAGTTCAGATAAATGCATAGAGAAGATCCCCTCACAGAGAGGAATAGAGAAATAGAAGAGGATAGAAGAAAAAGGAGGAAGACTCTAAACAGGTTCTAGAGAGCCGTAATTAAACATTTGATAGGCTGTATAGCGCGGCCTGTATAAATAATGGCGGATAAAAAAATAGGAATATATAAAAATATAGTATATGCCCTCAAAAAGGGAATATTTTTACTGTGCAACCGTTGCTCACAAAGCGTTTTCTTTTTTCTGAATTCAGTTTTTATAAAGAAGAGACACTTTAATAGTACATCTTATATGCTTTTGGCGCGTAGGTTGGGGTTCGTGCCTCACCCCAACCTACAAATGTTTTTGCGCGTTTGGCTGGGTTTCTACAGGTGGCCATCTAAAAAGGCGGTGAGCTGTGGCTTAGAGAGTGCACCTACTTTTTGAGCAACCATAATCCCATTTTTAAACAGAATAAGGGTAGGAATGCCACGCACACCAAATTTTGCAGGGATTAACTGATTTTCATCAATATTAATTTTTGCAATTTGTAGACGCTCGCCATAGTCTTTTGCAATGTCTTCTAAGACTTTTGCGATCATTTTACAGGGGCCACACCATGGCGCCCAAAAATCGAGTAAAACAGGGCGTCCGGATTGGATGACATCAACGTCGAAAGAGGCGTCGCTCACCGGTTTAATAAGGTCGCTCATTGCAGTATGGGCCTAAGAGAATGCAGATCTTAAATCAGCTTGAGGAGTGCGTGAAAGTAGACAAAAAGTGTGCGCGTTAGGCGCAAAAAGTGCAATGCTACACTAAACAGAGTGTACTAGAAAAGGGGGCAGATAAATCTAAGAACAGGTTCGGCATTCCAAATTGTATATCCGCCCTTTTGAGGGGTTATAAGCTGGTCATCAGGGAAGCAGTGGTGCGCATGTTGGGGAACGTTGCCCACCACCAACCTACCATTCTTTGCTTCCCTTGTGGTTAGTTGAGTTTGATAGAACCATTTTACATATGCATCTCGGTAGGTTGGTGGTGGGCAACGTTCCCCAACATGCAGGCCACTGCCTTTTTGATTGCCTGCATAACATCATTTAATAGCAACTCTTTTGAAATTTTTTAAAACACAGTGTTACAATGCGCGTCGACGGGCCTCCCCGCATGGGGGTATGGTGAATCTGGTCAGATCGGGAACGAAGCAGCCACAGCTAATGCCGCCAGTGCCGGGGGTCGGGCTCGTCCCTCTTTATTTTCTACCGCTCTGCGTTCTCTCTTCGCTGCAACAGCGCTTTTTTCTTTGAACACTCTCCAAATATACCCTTTACATGACGCATACAGCGCTTGCACGGAAATGGCGCCCTAAAGGTTTTGCTTCTCTAGTTGGTCAGGAGCATGTTGTTAGGGCGCTTGTACATTCTTTAGAACAAAACCGGTTGCATCATGCTTACCTTTTTACCGGAACTCGAGGCGTAGGTAAGACGACACTCTCGCGCATTTTGGCTACTGCGCTAAATTGCGAACTCGGTATTACCTCTATACCTTGTGGGAAATGTAGGGCCTGTTTGGAGGTAGAGGCAGGGCATTGCATCGATTATGTAGAGATGGATGCAGCCTCAAACCGTGGCGTAGAAGAAATGACCGCTTTGCTGGAGCAAGCGGTGTATGCGCCTGTGGCTGCGCGCTTTAAGGTCTACATGATCGATGAAGTGCATATGCTTACCCAGCATGCGTTCAATGCGATGCTCAAAACGCTCGAAGAGCCGCCTCCACATATCAAATTTATTCTGGCAACCACCGATCCTAAAAAAGTACCTGTGACGGTATTGTCACGCTGCTTGCAATTTAACTTAAAGCCGATGACTGCGCTGCAAATTGTGGCGCATCTTGAAACGGTGTTGCAGGCTGAGCATATTCAATATACTCCTGAGGCTTTACCTATTTTGGCGCGTTTGGCGCAAGGAAGCTTGCGTGATGCGCTCTCCCTGACTGATCAAGCGATCGCTTATAGTGCAGGGGTAATCAGTACAGAAGCGCTGCAGCAGATGTTTGGTACCTTAGACCAGAAATATCTAGCGCATCTACTGAGGAGTGTGGCAGCAGGGCAGGGGGCTGCTGTGCTGGATATTGCGGATCAAATGATGGCGCGCGGTGCTTCATTAGGTGGGGCATTGCAAGATTTGGCTAGTCTTTTACACCGTATAGCTTGGGCGCAGTACGCGCCTGGCTCTTTGAACCAGGCAGATCCTGATTGCGCTGATATCAAAGATTTAGCTACTACGCTTACTCCAGAGCAGGTTCAGCTGTATTATCAAATTGCTACCGTTGGACGTAGTGAACTGGGCCTCGCGCCAGATGAATACGCTGGTTTTACGATGACTTTACTTCGTATGCTCGCTTTTTATCCAAGCGAAGAAGGCTTAAAGCGCACGAATACACTCCCTTCCCAGTCTGTTTCTTCTGACCCAAAGACGGGAGCCACTGCGCCGGCATCACAGGCATTAAGCGCTATAGCTTCTATAGCTTCTATAGCTAAACCAGTAGCACCTGAAATTGCCGTGAAACCGGTTGACATAGTAGCCAGTTCTACAGAAAAAATGGTACAAGCAAAGCCGGTGCCTATAGAAGTGGTAAAGTTGCTGCCGGACAGGGATGCTGCTCTTGCTAAAGTAGAGCCGCCCGCTTCTGAAAAAGCAGTAGTAGATTCGCCTCTTGTCACTGGCCAAAGCCCGTCTTTAGATTGCCTGAAAAATCTAGCCTACTGGCCCGCCTTAGTCTCTGAGCTTAGTCTGAGTGGATTAGCAAAACAGCTGGCAGTGAATAGTGAGCTTATTCATATTCAGGATAATATCCTCACGCTGCGTGTGCATTTGAACCAATTGGCTCAGAAGCACTGTGTAGATAAATTGCAGGCGGCTTTGAAAAGCCACTTTGAGCATGCGGTGGTGATCAAGACTGAAATTGGAGCCACTACGCGCACTGCCGCTCAGGATTTAGAAAAAGTACAGACTCAGCGGCAGCAAGAAGCGCAGTACTCAGTAGAAAATAGCCGAGTCGCACAGGATTTGCAGCGCCACTTTGATGCACAATTAGTACCGGGCTCAGTTCGAGTAATTTAAACCCTGTTCTATAGGGTGCGTCCTCAATTGCCCCAAAGGGCCCATCTTCGGGGTCGTGCGGTGCAAGGTATTCA
>JASSUF010000101.1:0-9160 GCA_031963365.1 Mycoavidus cysteinexigens
TACAAAGGGCGCGTCGGAAAGGCTACTGAGGATGTCATTTTTAGTTTCCCCTATCGTTTCCTCATATCGCCTTAAATACGTACCATGATCTTCGTCAAAATAATCAGGGAGTGGTGTCGTAGCAATGCGCAGGCCATTCACTTTAAGCTGCTTGTTTATATAAGACACCGTATCGCCCGGCAGCCCAACCACACGCTTGATGTAATCTATTGAAGGATCTTTAGGATAGCGAAAAACAACCACATCCCCGCGTTTTGGTTTACCAAGACGGACTATTTTTTTATTGAGAACAGGCAGGCGCAGGCCATAGACAAATTTATTAACCAGAATAAAGTCGCCCACTACCAGCGTAGGCAGCATAGAGCCAGACGGAATCTTAAAAGGCTCTGCAATAAACGAGCGCAGTAGAAAAACCGTCAAAATAATGGGGAAAAAGCCAGCCGTATATTCCAGCCACCAAGGCCTGACTAGTGCAGCTTGGCGAATGGCAGAGGATTTTTGCGCTATTTCAGAGGTCGGGCCTGCTAAGGGCGCACCGTGCTGCTGGCGTTCATAGTCTGCCACTAAGCTTTGTGCAAAACGCTGCCGCCGCGGTAAAAAAATGCTTTTATCTAAAACCCAAGCAATGCCACTCACTATTACTAGCATTAAAAAAACCAATGCAACATTCATACACGATCCGCTTATACGCCAAAATAGATACTTACTAGGGTAGGTGGCAACTTTGTTTTAGAAGCGGTTTAACGTTTAACATACGCGTTTAACATACGCGTTTTCCATACATTAAACCGCTTCTAACAAAAATACTTCTGGCTTATCGACGCATTGCTTTTTCAGCAGGCGTGAGCGCATCAATAAATGCAGGGCGGCTAAAAATACGCTCGGCATAGGTTTGAAGCGGTGCCGCCTGACGAGGAAGCTCAATACCATAGTGCTCTAAACGCCATAACAAAGGCACCAGCGCAATATCCACAATGGTTAAAGTCTCACCCAACATATATTTGTTTTTAACAAAAACAGGTGCAAGCTGCGTCAAGCGATCCCGCACAGCCAAACGGCCTTTGTCTTGCTCTTTTCCTGTGAGCGTTGCGCGGCCTTTTTTCTCCGCTTCAAATTCGCTCACATATACAAATAATTCACGCTCTAAATTAAAAAGCAACAAACGAGCCCGTGCACATTGCATAGGATCCATGGGCATTAACTGCGGATGCGGAAAACGCGCATCAATGTATTCATTAATAATATTAGATTCATACAAAATCAGGTCGCGCTCCACCAAAATGGGGACCTGTCCGTATGGATTCATGATGGCGATGTCTTCAGGCTTGTTAAAAAGATCCACATCCCGAATTTCAAAATCCATCCCTTTTTCAAACAAAACCTGGCGACAGCGATGAGAGAACGGGCACGTATCGTCAGAATATAAATGCATCATCTTTGCTTGTTCCTTTCCTTTTTTCTGTATTACGTGATGCGATTCATCAAAAACCCCATTCACTGCTTAAATTAGTAAGCTTCTATATCCACAAAAAGTCTTACTTTGCGTCTGCAAACCGTCCAATTATCTTCTACAATGATTGAGAATTGACTTGCACGGCAATAAGATTGCCCTATGCTAAACGCACATATAGCAATAGCACGCACGCTCTCACCTCTTAGGGTGTGTCCTCAATTACCCAAAATATGAACCCTTTTGGACAATTGAAGACACACCCTAAGCAAGATCTTTAGCAAGTGCGTAAATTTGAAGGGCCTGATTTTATTAAAATTCTCAAAAATAAGCGAACTTTCTGAGCATTTACTTTTAAAAAGAACGTAAATTGGCGATTGGCACGAACTGAAATGAGGACCGCGGCCTTTTTTGAGCCTGCATATGCATGCCAAAAGCGATGATTAGAAGTCAGCGGTGCGCATGTTGGGGTTCGTGCCTCACCGCCAACCTACAATGAACGGTAGGTTGGTGGTGACGAAGGAACCCCAACATGCACACCACCAACTTTTGATCACCGCTTTTGGCATGCATATGCAGGTTTTAAAAGGACATTGGTCATCATGTTGGGGTTCGTACCTCACCACCAACCTACAATGAACGGTAGGTTGGTGGTGACGAAGGAACCCCAACATGATGACCGCTGCCCTTTTGAAACCTGCATATACAGGCCAAAAGCGATGATTAGAAGTTAGTGGTGCGCATGTTGGGGTTCGTGCCTCACCGCCAACCTACGATGAATCAACGTTTTTTTGTCATGTTTCAAAGGGGGAGGGTTTACACGGGATTGTCCATATCCATAAATTGGTGCTCTATGCCGAACTTTGCCGCCAAATGCTCTCCCAATGCCTGTACGCCATATCGTTCGGTGGCATGGTGACCTGCGGCTAGATACGTTATGCCGCTTTCCGTGGCTAGGTGCGTGGTGGATTCAGAAACCTCTCCGCTTATATAAACCTGTGCGCCTGCATCAATAGCTGCGCCCAATAAGTGTTGTGCTGCCCCACTACACCACGCCACACATTGCACCTGTGCATGCTGCTCTCCTAACACCAGAGGTCGCCTATTTAATATTTTTTCTATATGCGAGGCCAATTGCGCTACAGGCATCGGTGCTTGCAAGCTGCCTATCCACCCCAAATCATTCTCCCCAAACCGGCCGTTTGCTATAAAGCCCAGACGCTTGGCAAGTTGCGCGTTATTTCCTAACTGAGGATGGGCATCTAGAGGTAAATGATAGGCAAATAAATTCAGGTTATTTTGCAACAATCGACTCAACCGCTGGTAGCGCACGCCTGTAATAGGCCGCTCTTCATTTTTCCAGAAATAACCATGGTGAACGATAACTGCATCGGCTCCCCATGCCAGCGCTGCATCTAAAAACGCAACCGAAGCCGTTACACCCGTTGCAATGCGGCTAATACCAAGACGACCCTGTACTTGCAAACCATTTGGCGCATAATCTTGAAAGTGGTACGAATTCAATAATTCATTCAAGTAGAATTCCAACTCGCTTGGAGATACGATCATTTTTTAAATTCCCTGTACGTACACACTGTAGGTTGGGGTGACGAAGGAACCCCAACATGATGACCACTGCCTCTTTTTGAATACCTGCGTAACATCAGCTTTTAATACCACCACCTAGGGCGCTCTCAGTATTATAAAAAGCGTGTCTTCTTCCACACTGCATAGAGCTTGAAAAATATTTTCATTCAAATAAATGTACCTATTTGAAAATACTTGAAATCCATTTTAAAAGCATATGCCGTTGTTTTTATTTGCAGGCGGTTTTTTATGCTCAAACGCTTCTGGCTTTTATTCGCACAGGCTGTCACTGCAATACTGGCGGTCTTTTTTGTTGTAGCTACACTCAAACCAGAATGGCTAGCTGCTTTCAATGCACACCTCCTTCTCGCCCCTTCAACGATAGCAAAGTCCACACCACGACCGCTATGGGCAGGGTTTTCCCGCAATCTGAGAAGCAGCTGCACAGGGTTGTCCTATTCTTATGCAGCAGAAAAAGCGATGCCCAGCGTGGTTAAAATTTTTTCAAGCAAAAATACCCCTCAACAGCAGGAAACGCAGCGTATCTCTAACAAACAGGGAGAGCATTTACTGCTTGACCCTTTCTTCAAAAAGCGTTCACGCAAAAACCCCCAATCCGCCCATCTAGGCTCCGGGGTCATAGTCAATGAAAAAGGTTATATTTTAACGGATGCCCACGTAATCAATGATGCGGATCATATCGAAGTCACGCTAGCAGATGGTCGCCAAACCCTAGGCAAATTAATTGGCACCGATGCAGAAACCGATTTATCCGTTCTCAAAATTAACATCGACCACTTACCTGCCATCACATTTGGCGATCTTCAAAAGGCACACACAGGGGACGTGGTTTTAGCTATTGGGAACCCATTTGGGGTAGGCCAAACCGTCACAATGGGAATCATTAGCGCGCTTGGGCGCAGTGACCTAGGAATCAGCACCTTTGAAAATCTGATCCAAACAGACGCACCGATTAATCCAGGCAACTCTGGGGGTGCATTGATCGACGTAGAAGGCAATTTACTAGGCATCAACACCGCAATCTATTCGCGTAGCGGCGGCTCATTAGGTATTGGCTTTGCCGTACCTGTTTCTACTGCAATTGAAGTGCTGGACAGCATTGTTGCAACCGGTACCGTGGTGCGCGGGTGGATCGGCGTAGAACTGCAAAATATCTACTCTGAACAAATAGATACCGATTCCGATAAACCATCTGGCGCCATGGTGTCTGGAGTTTTAGAGAGCGGACCCGCTGCGCGTGCAGGAGTATTAAATGGCGACATTATCGTCGGCATCACTCCCCATATCCACCCAGCACGCAAACAAACCATCACCAACCGCAACCAGTTACTAGAATTAGTCGCGCACATGAAACCGGCTACCAAAACCACTTTGCATCTCATTCGAAAAAATAAACCCCTAGATCTCACCGTCACTATCGGCCTGCGCCCAGCCCCCAATCGCCATATTGAGACAGAAGAAATAGGCGAAGAGGAAGAAGAGTGAAATAAGCAATCAAATTAAATATAGGTTGGCTGTAATGCACGAACCCCAACATGCATATCACCGACTTATAATATTTGCCTTAGACCATTTGTAAGCAGGTCTTAAAGAACACGGTGGTGTGCATGTTGAGGTTCGTGCCTCACCACCAACCTACATTTTGGATTTTTTTCTATGTCTTTCTCTTCGCAATCTGATAACCGATCCGCCCAAGTCACGCGCACTACAAGCGAAACACATATTGCTATCACGCTCAACTTAGACGGCACAGGCCAGAGCACACTAGAAACAGGCGTACCTTTTCTAGATCATATGCTCGATCAGATTGCGCGACATGGCTTAATCGACCTACACATCACCGCGCGCGGGGATGTGCATATCGATGATCATCATACCGTCGAAGATGTAGGCATCACCCTTGGACAAGCCTTCTCCCAAGCAATAGGAGAAAAACGGGGCATATACCGCTATGGTCATGCATACATCCCACTAGATGAAGCACTCTCACGCGTAGTAGTAGACCTGTCTGGGCGCCCTGGTTTATTCTTTGATGTACCCTTTACCCGTGCTCGTATTGGTCAGTTTGACGTTGATTTATTGATCGAATTTTTCAGAGGCTTTGTCAACCATGCAGCAGTAACGCTCCATATCGACAACCTACGAGGAACAAACGCCCACCACCAAGCAGAAACTGTATTCAAAGCCTTCGGCCGCGCCCTACGCATGGCAGTAACAAAAGACGAACGAGCAACCCAATCCATCCCCTCAACAAAAGGCAGCCTGTAGGTTGGTGGTGAGGAACGAACCCCAACATGCGCGCCACCGCCCTGTTAAAACCAGCCCATACCCCACAAAAAGGCATAACTAAAGAAAAGTAGCGTGCATATCAAAGTGCATACCTCACCCAAAGTACAAGAGAAAAACAATGAGCGGCTCATTAAAATGTGATATTGCAATCGTCGGCACAGGCCCTGTAGCCTGCGCACTAGTCACAGCATTAGCACGCCGAGGCTTCACACGTACACTGCGCATAGCACTCATTGGCCCACATCGAGCACACACACCAATAGATCCCAGTGATCCACGCGCAATAGCTTTATCTTACGGCAGCCGCATACTGCTAGATCGTGCATGGCCCGCCCATACCGTCCCCATTCATCAAATCCAAGTTTCCCAAAAAGGATACTTTGGCCGCACCACCCTAGACCGAAAAGACTGCAAACTCCCAGCCTTAGGCTACGTACTGCGCTATAGCGCCCTACTCCACACACTCGCTCAATCTGCGCAATCCCATCTAAACCACCTTCAACATCTTCATGGAGCAGAAACACCTGGATGGCTAGCAATGTCAGCGGGGGCCCCTATACAAGACAAACAAGGCGTAACACTACCTTTAACCCCGCTGTCAGAAGCCCCCTCCCACACACTTAAAGGACCGACTTCGCTGCATGCGCAGCTAGTCATTTATGCAGAAGGCAGTGCTCCTTCCGCACTATCTCAAAACACACAAAACCCTACTACCCCATCCACTCCCAACCGACATATTCATCACTACCACCAAACCGCCTTAATCGGAATCGTTCGAGCAAGCGCCCCTCAACCCCATACCGCTTGGGAACGTTTCACAGCAGAGGGCCCTCTTGCACTATTACCCCTAGGCGGCCAAAATGAAGCAGACTACGCCTTAGTTTGGTGCAGCGCCCCCGACATAGCAAAACAAAGGCTTGAAGCCCCAGCAGAGCACTTATTAGCGGAACTCGACACCGTTTTTGGCGGCCGCATGGGTAAATTTATCCACATCCAAGACCGCACCTGCTTTCCCCTTACCCTGCAAAAACAGCACCACCTAACCAACCACCGCATCGCAGCAATCGGCAACGCCGCACAAACCCTACACCCCGTTGCAGGACAAGGCCTAAACCTGGGCTTACGCGATACATGGGTTCTAGCCCAAAGCCTCCTAAAAGGCCCTACCCCTGAAGCCCTAGCCCACTTCGCCAAACATCGCCAAGCCGACCGCGAAACCACAATCCGCACAACCCATACCCTAGCCAACGCCTTTATCTCCTCCAGCTTCTCCCCCCTGCCAGCTCTATATAGCGCAGGCCTAACTTTGTTAGACCACCTCCCCCCTTTCAAAACAGCTTTTGCTAATCAAATGATTTTTGGCAGAAGATAAGTATGCGGTATGCGCACAATGATTTGCTGTGAAACGTAGAATGCTGCAGTCTTGGATATAAGTTACACCACCTTCCGACGCATGATACGTGAGGATTGGATTTGTGTTGAAAAGCAGTATCAACGCTAGAAGATTATGGTAGCGAAATAATACTTGCTCTGGCTAAATAGCGCCCTACTTGATCTTTTTTTTGAAAAATAGTATTTAGTCGTAGTATGACTACGACTGAGAGAAAAAAATTAAATTTACTTTACACACGGTTGCTCCCTGGAACACCGTTGACTACAGAAGACCTAGCGGCATTAGGTATTTCTGCGGATCTGGCTGTCTACTATGTGCGAGCAGGCTGGCTCACACGCCTAGCACGCGGGGTATATTGCCGATTAAACGATACGGTGGCTTTGCATCCCAGCTTATTATTATTGCAACGCAGGCTCGATGGATTGCACGTTGGTGGCAAATCAGCGCTCGACTGGTACGGCCTGCGGCAGTATCTATCACAGCAGCCCGTGCTGCATTTGTATGGCTGGGAAAGTCGACAATTGCCAGATTGGTTTACTCAACGCTTTCCGGCTAAGTACCACCGCAAGCGCCTGTTTGACGAAAGTCCTACTTCCTTGTTGCACGTTGCCCCCTTCGAACAACGTGTTGGAGCGCCACAGGTATCTGCTCCAGAGCGGGCGCTACTGGAATTACTCAGCGATGTCGGCCTTCGCCAACCGCTTCAGGAGGCTAGTGAACTCATCGAGAGCACTTACACTCTACGAGCCGATGTACTACGAGAATTATTGCAGCACTGCACAAGCATCAAAACGGTGCGACTATGCCTACAGTTGGGGCGAGAAAAATCACTGCCTTGGGTCGCAAAACTAGATCCTGCCACGCTGCCAACAGGAAGCTGCCGACCTTGGGTATCTAAATCAGCAGATAGATTACTGGTGCTCAAGCCATGAACCCAACTTATCTCGACACCGCACGCCTATTGACACAGGTAGCACCGCTGGTATTCATGGATAACACATTCGCATTAAAAGGTGGCACTGCGATTAATCTCTTTATACGTGATATGCCACGCTTATCAGTAGATCTTGATCTGGTTTTTCCAGACCATGCTCTGCCGCGCGAACAAGCATTGGCACGTATTAATGAGGCTATTTGCCAAATGGCCGAACGCCTGCAAAAACGCGGATTCCAAATACATATCCCAGTGACTCCAGCAGGCGAAACCAAGCTGATGGTACAACGCGGGCGTACGCAGGTGAAGATCGAGGTCAACTGCGTGATGCGCGGCACGGTACAACCAATACGTCACGCCTCGCTCACACCTATCGCCCGCGATCTGCTGCTAGCTGATCTGTTTATTCCAGTTGTGTCTCTGGAAGATGTATACGGCGCAAACTGGTTGCGGCATTGGACCGACAGCACCCTCGAGATCTGTTCGACATCATGCAACTTTTTGCACACGAGGGGATCACGCCTGGTATCCGCCGCGCTTTCATTGTTTACCTGATCAGTCATAATCGACCAGTACATGAGGTATTGTTCGCATCACCACGCGATATTCAGTATGACTACGAGCACAGTTTCGTTGGCATGACCGTTGAACCGATATCACTCAATACCTTGCTCGCAGCCCGCGAGCGTCTGATGCACGAACTTCAGCATGGGCTAGATGACAACGAGCGGCAATTCCTGTTGTCGATGCTTGTTGGTGAGCCTGAGTGGTCGCGACTAGGTATCACTCATCTCGAACATATGCCAGGTGTTCGCTGGAAGCTGCATAACTTGGCACAGTTAAAGAAGGTCAACATGAGGAAGTTTACAAAACAGGCGAGTGCGCTTGCTGCTCGGCTAGCCACACTTTAAAGCCCTCTACGCTGTTAATTGGTAAGTTTTGCATGTTGTTTGACAGTCGATAGATCGCTTGGATTTATTTGCATTACATCAAACGTTTTGCATAATTGTTGCCCTCCTTTTTTCTCAGTCAGACTTTCACCTGGCAATGCCCAGCAAATTGACCTTGCAGCTGCCGAGCATCCGCCAAGCAAACGAGAAATAGCAAGAGGCAAAAAGGCCCTCATCGCCGATGGCGCTTGCCAGGTTAAGATAGAGATCATTTAGCGCTTGCCTTGATGAACCCTAAAACCTTTTTTCTGGTGGACTGATGACCAGTACAGGCCGACGGGTCGCCTGATGCAGCGCTTGAAAAAACCTCTGTCTGGGTACCCCGCTCCGTCTTAATAGACCCCCATTGCATTTGACTGATAGATGGCGCAAGCAGCGCCTCTTCCTCATTTTGCGCATCCGGCTGTACGATTCGATCTTTCAAAGCAGGAGGCAGGCGAGCCACCTGTTGGGCTTGTTGAACCGCCTGCTTGAAGTTGCTTTCCTGATTCGCATCGCTAAAAGGAACGCTCTGGAGTCCTTGAGCCGTATAGAAA
>JASSUF010000102.1:0-9123 GCA_031963365.1 Mycoavidus cysteinexigens
TCACTACTAACAATCGAGAAAATCTCGATGATGAAATGATGCAGGGTGATCAAGCCCCTGATCTCCAAAATTCAGAATCAGTAAAACCTCAAGCAGGAACCAGGAATACAGGAGCACAGGCCACTAATTCGTCAACAAAGCCAACGTCTAGTACGGTTTCAAAGCATCCAAACTTGGATCTTTATAATGAGTATAAAAAAGATTTAGACCGTCTGACAGCAGTAGGCAAAGTAATAGAAGACCAGTTGGACTTATTAAAAACAGCAAATGCTGTAGCAAACCATCCAAAAATATCTGCTGATATTACGAGTCTGGAGCGTCAGCTTATGGAAAATGCACGACTTATAGTTAATAAAAATTCCCAAATGGACGCTGTAAAACCTGCCGCTGATACGGAAGAAAAAATAGTGCAGGCGGATATGATAGCGCAAAATATACAAAAAGATTCTACGCTACATGAACGATTCCAGTCTTTTATTCAGCAAAAAAATGGTTCGAAGGAAGCTCAGCAAGGATATTCTGCAGAAGACAAAATTCAACTTTTAAAACGCGTTATTACGGATGTAGGAGATAATTCACCATCTCGCTTACCTAAAAACAACCATGAGGCATTGAATAGGGCAGAAATCAATGCGGGGAGATATACGTTTAATTTACTAGGTGAGGATTCGCTCCAAGATAAATCTATAAGAGTCAATATTAATGATTTACTTAATCCAGAGAGTAACTTATCTAAAGTTTTAGATATAAAAAATAATTATGAAAGGACAGTACGCCAATATCATTTACTAACCTTCATGTATCTATTCGTTTCGGATAAAATGAAAAGTTATTTAAGTAAAAATGAACCTTACAATTATAATAATTTCGTTGATTATATTATTAATATAGAACAAAAAGGTAGCGCTCCAATCGCCATTGACTCTCCCATTGAATTTCAACCGATTGACGAAAGTATGAGTTCAAGCTTCATAAATGAATTCCATAATTTTCAAAAAGCGGGCACACAGAGCTGGCCAGCGATTGTATCGGATAATAGTATGAGGGAAAATAGGATTAAATTTTATCAGATGTCCGCCCCGCTTCCATATTTTTATCACTTGCCTCCATCTGATTTTTTTACTTTGCTACGAGAACGATATGGCGCAACAAAAACGGACCTTCAAAATATAAAAGTAAGATGTGGAAGCGCAGATACAGATCGTCCTATAGAGACGGTTCGCGAATGGCGTTTTTATTATAAAATAGTTAATCCATCTGATTCCTTAGCGAAAACAGATATGAATAAACAAATTATAGCTTATCTTAGCCGGTCTGATAAGGACAAAAAATTTGCACATGCCCATCATCATAGTTTTATGGCACTTCTTGGAAGTGATATCACCGATCCGACTAAATTTTTGGAATATGAAATTCGTAACGATGCCCTCAAAAATAATCATCGAAATATTCAAGCTAATACGAAGATAAAAATTACAGTAGAGGCAATGTTTCATGATGTGAAAGCATTTCCGGATATAGTAAAAAATGTAACAAATGTAACAAATGTAACAAATGTAACAAATGTAACAAATGTTCCAGGCTTATTAGGCTCGCAGCCTATAGGACAAGAAATTTATGTTACCGCAGCCGATATTAAAACAGGCCAGTGGCGACGCAAATATCTCCAACAAATGGGATTTCTGCGTGGCATGGTGACCACGTTCTCGAAAGCACATCTCAGTATAAAGGAGGCCATTGATACTACCAATAACACCAAGCTCAATGATACATTTCTGACAGCCTTGCAAAGGACGGGGTTCTCTGTTCGCTATCAAGAAAAGGTTAAGGAATATTATAATAGTGCATCTACATTTATTGATTTTAATAAAAAATCTGATATATCATCTTCTCTATATGCTATCATTGAAAATGCATCATCCTATGATTTGACCGCGAATGATGCAAAACAAATTAAAGATTTTTTATATAATGGCAAAAAACTAGATATTCAATTCTTAAAACTAAATGCTGAGGCTAATGGTTTAGGTTTAATACCTTCTCTGATTAGTCTTTTTGCAGGGGTACCAATAAGTACAGATGTGGCCGATCTTCTCGTTATTCCTTTAGAAAATGGCAGGGTATTATTAGTTTCTACATCTATATCTACAATACATAACCAAAAACCCGGTTGGATAATAAATAATGACGATCTACTAGATCCAAGTGATATAGTACGGTCAACTATTTTTGGCAAAAATATACGCTCATTGTTCGACCGTGATGAAGAATTTAAGAACTGGCTTTCCCCCCATTTATCAATTCGAGAGCAAAAGGAGATTATCAGTACAGAAAAAAATATAAATGCAAAGGAACTGCGTAATCGGTTATTTGACCCGTTACACAAGCCGCAAAATGAGGTGGAAACGGGCCCTGCCTTAAATTATAGTGCATTTGATTTGCTTCTTGCCAGTAGTGAGACGATGTCTATTGATGACGTTAGCCAGGAACTTAAGAATATATCAAAAAATCATACTAGCTATGATATGGATGAACTCGAATATACTGAGCGCGAAATGCATGCAGATCGCAGCGTCGAGGCAAGAGATGCAGCAATCGAATTATTGTTCAGTATAATCGTTACTAACACTGTAGCAGGCAAATTAACTAGGGCGTTGAAGGGGTACCGTATACTCCGATATATTGTTCGAGCGCTTATTGAGGAAGCCATAGATGCGACTCCTTCGATCTTTCAGGCATTAACGTCTGATAAGCCTGAGGAACGGCAGAGTGCAGTAGTATCTGCCCTATGGGGTGCGGTGATGGGGTTAGGGATGGGAAGGGGCATAGATGGGGCACAAAAATTCGCAAAATTTCTAAAATCTGATTTCGCAGAATATATAGCAAAAAAAATCACAGATTTACCCCCCATACTCAAGGACGATCTCACTATTCGCTCGCCCCAGGATATGCAGCGAGATATGCTCCCATTATATTCGAATATGATTTGGCCTGAGGCAGATCTACCTAGAAAGACGCGGATAATATTTGAGAATGCTATTAGATCACCTGAATTTGATGAGCTGAAGGCACAGATTGGCGATGATGCTATTAGTAAACAATTTATCAAAAATATATTGTTTAAGGAGGATGGAGTTACACCAAGAAAAACGGATGGTTTAGGATCATTTTATGAAGAAATGGATGCAATTAAAAAGGAAATGGCTCCCGAAACCCCTATTAGTCTGGCTAAAAAAAATTATCAAGAATTTCAAACGTTTGCCTTTGAGCAACTACCAGATAAAAATATCCCTGGTCCTGAAAAAACTAGAAATATGCCCACAGAAGAGGATGTTGCTAAGCTCTATGCCATGGATAGCCAGCGCCAGCGCAATTGGCTCGGCATCAGTTCTAAGCAAGAATTGATTACGGAAATAAAAATTGAAAAAAGCTCCTTGGGACAGCAATATAAACCTTTGATAACGCTACTAGATAATATAGAAAAATTTCAAGGGCGGTCAATGCTGGACAAAATTGTGCACTTAGATCAGCTAGAAGTTGCCGTATTGGAAACGCTTTTCACAGTCAACAAAGACTTCACAAGCCCTGTATTTCTTACGCCAAACGAAAAAGTTCGCCCACTCATACTCTTCTTAATAGAAATACAAACTCAAAAAAATATTCTCAAGAATCTAGAGCTTCAAATAAACCGGCATAATGGGTGGGGTACGCTTTCAAACGATATACCAGATGCTCAACAGCATGGCATGCAGAGCGAGCCTAATGGTCAGTCAAACATGGTTGATCGGCCAAATAGCGTTGATCAAGATTTCAGCAGTAGGAGACCTTTATTAGCACAAGGCAATAGGTATATTTTCCAGATTGGTGAAACTGGAGGGAAAAAATGGGACCTTTTTGAGGATTATGCAAAAAGTTCAATTAAACAACACCAAATTCCCAGCGAGAATATATATGGCGAATTGGCCACCTGGCGTCCGACTAATATTTTTCATCCCCCTCCCACACATTTTTTGTCCAAGTTGACAATAAATGACCGCCTGGATATACCTATTCATGGTACCGTGAATGGCCCGAGTGATTCGGGCTTACGGCAGAAATTGCCAGGGGTGGGCGAACAGGAGATACTGCCATTTAGAAACTATACCGCGCCAGACCTCGCGAAGAAGTTATACGACTATGGGCTCAGGGAAGTCGGTGTGCTGCGGATCGATTCATGCAATGTGGGCAGCGGTGCTTACCTTTTCCAACTCAAGATAGCGTTAAATAAGCTTGGCATTAAGGTTGGCTATCTAAGCGCACCAAATGGCTATCTGCAAGCGTACCATCTGCCTTTCTTGAATATTAGGCCCGTCTGGCTGTCTCCATTATGGAGTCCATGGAATAAGATACAAGGTACCGTGCCGCTTGATTTTCCTGGAACAAAATACAGAATAGAATGGTCTAAAAGAACTCGCGAAGAAAAAATAACATCCCTGGTCGAGGATGCGTTAATGCTGAAGAAAGGACAAGATTTAATCAAACTAATTGGGGAGCCGGCAACTGCAAAATTAGTAAAAGATCGACTGGACTCCTATTCTACAGATTATAAGTGGGGCAGTAAGGAAGATGAGCTCGGAAAGATTAGAACGCAGTTGACAACAGAGATAGAGTCCACTAGAAAATCTCGTACACAAGGCCAGTCAAACACCAGTGGTATAAAAGGGGGTCTAGAGGCACGCGCAATGGACTCTAGGTCGCTATCCCCACAGCCTAGCGACTCTTTGCTTGATGCTGTCCGCAGTGAAAGTGGTACTACTGGTGTATGTTGGAACTATGCCTGTGATGTACTGCAAACGGCGCAGCTGCTGAAATCAGAGCAGGCATTGAATCTGGCATCTTTAGCAAAGCAAGCACGACAGGGCAGCAAAAAAGTCGATGACATTCTGGTGAGCTCGACAAGTATAAACACGTTGGAGCAGCTTACGTCCGTGCCGAAAGGTGAATTGCTGACGATCTGGAAGCAGGCTGGAGGGGAGGTACTTCAACACATGATGATCAGTCTAGGTAATGGCCGCTTCGCAGGGACAAAAAATGACTTTCTTAACCCTTTACTGGGTCCTGGCAAGCGGATATTGACTGCAGAACAGCTCGGGCATTTTTCTGATGGAAGATTTTTCCGCTTAAACGAGGGTCCTCCCCAAAAAGAAGGCCCGGAGCTATTTATCTTCAAGGGACGTGCCCTTGGGGCACCACCACTCTCTACAAGTGCAATGCCCGCACAAATCGGAGGTCGTGTACAGGCGCTGCTAGGAGCAAATTCTGAATTCAAGCTCGATGGCCAAATTTTGAAAGTCAAGATAGGTTCATGGGCCAACAGTAACCATATGAACGCGCATGAATTGGCAGATGTCATCCGAGGGCTAGCTTTACGAGATGGCATCGAATTGAAGACCACACATGTCAGCCAAATAGACTTGGAATCTTGTTATACTGGAATAGGGGACGCCCACTCATTGGCGCAGATGCTTGCAAACGAACTGAATATTCCAGTCAAGGCTACCTCACAAAAATTCAGCGGGAATATGATTAAACGCCATCCTGAGTGGTTTAGAATCTATATGCCTGTACCTGCGATACCACTCAACGCCTCTGTACCTACTACAATTTCTAAAACTAGTGCGCGATTGTTGGAAATCCGAAAATGGCTCTTGCCCGAGCTTCTATCTGCGAGCCCGTTAGGGCGACAGCATGCAGTCTTGCCCAATCCGCAGGCAAAAGCTATCTCTCCTGACATGCTGCTTGATATTGCGCGTTTTGTTCAAGGAGATATGAATATCTACTCATTTGCGCGAATTCACTCGCTGACGCACCCGGACCGCATGCTATTGGCATCCATTCGCAGCGAAATCCGCAGTGTATCGGATTTGGAAGACGACGAATGGCTGCTTCGATGCTATGACATTATTTATTCATGCGCGTCTATAAAGGCCAAGGTTATGGGTCCCGAACTTAACATGGCTAGTGCCACAACTGAAAATGGAGCGCCAGCTAGCACAGTTACTGTCGAAACCCAAAATCAAGCGGGTACTAGGCGCGATTTAGTAAAAGAGGCATTTCGGTCCGCAGGAAACGAACAAGAAAAAAGTAGGGGGGGCAGGGACGGCTTTAACCCTGCGTTAATTATAGAAATACTATTGCGTACGGATATAGATGAACAGGCTAAATTACATGCATTGCAAGAACTCTCCCCACAGAACCCCATAGTGACGTCCGCAGCGCTTAAAACAAAACTGGTCAGTGAAGATTTCCTCGCTCAACTTCGAGGTGCTACCCCTTAGAACCGATCATTCCACATGGACACGGTTTAGCTGTGTGGTGTACCTGCACTCTGGTGCGTACCATCGAGAGAGGGAAGTGCCTCTTAAATATAAATAACTGCACTGGGAGAAAGCAGGCCTCTGGCAATGCATCCCGCCTGCAATCCTCTATGGCCCATTTAAGGGATAGTGACCATCTTTACGGCCGGATTCTTCACACTAATCATTCCGCCCCAGTTGCAGGTACATTTTGACGTATTATTTAGCGCCGACTTGTTCACAATGGTTACCGTAGGAGCACCAGGGATCCATGGGGCTGTGGTCACAGGAATGCAAGGTTGCGGCGTGAGGGTACCGTTCGCTGCTGCAGTTGCGCTAGCGACCGCAGGGTTAGACAGCGAGCGGCACATACCAAATGGCTTGATATTCACCATGGGCTGGTGATCCATCGTAGTAGCCGCTTTTAGCCCTCCGGCAGTGACCTGTGGAATGGGTGGTAGTAATACGTCCAATGTAGAAGGTGCAGCGCCAAAGCTACATTCTAATAACGAACCCTTAGTGACTAGTTGCGCCATAACTTGGCTCCTCTTTAGGATTTTTATCTATTCATAGAAATATAGTGTATATCGCATGCTGGAACAACTGTGATATAAATTAGGGCACGCCCTAGCAAATTTGGAATCCATCCATGACACGTAAAGGCATTCTTCTTGCTGGGGGCCAAGGTACACGACTGTACCCAGCGACGCATGCAGTATCAAAGCAACTACTCCCTGTCTATGACAAGCCAATGATCTATTACTCTCTGTCTACTTTAATGATAGCGGGTATTCAAGATATCTTAATTATCACCACACCTGCTGATATGCCACGCTTTCAATCCATTTTTGGAGATGGCAGCCAGTGGGGTCTGAACCTTCAGTATGCAGCGCAGCCAACGCCTGATGGGTTGGCACAGGCTTTTTTAATTGGTCGGGATTTTATTTATAATCAACCCTGCACTTTGGTGTTAGGCGACAATATTTTCTATGGCCATAACCTTACTCAGCAATTAGAAGCGGCTACTCAGTGCGAGGAGGGCGCCACCGTATTTGCCTATCGCGTACATGACCCAGAACGGTATGGCGTAGTGGAATTTGATTCTGTGCGGCGGGCTGTGTCGATTGAAGAAAAACCTAGCAAGCCGCGCTCTTCCTATGCCATAACCGGGTTGTATTTCTACGACACGCAGGTGTGTGATATTGCTGCTAGCCTCACGCCTTCTGCACGCGGCGAATTAGAAATTACCGATATCAACCGATACTATTTGCAGCAAGGTCAGCTTCATGTGCAGATGCTGGGGCGTGGCTGCGCCTGGCTAGATATGGGCACACCTGAATCCTTGGCAGAAGCAAGCATATTTGTCTCGGCGCTGCAAAAACGTCAGGGATGTATGATTGCTTGCCCAGAAGAAATTGCTTATCGGCGGGGGTGGATCGATGCAACACAATTACATCGCCTTGCAAGGCCACTTCTCAAGAATGATTACGGAAAATATTTACAAAATATTCTAGAAGAACGTGTTGCATGATACCGCAGGTTACAGCAACGGCATTGCCTGAAGTGAAAATTATTGAACCCCCTATATTTGAAGATGCGCGTGGCTTTTTTTATGAAAGTTTTAACGCGCGTGCATTTCATCAAGCTGTGGCAGCTGATGTGCAGTTTGTGCAAGATAACCATTCGCATTCGGTCAAAAATGTATTACGCGGCCTGCATTATCAAATTCGCTATCCTCAGGATAAATTAGTACGCGTGATTGCTGGAGAAATTTTTGATGTGGCGGTAGATATCCGCAAAAGCTCTACCCATTTTGGCAAATGGGTAGGCGTGCATTTATCCGCAGAAAATAAACGTCAATTATGGATCCCCACGGGGTTTGCACATGGCTTTTTAGTGCTCTCGGAAACAGCAGAAATTATATATAAAACCACAGATTACTGGTTCCCAGAATATGAGCGCAGCATTTTGTGGAATGACCCCATGCTGGGAATTCATTGGCCGCTCACGACGGCGCCCGTGCTCTCACAAAAAGATGCGCAAGCTAGTCCATTAGCGCACGCCGAAGTACCATGAAAATAGCAACGCCACTCGGTACTTGTGCGCTGATCATGGTCCTGGATTAGTTTTCTCGTAATCAAACTCGGTGGTGGTGATAAATCGACGCAACGAGCAGATATTGCAAAGGCTATTCAATTAGCAAGTTCTTTGGAGGATTAAATCATGTCTAAAAAGATCAAAATTGCCGAGCTCGCAGACTTTGACGCGACCGAATACCTGAATAATGACGAAGAGACGGCAGCGTACCTAACTGCTGTTCTTGAAGAAAATGATCCTGCACTGCTGGCTGCGGCACTGGGTGATATTGCTCGTTCTCGCGGTATGACACAGGTTGCGAAAGATTCTGGCATTACGCGAGAAGCCTTATTGTATTTATTTTAAATCTGGAGAGCACTCGCATAGACAAATGAGAATTCACTACCTATTAGGTTATAATTTTACATAAGAGAATTAATCGTACTTTGTGTCAAGGCAAAGTTCAGATGTCGTAGGGCCAGCAAAGTTGAGATGTCGCAAGAGACCGTTTTATGGTGGTATCGCATGTATATTTCGATGCGATGCAGGACGAAGTAAGAGCGTAAGAAATACGGCCTATGCTGGTTCTATTTTCTTATTAGAAGAGCATATAAAGACAACCTTGTATGCGTCTTATTTTAAGTCGCACAGGACGGCTTTTTATGGGTGCGCCCAGCATGGGCGCAATCTTGGAGGTGCAAGTCCTCCCGTA
>JASSUF010000103.1:0-8977 GCA_031963365.1 Mycoavidus cysteinexigens
ATCCAGACTTCCTTTACGAGGTCTTAACTGCTCAAATTTAAATGAGGCGGCCCTGGTACTGCAGGCCTTCATCGGTAACTCTCGAGAGGGGATCTAGTCTCAAAGACTCCAACTGTGTGAGGGTACGCAGGTGCTTCAGGGCTTCATCGGTAATTTGACTGCAGTTATCTAGATTCAAAGACTTCAACTGTGTCAAGGCGCTAAGAGGCTGCAGGTCTTTATCGGTAAGGTTATGGCATTTACTTAGAGTCAAATTCTGCAATGAAATAGGTAAATCTTTCAAATCGGTAAGGTTATGGCATTTACTTAGAGTCAAATTCTGCAATGAAGCAGGTAAACCTTTTAAATCGGTAAGTCTACGGCAGTTATTTAGAGTCAAATTCTGCAATGAATCAGGCAAATTTTCCACACCGATAAGGTTATCGCAATTACTTAGAGTCAAGCTCTGCAATGAAGCAGGTAAATGTTGCAAATAATTAATTTTATCGCAGTTACTTAGAGTCAAACTCTGCAGTGAAGCAGGTAAACCTCCCAAATCAAAATTCCTAAAAGCTGAGCCTTCCAGCGTGAGCGTAACAAGGCGAGTATTATCTTTGTAGTATTTTTTTGCTTCTTCAAGGTCCTCTGTAGTTTTAATGACAATATGATGTGGTTCCATATCGCAAACATCTCTATTCTTTTTACTGGTACTTCGGAATTCTTTTCTATCTTTACCAGATAAATAGGGCAGCACACACCTAATTAGCTCTGGAGGAAGGCCTGCCAGTGTGTTGAGAGGTGTAGACGTTTGATTGCTGCTTAGGGGATGGTGCTCTTCTATATTTTCACGATTAGGGATTGACTCTGAATAGTCAACAAGCGTTTGACTACCGCTTAGAGTATGCTGATTTTCTATGTTTTCATGATTAGGGATGCTCTGTACAACCTCATTTTTCTCAGCTTTAGCAACCTTATATTGAAGCTGAGCGGCAGCGGTGGAGAGGTTATGCAGAGTATCCTTAGATAATGACTCTGAAGAGCGTGTAGGCATTTGACTAGCACTTCGATCGACTGACTTTGAAGGGCGTGCAGGTGCTTGACTACTACTGCCCATGGCATGCTGATTTTTTATGTTTTTATGAGTAAATAATGGCCCTGAAGGGCGTGCGGGCATTTGACTACCACTTCGAAAGGCTGACTTTGAAGGGTGTGTAGGCGCTTGACTACTACTGCTTGGGGCATGCTGATTTTCTATATTTTCATGAGTAGACAATGGCCCTGAAGAGCGTGCAGGCGTTTGCCTGCTTCTTAGGGCGCCCTGATTTTCTGTACGTCTACTGATAACTGACTTTACATACGAAGAGCAATGACTCACAAAACTCCAGCCCATTTTTTACCTCCTTAAATACGTGATTTAACGTATTTCATCTTATCAGAAGGATGGAGAGTTCAGGCATGGGGTACGAAAAGAGTGGTGATAGTACGAATTTTTCTTCCAAAAACGAGTAGTGCTTTGTACTATTGCCTAAGTTTTTTTCCAGCTAATCGCTAAACTCTGTTGCCAAATATAATGATTCCCGTTCTAGTTTTTGATATTGAAACAATTCCTGATGCAAAGGGTTTGCGTGCGTTAGAGGCTTCTGATGCTCAGGTTGCAGAGCTTTCTGATGACGAGATTGTGCAGCGTGCGCAGCAAGCACGGCGTGAAAAATCAGGGTCTGATTTTTTGCCGCTGCCTGTGCAACGTATCGTGGCGATTTCATGCGTATTTCGCAATCAAAATACCTTTCGCGTGCGCTCTTTAGGAGAGCCTGATGATTCGGAAGCGGTATTGATTGAGTCTTTTTTTCGTATTATCGAAAAATATACTCCTCAGATTGTGTCTTGGAATGGAGGCGGTTTTGATTTTCCTGTCTTGCATTATCGGGCGCTACTGCATGGTATTGCTGCTCCTAGATATTGGGATGCAGGTGAAGATGATCGCGATTTTAAGTGGAATAACTACTTAAACCGCTATCATTCACGCCACCTTGATTTAATGGATCACTTAGCGCTCTATCAGCCTAAGGCTTACGCACCACTGGATTCGCTTGCTAAATTACTAGGATTTCCAGGCAAACTCGGTATGGATGGCAGCCAAGTATGGCCTGCTTTTCAAGCTGGAAAAATCAATGAGATTCGCCAGTATTGCGAAACCGATGTGGTGAATACCTATTTGCTATATGCACGGTTTGAGCTGATGCGAGGGCGTTTTACACAAAAAACCTATGAACAAGAATTAGCCTGTGTGCGTGAAACTTTAGCTGCGGAGTCGGAACCTCATTGGGCCGAGTATTTACAAGCTTGGAATTCGCCATAAAAGAGCTTTTAACAAGCGGTTTCCTCTATTTTTTGACTTTTTCTTTTGATTCTGATGTCTGATTGCGCTCACATTCCTGTTGCCCCCTCTGCTACTTCTAAGCCTACACCTGCCACCGTGCCAGCAGGAGGAGTACTTCCAGATCACATCATAGATATAGATTCATTAGATCTTGAAGGCGCTGCAGGAGTGGGGCGCGTAAAGGATGCGCTTAGTGAGTCTGCAAAAGTTATTTTTGTTGATGGTGCTTTGCCTGGCGAGCGCGTGCGCTATTCTAGCTACCGTAAAAAACCCACCTTTGAAAAAGCGCGTGTAGAGAAAATAATACGGGCCAGTGCTTCTAGAGTAACCCCTCGCTGTGCCTTTTTTGGAATCTGTGGCGGCTGCTCAATGCAGCATATAGATGCCAAAGCCCAAGTAGCGATGAAACAGCGCGCATTGGAAGATAAACTATGGCATCTCGCTAAACTACGCCCGCAAGTTTTATTTCGCCCACAGCATGGTCCAGATTGGGGATATCGCTCACGTGCACGGTTGACTGTACGTCACGTCATCAAAAAAGGCGGGGTGCTTGTAGGTTTTCATGAGCGTGGGCGCAGTTATGTGGCGGATATGACATCCTGCTTGATTTTAACGCCCGAAGTCTCTGCGTTACTCGTGCCTTTACGCACACTCATTGGAAATTTATCTATTCGAGATCAGCTTCCTCAGATTGAAGTAGCGGTGGGTGAGGGGGTAATCGTTTTAGTGCTTCGAATATTGCAAAGCCTGAACCCAGCTGACGAGTTACAACTCCACGCATTTGCCAAACACCATGCCGTGCAATTCTGGCTGCAGCCCAAGGGCCCCGACTCCGCTTTTCCATGGACTCCGTCCAAAGAAGCCTTATCTTCCAAAGAAGCCTTATCTTCCAAAGAGCTGGCTATAGAAGAGGGGACAGACGCTCCAACATTCATAGACAAAGAACTGGCCTATACGCTGCCAGAATTTAATATCCGCATGCCCTTTAAGCCCACGGATTTTACACAAGTCAACGTTGCGATAAACCGCTCGTTGGTACACCGTGCGGTACAACTTTTACACCTCCAACCTGATGAGCGTGTATTAGACCTCTTTTGCGGTATGGGCAATTTCACCCTCCCGCTTGCCAAACGTGCAAGATCAGTGGTCGGTATCGAAGGCAGTGCATCGCTGACACAACGCGCTTTTGAAAATGCAAAACTCAATGGCGTGAGCCAACACACCACCTTTGAATGCCGTAATTTATTTGAAATTACTCCCGAAGAACTAGCCGCACTCGGCCCCTTCGAAAAATGGCTAATCGACCCCCCACGCGATGGCGCCATAGCCGTAATCAAAGCGCTTATAGCCTGCAAAAGCCTCTCAGAAACAGCCCGCAATGCAATGCCAAAACGCATTGTATATGTTTCCTGTAACCCCGCTACTTTAGCCCGTGATGCCGGTTTTCTGGTGCATGAAGGGGGCTATGTATTGCAAGGCGCTGGGGTAATCAATATGTTTCCGCATACTTCTCATGTGGAATCTATTGCGGTATTTGAGCGGGGCGTTTGAATAGATTTTCTTCTGCAAAATGCGGGCTAATTTATTTTATTTATTATAACTCATGATGACCAAGAGGCTTTGGCATAGAATATTCTTTTCCCCATCTATATATCGTACTTACATTAAGACCAAAAGAAGATGCCAGACTAGTTTTTGGAATTTTTTGTCTGATATCCTTAGTGTCATTTTCAATTAGTAAAGTAATGTATTTGAATGTGTCTGATGTATAAAAATTCTCAGGGTTTTTGTGTATTTTATTAAATAAATATTGGCTATGTGATGTATGTTTTATTTTTTCTTGAAATTGCTCTGGAGTCAATTTTGGATTATTTATAAATATTTCTCTTATTTCTATTTTAATCTCCTCCGATTTTATTAATATATCATTCGGGACATCTAAATTTTTTTTCTGACTTTTTGACGCGGTCTTATCAGTGCTTGTAATCTGGGCTGAGGAGGCAGTGGGTTCAGTCGAGTGATATGATTCATGCAATTTTCTGCTACTTAGTGGAATAGAGGTAAGGGTATGAGTTGAAATTTCTCCCTCTGAAATGAAAGAATTTTGTGGTGGAGTAGTAATAGTGGGTGAGGTAATTTGAGGGATGGAATATTTTTTTGCCCAAGCGTACATAATTGGTTTTGAAAATCCAAATGCCATTGGGAGGGCATTTGGAGAAATATAGTACTCTCCCCTATAATTTTCAATCGCATTATTGATGCATGTAATAATATATTTAAATTCCTCTGAGTAAATTTTGCCTACGCTATTGTGTTTTTTTTCTTCATACAGAAAATCTTTATACCATTTTCCAGTCATAAATTCATTTATTTTATTTTTAAATAATTGGTTATCCATATATTTTGTGTTTTCAAGTATATTTACAATTCCGTCTTGAATCTCTTGTGATGCGTTTAGTAAATCAGATGAAATCACCAATGTTTTTTCTGTTTCTGATGCTGAATGCAATAATTGAATAGGTGTATTTTTTTCAATAGGTGGAGTGGCTGGGGTTTCTATGCCATCAATATAAATGGGAGACTGTACATTATTTTTGGATGACCACCTTGGCGGTGAAACATATAAATCTTGATTATGGGATGAATCAGATAAGGTAGTAGGTGATATTGTCTGAGGCAAGTCATTTATATCTGAAGGTATAGAAGATAGTGGTGTGGATGGAATTTCTGTAAAAATCGAAGATGCGTATCCTGGTATATAAGAATTAGAAGGATTAGGTTCTATTGATGTTTGAAAATTAATATTTGAAGTATGCTGTATGTCAGGCGATGCAAGTGGAAAATAATTAAAGCCTTGATCGAAAAACAGAATTTCATTTAAAAAAGCTAATTCTGGGTCTATTATAGTCGGCGTAGAATTAAATGCAGATACACTGCCTTCAGTAGAAGAGATATTGTTTAAATAAGTAGGGCTCAAGGGATATAGTGCATTTTGTTCAGGCAATCCGTTCCGATAAATATCTAGATCATTTGCGCCGCTTTGAAAATGTTTGGGCAGCGTATTGGGCTGCAAAATATCAGGGCCAAGGGTGCTCTGTATAACTGTCTGTAGTGGTGCAGAAGGCTTTGCGGGCAATGAGAAATTAGTACCGCTAATGAAGGAGCTATGCGATGTATCCAGTTCTCGCATGGCCGATATAGTATTTAGCCGCTTCGATTGATTCTTGTGCGTTTCTTGTGTATCAGCTTTGCGCTTGTTAGAAGGGGCAGGATTTATATTGCTTGACACGGTAGGGATAAATATACCCCGATATATATCTTCCATGATCTCTATTCCGCGCGTTGTTTTACAGAGAGCTTGCTATAAGCAATCCTTATAAAAATAATTAAACACGAAAAATAAAAAAAACATGCTTGTAAAGCGAAAGATATTTCGGGCGGGCGAAGTGGGGATGATTGAGATGTGCTCGTAGGTTGTCTTGGAACCTGTGATGCCCTCATTATTAATGAGGGCATCAGGGCTAACTACTTATTTTGCAGTCCCCCAGCTATCTTTTAGGCTAGTTATGCGGTTAAAGACCGGTTTACCTACTGTGCTGTCAAATCGATCTGTAACGAAATAGCCATGCCGTTCAAATTGCACATGTGTTTCTGGGGGTAGCGCCTGTGCACCGGGCTCTACCCAGGCTTGGATGGTGCGTTTGGATGTGGGGTTGAGGTTTTCTGTGAATGGATGTTCTGTTGCATCTGGGCGGGGGATATTAAAGAGTCGGTCGTATAGCCGTACTGGCGCAGGCTGAGCATGTGCGATGCTGAGCCAGTGGATATTGCCTTTTACCTTGTAGGTATTGGCTCCTGGCGTGCCAGATTGGCTGTCTGGGAAGTAGTTTGCATGTACGGCGGTAATATGGCCTTCTGCATCTTTGTCTACGCCTGTGCATTCAATAACAAAACCGTAACGCAGCCGCACCCGGTTGCCTATGAAGAGGCGGAAAAAGCCTTTGGCAGGGTTTTCACTAAAGTCTTCACGCTCAATCCATAGCTCTTTAGAAAAAGGCAGTAAGCGTGCATTGCTATTGTCTGTGATGGGCTGATGTGGGTGGTGGGGGGCGTAGCACTGCGTGGTTTCGCCTGCAGGATAGTTGTCGATAATTAATTTGATTGGATCAAGCACCGCAATGAGGCGATGTGCACGAGGGTCTAAATCATCACGTAGCGCTTGTTCCAATACACCCATGTCAATCCAAGAATCGGCTTTGGAAATGCCTATACGCTCGCAAAAGAGTTGTAAGCTCGAAGGGGTAAAGCCGCGCCGGCGCAACCCTGCCAACGTGGGCATACGAGGGTCATCCCATCCATCTACATGCTCTTGTGTGACCAGTTGTAGGAGCTTGCGTTTGCTGGTAATTGTATAGGTGACGTTTAGGCGTGCAAATTCAATTTGCTGTGGAAGAGGGCGTTTTAATTCATCTGCATCTGCTAGGGTATTGAGAATCCAATCATATAGAGGGCGATGATCTTCAAATTCTAGTGTGCACAGAGAATGCGTAATGTTTTCCAGCGCATCGGAGATGCAGTGCGCGTAATCGTATAAGGGATACACGCACCAAGCGTCGCCTGTGCGGTAGTGGTGGGCATAGCGAATACGATAAATGACCGGGTCGCGTAAATTAAAATTAGGCGAAGCCAAGTCAATTTTGGCGCGCAGCACATGCTGACCTTCTTTAAATTCGCCAGCACGCATGCGGTGAAAGAGATCTAAGTTTTCTTCTACTGTGCGATCACGATAGCGTGAGGGTACGCCAGGCTCAGTAGCCGTGCCTCGATGTAGGCGAATCTCATCGGCACTTTCACTATCTACATACGCTTTTCCCTGCTCGATAAGCCGCTCTGCCAGCCGGTACAGTGTTTCGTAATAATCACTGGCGTAATAAAGATGATCTACCCCGTCTTTGCTCCACGATACGCCTAGCCAATTTAGCACCTCGAAGATGGACTGCACATATTCGATATTTTCTTTCTCTGGATTCGTGTCATCAAAGCGCAAATGACACACACCACCGTACTGGCGTGGGAGCCCAAAATTTAAAAAAACACTTTTTGCATGACCGATATGGAGATATCCATTAGGTTCAGGTGGGAAGCGCGTTTTAATGCCGTTTTCTAAGGCGCCTGAACGTTGATCTTCCTCAATACGATTGCGGATGAAGTGGGAGGGAGGAGGGGTGCCAGATTCGACAGGGGCGTTGGAGGCCATAACAGCGTGTGCTTAATAGGTGATAGATAAAAAAAGCCCAGCAAACGGTAGCATGCCGAGCTTTTATAGAAAGAGAAGGTAATTTACTGGCGTAAATGACCTCAATGGAGAGTAGGTGTAAGGCTTGCAGTTAATGCATTAATTCTCATTTTATCAAAACCTGTAATTTCACTAATTTCTATTACAGAGAAACCTTTCCTGAGCATATTTATAGCGGTTCTCTCTACCCCTTCTTGTAGCCCTTCTTCATGGCCTTTCTGTTGACCTTCATATCGAAACTGTTGTGCTAGTGTCATGATTTCTTCTCCATAGTGCGGTGCAGTCTCAAAGATTAGCGAGTGAAACGCCTCATTATCGCTGCATTCCCCTTTTTCTAGTAAATACTGCAAGATAGTTTTCACCTTGTCAACAGTGAGTGGGTGGGCCAGCAGCGCATCTCTTATATCTTTAAAAAGCAATAGAATATCTCGAGTTCTAATGTGTTTTAGTACCATCTCAAACGCGGCCGCCCGGCCATGCGTCTGCAATTCCTGATCTGGAGTTACAGTCAGATCTATTAATTGTATAGGACCAGGGAAAACCTGCTGTGCTAATTCAGGCAAGTCGAAGCACTCTCTAATATCCAAGGGGTAAGGGTAAGGGCTTTTTGTTCCATGGTAGAAAAGTATGGGCACTACTACAGGCAGTAGCTTCCCCCGCCCCTGATCTATATGCCGTCTCATGGCTGCAACTTGGTATTCGAGGAGCCTAAGTAGCATATGCTCATCTGCTCCACTCTGGTGTTCAATGAGCATATAAATATAGAGATCTTTTCCTTCTGATTTCACGCTGTATAACAGATCAGAGTAACTTTGACGCATTTCTTGGCTAATAAATGATCCACTTTCTATTTGCAAGGTGGACATATCACAGCGCGCCACAATAGAGGGCGGTAAGTGCACATTAAGAAAGTCCCGTGCAACGGTAACGTCATTCATAAATGCCTTAAAAAAGGCATCGTGTGGTTGGGTAATGAGGCTCATTGTTTTTATGGAGAAAGAAAAGTGTACAGGTGAAATATCACTTTTATTCTATATCAAACTCCTTGTTGCATTGTAAATACTTTAAATAAGCTTGTATCTTTTCTATTTGTATGGTAATGCCGCTTCATGTGCTTTCTACATTATTGGTTTCAATGCTGTGTTTATTGGGCTTAATTGAGGATATGCCTAGCTTTTTTTGCGAAAAAAACAAACCTGCAGCGTGCCAAAATAGTCTGGTAGCTAGAGATTTTGGTTACTAGGGTATTGATAACGGCAGATTGGCTATATTTTTGATGCGCACTCCAGCAAAGATATAGCCAAATTGGTTGCATCAGATCT
>JASSUF010000104.1:0-8952 GCA_031963365.1 Mycoavidus cysteinexigens
CACCGCGTTTCCATTACTGTGTAGTGCAGAGGTCATAAACGGCAAAACCGTCAAGGTCTCGCCGATATAGACAGCGCAAGCTCCATACAGATTTCCTGTGCTAGCAATCGCTGCAGACATCAGGGGATAGATCGTGAGGATATCCCCATCAACGGCAGCAGAAGCCCATTCGATGACTCCCGTAGTCGTGCGCGTTAGCATCAATCCAATAACGTGTCTGCTGACAGGTTTGACGTCCTCGATGAGGGTTTCTATTTCTGTACATTGCGCATCGCTCAATGCCGATCCTTCAGGGAGATCAACTTGCAAGCGAAACGTGCCAGGAGGATCTTGAGGCTCTGTTTCCCACCAAGAAGTGACTTGAATTTGATAGCCAAACGGTTCGAGCACCTGGCGTAGCGCGTGTAAGGTTCCTTTATATTGATGCAATATAAAAGCACGCTGTATGGCCTGGCGCTTCAGGCTTTCTGGAGTTTTAGGATTCCAACGCGTCACCGACACACTCCACGCCAAATACGGTAAAAGTGCGGTTGGACACGTAGCGGGATTCCAGAGTGCGCGTAAAGGCGTATTCAGATCAGCCAATGCAGAATTCACCGCAGCGACAGACTGTTCTAAAAAAGTACTATTTGGAGGCAGTAAAGAAAGCATTAACGCTCCTCCTGCATCACATCCACCTGCATGCCTGTACAAAACGCCGCTTCTGTAGGAGTAAGCGTGTGATCATGTGCAGGTGCGTCTAACAGCACGTTTTGCACACCTTCCACGTGTAACGCAGCAAACAAGGCGGAACGGCGAATCGATGCGCCTAAGTGGCGTTGGTGCGTCACGTATTCCTGCAAACGACTCCGTGCAGCGTCCACAATAGGTTCCGCTTCGGGGCCTGGGCGTAAAACCAAAGTGGCTTTAATCGTATAGGGGATAATCTGGGCCGATTGCACGATGACCCTGTCTCCTAAGGGACGCACAGTTTCTTCGTTGAGTGCGCGACGTACTTGCTCTAAGAGCGTTTCAGAAGCAGTGCCATCGCCTTCATGCGATAACACACTGATCACCACCGTAGCGGGGCTGGGGCTAATCGCACTGGCATCAGCTACCCGCCCATCAGCCGCGCGCGCATGCATCACATACGCGGTTCTAGGTCCTGCGGTCGACAAGCGCTCAAAGGCCTTTTGTGCACGTTCCCGTAAGGCGGCATCGGATTCATAAAGGGGTTCTACAGGAGGAGTAGCCTCCCGATTTCCGGGTTGGATCGTCAAACGCACCACATTGAGCAAAGCAGCGAGATGATCTAAATCACTGCCTTGGGCATAGGCCAACATCACTGCTTTAGCGGCTTCATTGATACGTTGGCGCAGCAATAATTCTCGGTAGGCATTTTCTTGCAACAAGATAACCAGAGGTTCGGATTCCAGGGCTAAGGTCGCAGCGAGTTCAGCACGTTGTGATTCTGGATAGCACGCTATCAATGCGGCTTTACGCGTTTCAAAAATCTGCTCATAGTCCAATGGCTCAATGACGGTAGGTGCAGGCAGTTTGGAGAGATCAATCGCGGTACTCATAGTCCCTTCTCCTGCGAGAGGGGAATATCGAGCTGCACCGGCGCATCGGTATAGACCACCGTTCCAGTGATAGTCAGCATGGTTCCCGCGGTGCCTTCTATAGACGGCGCTAGGTGCACTTCAGAGAGATTCAGCCGAGGCTCCCAGCGTGAGAGGGCTTCTGCCACTGCGGCATAGAGAGGAATAGTTAAGGCAGCATTAAGAGGGGCATCGAGCAGGTTAGATAACGCACTGCCAAAATCACGCCGCATCACGCGCGATCCCAACGGGGTCATGAGTATTCGGCTCATTGCATGGTGGAGATGAGCGAGCCCGCTTAACGTGCGGCCAGTGATAGGATGCATCCCTCTCATTGCGGCTCTCCAGTGGCATCATTGCCTCTTTTAACGCCGCTATGGCGGTGGGTATGCAGCACAATGTCATTTGAGGATAACGCTCCACCGGATTGTGTAAGCGATCCCTCAATAATCACATGACCGCGCAAAATAATCTGAGCAGCCTCTATACAGGCCTGTTGCAGCCCTGTGGCAGATAAGGTACCTGTGCCAAAGTGATAGCTTAGACAAGCTCCATCAGGGTAAACCACTGTATGCAGTGCAGGATCGGTACTCGGCGCAGGATAAGCTTGGGTATATAGGCCGCGTAATGCCACCCCTGCACTTAACTCACCCTCAGGGCACAGCAAAAGTACCTGTTCTCCGATAGTGGGAGCGTGCCAAGTACGCACAGCACCAGCAAAAGGTGTACACCAAGCCATCCAATCAGTAAGCAATGCGCCTGTGCGCACACGACAATGCGCTTTGGCGAGATCGAATGCTTCAATCGTGCCAAAGCGCATGAGATTTAATAAGCGCGGATAGAGTGAGGAGGTAGACATATCATGCATCGTGCAACACATCGATGCAGCATGCCGCTATTTTTAGTTTAGATAAGCGATTTGTGGAAAAAAATAGTTGTATTACCGCATTAAGACCGTCATTTTTGTTTGGCCACTACGGTGTTGTACGAGATAAAACGCTAAACCAACCTGTTTTTTTGTCGACAATGAATGACTAATATCGATATCACGCTACGCTATGAGCATGATTATCAGGGAGGCTACGTGGACTCATAGCGATATAGGAGGAGCCACCTGAATCAGAAATGGTATAGGCAGATACATGCATGCCAGAACTTTCTTCTTCAGACGAATAGCCATATTCACTTTCCACCTCTACCCTGGGCATGATAAAAGCTTGATTCGCTCTGGAAGAGCTGGAATACGAAGGAAGATGTTGTGAGGAAGAAGGATCTGGTTCGTACGATTGTACTGTTGGAAGTATCGGTGCTCTATCTATAAGGTCGCTTGGGGAAAGGGGTCGAGAATCTGTTGAAAAAGAAGCCGTGTCGTTTCTATCGCTCATACGGCTTCTACTGCTGCGACTGGTAGTCCGACTACTGCTACGGCTCTGCTCAAAAGCATCGAATCGTTTATGTAATGCATTAAGACCATCAAGCAGATTTTGATTTATAAGTTGCTGCTGTTGAATTAGTTCTCCATTCTGCGTGACTTCTTGTCTGAGTCTTGTAATTATTTCTCCGTTTCTACTGGCCTCTCCTCTGAGTGCTATATTTTGATTATTCAGTTCTGCGTTTTCATTTTTCAATTTTTTTATTGTTTGCTGGTATTCTTCTAAATTTTTACTGCGCTTATTTAAATTCGCTATTACTGTCTCAGTTCTAGTAACAATAGGAGATGCCATTTTACTGGCTGCAGTTTGGTTTGTACTTCCTACCCCTATTTGCGGTATTTCAAGAGATGCAAATGCGGTTTCTTCGATGTCAAGGCGGTATGGCGTTGTGCCGCTTGAAGCAGGTGAAATACTATCGTTTTGCTTCGCTAGTACTTCTAAATTAACATTTTCTTCACTAATATGTGTTGTTGGAGTAGTAACCGCGCGGGCTGTTGTCATTTTAGATTGAATCGCAGGGGCTTCCATGGCAGCAGGAGGATTTAAAATTGCGAGTTTTTTAAAAAAAGGTGAGGAGGCCATTTTTTGTCCGAAACGCAAACTTATAGGCCCCAAGTCTTTTTTTATCAGCTCACAGAACGTCGCAGTATCTTTTTCATCATTTAGATTAAGTTTGGTAACTTTTTCTAGAAAGGAGTCCCAATTTAGATCACGATCTGTAGTGATGCCTTCCATCAAGGCATCCAACTCTTTTAAGTCGCTAGATTCTAGACCAAAATATTCTGTAAACAATGATTCAAGAGAATTTCTATAATCTTCTTCAGACCCAGCACCAAGTGGGATGTTCGATTGTGAGGAATTATTTGGGCGTGCTGACGCATTTCGAGTAGGCGAATGTTGTTTCACAGCGCTATTACTGGTTCCACCAAAAATGGACGTTGCAAGAGACGCAGTCCCAGCTTTCAAAGTTTCGATAGAAAATGGCATGGGTATTCCAATAGAGTAGGTGTGTGGAATGGCCTAGAGTGGACGAGACTACCGTTTTTACCAGCAGTCTCTACCATTTATCAGCGCAATAACGGATTCTCAATAGCAGAGAAGGTACCCAGAGTATGTAACTTAGAGATGATCTGCTTGGCATGCAGGCAACAAAGCCATTCCTACATAGCGTAAAGTGAAAAAACGATAAAAAAAATCCGGCTAAAACCGGTTAATTCTCAGCGAGTTTTGTGGACTCCACTATGGACCGTATTGCGCCTATTCCTTCGTCAACACTTCCTGTTACCACAGCGAAACCCATAGCATATAAAGATCCTGTATGTGAACAGGATGCAGTAGAGCGCAACAGCCTTATTGCTGTCGAAGCATGGCAAAGCCTATTCAAAGGTTTGCCGCTTGAAATAGTTTCAATGATTTTCACAGAAACGTTATGGGGTTTAACGATCACTGAAATATTGAATATTGCAGAATATCAAAAAGGGCAACTCATACCTGAAGCGTGGCCTGAACTCTACAAAGCCAGTGTTTTAGCTTGCGGCTCCATAGAAGCGCTATCAGAGTGGCTCTCTAGTCCTACACAATTTCGGAATTTTGTTGAAGATGCGCAAAGATACGGGGATAAAACCCTAAGGCAAATCTTTTATGGATTGCAACTGCTGAAAAAAATGGAAGGTCCAATAAGTATTGAAGAAGGTATGCGCGCTGGAATCATCCGTAGAGAGTGTGTATGTTCAGAAAATGCATTGCCAAGTATCAAAGCCCAGCAAGACTTTTTGTCATGGCTTGGTGAAAAAAAAGCGCGTATGGCAGTGTATTTACGTTGGTTTCCTGCACAAACCCGTGATCCTGAAGACGTCCTTAAGCCAGATTTACTAAAAGAAGCAGTAACATACAATAATCGCATGATAGTAGAACAAGTATGTGTCTACATGCAAAAACATAGGCTGCACGATGGGGATGCCCTTTACGCATGTGGAAGGGCATTACGGGCAGCGGTTATGCGTAGCGATGTTGAAATAGCAGAATATTTATTGGATGAATTTCCAGAGGGCCGGCGTGCTCAGGGCATTCTACAGAGTGCTGCAAAAAAAGGGTGTTTGTCTATGGTCCAACTGCTTTTAGAAAGAAAAGTAGAAATTAATGCATCAGACGATTACCAAAAAACAGCCTTACAGACGGTAATAGATGCTTTCTATCCATTTTATCTTTCTTCTCCATATTCCAAAGATGATGAGGAGGGATATCAAGAAACCCTCAATCAACTAAAGGTTATTATTTTTTTATTGCGTCAATATGTTGATAAAAAACTGGCTTTTAACATCAATTGGGAATTACGCGGAAAAAATACTTTTCTACATATGGCTTGTTATGTGCAAGACCCAGACTCGGCATTATGGCTAGCACAATTTATACTAGAGCAGCAAAAAGATAAAAATTTGTTCAAGGCTCAAAATGCATATGGGGAATCTCCTTTCATATGTGCGTTAGAGGCTGATAATGACTTGATGTATACTTTTTTGCACGAGCAGTGGGCAAAGCGAGTACCAGAAATAGAATTGTCGCCTTCTTCTTTGCAGGAACTTCAAGCTTTACGAAAAGCGGCAGATAAAGCATCTCCAACTATACCTTCCACAAAGCCAGTATTGCCTGCTCCCATTACTATTCAAAATGCCCCCCCTGCTACTGTTCAGCCTCTTCCTATCACCGCTTCCTATACACCTTCTGCGCAAGAGATTTCTCGGCTACACACATGGGTGCAAACCTTTGTTGATTTCTCAAAATACCTGCTCGCTATAGTGTTTTTTATTCCACATGTTCTATATACCTTTTATCTCAAGGTCATACGGACTTTGGTGAGCAGAGTGGAGGAAAGCTAAAATAAAAAATTGCGTAATATAAAAAGTCTAGGCGGTTTTAAGCAAAGAGAACAATATGCAGAATGGCATAAGGCTTTTTACATTAGGTACGTTGAAAATAAATATCAATATATTAATGCTAATAACAAAAAAAGCCCTTCATTAAAGGGCGTTTTAGGGGAAAAACTATAGAATAAGCGAAGCGATTTCTATGCTCTGTTAATTAGAGCATCCAGCAGCTTTTCATTTTGTTTTTGCAATCCTTCTTTTTCTGCTTTTGTTTCTTCCAACTGTTTCTCAAGCTCCGCAATTCTTTTATCTTTTGCTTCCAATTCGGGGCTTATAGAACGAGAGCCTGCGAGGGTAGTAGTATCAGAGAGGGTAGAGGTTTTGCGGGTTCTTTCAGGAAGAAATGCTGCTAATCTAGCATCGATGTGAGAGATAACTGCATTAGTAATATTATCTTCAGTGACTTTCAATGCTTGCTTAGCAGAGTTATTAATAGTTTTTGTATGCTCTTGCATGGCGAGACCACCAGCAATAGCAATATTTTCCCCCATCGCATTAACGATCGCCTGTTGATTTTGCTTAATAGTATCTACCGCACTCATGTCCACTTCCTCTGCATCCGGAGCAGCTAAAATAGCTGCCGAAATTTCTATCAATGCTTTTCTAACTGCATTCCTGTTTTCCCATTCCATATCTCGAGCATCTCTGCGCACCTCATAACAAAAGTATCTGATGGCAGTGACTGCAGAAGGTAAGAGTGGAACGAATCCTAAGAATTTATCGAAGCCACTCAGAATAGTCAAGCAGGTTTTTTGGAAACGACTGTCTTCTGGTTTGGAAATTTCCTTAATACCTTGCGCCATGACCTTCAAATCTTCCCAGGCCTGCTTAAAAGTTTTTTCCTCGGCAGGCGCTATAGCAACCTCTTTGCCCTTTTGGGAAGAGAACGCTTGACTACGCTTCAGTGGCTCTTCTTCATCAATCACTTCTTCTACGGTGGTAGCGCGTGACCGTAAAGAAGGTGCTTCATTGCTTACCACTTCATATTCAACGTCCTCATCATCTGAAGATATCTCATATAGAGTAGCACCCGCTGGATGAGCTTGCTGAGTTTCTTGCGCCGTAATGAACTCATCTAAGGGTGGCTGGGAAGACTGTCTTAATCTCTGTACCCCTATGCCTGTGCCTAAACCAAGGACTGCACCAAGAACGGTATGAGGAGCAGCATGCACAGCTCGGAGCGCTTTCTGGTAGCCCTTGATAAGACGAAGATCATTTTTGCGATCTTCTACACCAAGCCCCTTTTTATTCTGCACATGCTCCAGCAGAAGCTGATCAATCCCCCCCGCAGCCTCTTTTATTAAAGAGCGCTTATCATTTTTTTGGGCTGCTTCTAGCGCAGTTGAAGACGATCCCGCTATTTCATTCGCTTGCGGTGATTCATCTTTCACTTCTGCTTTATCGCCCTCTGGCGTTTCATGGCACACAGAAGGGAGAGTTTTGATGCCCTGAACAAGCCGACTGAGTAGAAGGGAATCTGGCGTCTGTCCGGTCCAACTAAACCACAATCCCCACCAAGCGATTTTGGGTAGCAGGCTTGGATCCGCGTTATCTTCTACGCACTGCTCCTCTACGACATACTGCATAAAAGGATCAGTGCGTCCTTTTCGAGGAGTACCTAAAAGATCAAACAGCCTCTCGGGAGAGCAATGCTGATCTTTGCAAGCAGGAGCGCGTGCATGCGGCCAACCGCCGGCACCAGAAATGCCTACGCCGGATATTGCATCGAAGGGTATGGAAACACGCATAACTGTCGCTTTTTTATGAGACCCTCTTTGTAATGTAAGATTACTCCTAGGACTATACGATAATTACCTTAAAATAAGAAAAATCTGTTTTACTTAAAAAGGATAAGTTACTAGAAATAATGGAACCTATATTTTTTATATAAAATCTATTATTCATTGAGTAATTTTTTAAATTTATTTTTTTTAATAAAAATATTTCCAATAATTACAATGAAAAACCCTGCCAAAACAACAGCAGGGTAAGGATTAAGATGATAAAAAATCGTGTGAAATGATTTATGCAGGGTCACTTGCTTTTTTATTATCCGTGGGATCAGGAATATTAGATTTCTTTAAAAGTAGCGCAATGCTTCTTTCCAGTCCTGCTAACCTTCCTTCAATAGCCGCTATCTGATCTCTTGCCTGAAAGGCATTGTCAATAACAGACTGGTGCGTCTTTCTCATTAAATCTGTTTGCACTCTTCCTTGAAAAGTATTATCAATATCATGTACGTTCATAAAAATCTCCACAAGCGCATTTCGGATTTCCATCAGTTTTCTGATATCTTCCGTTTTGGCTTCTCTCATAAAATTTTGGTAGTTTTCTTTAATCTTTAGCGCAATACTTACCAATGCACCAATGACGGGAATGGCTTTGGCGGCGTCTGCCGATAAAAGGCCGGATTGCGTGATCAACCCCCAACCCATCAGAACGATCGGGACTAGATACTCTTTGATTTTTTCAAACCACCAGTTGCTAGGTTCGGTTCGAATGGGCGTTTGCGGTGTAGGAGAAGCAAAAGAGGACACCGCAGGCTCAAAGGTTTGTAAATTTTTGAGCGCGTTTTTCAGCACATTGAGATTTACGGGCCCATCTTTTTCGCATAGGGCCTTTGTGGCGGTGTATACCGCCTGAACCTTGGTAAAACCGATATCAATGGCTTCTCTAATCTGTTTTTTCTCTTCTTTGAGGAGATATTGTTTAAACCAACTCTCCTCCAGATTCCTACGTAAAGCTTCTAAATTGGTCTTAGAGGTTTCACACGTCTTCAGCAAGGTTCCCCATGTTTCCTCGAGTTTAGGAGGCATGGAATGCTCAGTCGCATTAGGAGAAGAGAGCTTTAGATTTTTTACGGAAGGAGCAATTAACGTCTCGTAAGGAGGTGGTAGAGACGCAGATACTTCTTCCAGTAAAGCACCTCTAAGATGCAACGTACCGACAAAATGCGGATCTGAGGTAGACTCGATTTGGTGGACGCCATGAAAGAAGAAGAAAGGCGATAAAGGA
>JASSUF010000228.1:0-8914 GCA_031963365.1 Mycoavidus cysteinexigens
CCCAGGGCGGCCAAGCCCTTTTATACTAGAGAATACTAACTATGATGAGAATTGCTACCTGTCATTCTATCTAGTGAAGACACTGGCATCTCTTCAGAAGGAATGTGAGCATCACCATTTCGGACGACAAAAATAAAGAATGTAGATGGTATTGCCGAAAGGAAAAACGAAACGCGGTCAAAAACCTACCAACAAAAAAAAGATTGAAAGAAGGTAAGAAAAAGCAAAGATGACAACTGGGGAATGGAATGTGTCATTGAGTCGTGAGGAACGAAAGTATAATGACCATTCCAAGGAGATGGACGCGATCATGAGGTCGAGTAGACCTACTAAGACGGGGTTTGGTCATGGAACTGATAGGCAAGGGGGTGCATTGAAAAATAGGAAGAACGAAAGACGCGACTTCAAAGGGAGGGTGGCTTAACAGTGAGGAGGAACAGGACCAATCCCCTTATTGCCAGGCGTTGGAGGCAACAGGGGTATCATGAATTGGGCATGTGTACACCTGCGGTGAAGTGGACAGAAGTCCTAGGTTCTCGCGATATTTCGATAGAGGCCCTTAAGAAATGAACGCAACAGAAATTAATAAAAGCACAGTGTTGAGCTTGTCAGCTCGAGACACTTCTTTCTCTCACTTCTTCTACACTGCCGATCAATCGTTAATATCAGATTCTATAGTACTGATTGTTGCCCTGGAATATCACCACCGCTCCTCCAGGTATTGCTACCAACAGCAACCTGCATTGCGCCTATGATCACCAACGCAGACGATCACCCAGAATCAACACATCACTAATATAAGCCTAAGTCGCCCATCTTTATACCTGTACGACCATAATCGAATCGATACTCGCTCTTCATCCGCCCGTCCCCAGACCTGCTACTCATAATCGTTAGCACTCTAGGCTACTGGCGCCCCCAGCGACCTCACCAGGTACCTAACTCGGCTCGATCCCCGCATATCAGCATCACCACAGCGTCAATCCAGGGGTCAGCTTCACTGCTTGCATCCCAAACCCCCTTGGATATTCTGGGTCCGATCTCCCGTCGAGCGACCGCTTGGAACTCTCCCAGTCGCCCCAACAGAGGGCTCCGTCCGCGCTCTGCCTACAGATAGCTAATACCCCTTTCATTTGTTCACAACACTTCATTTAGATCATACATAGTAGAGTTGTTAGAACGCACGTCGCCCACGTTCACTTCATTGCTGGAAGTTAAATATCTGTGCCCGATCTTCGTAAGTGCACAATCTAGTCCCTTTATTGCTCCCTCGTTCTATACTAGTACCTAAACCATAGTTGTCTATAGTTGTCTATCATTAGCCCGCAACACAGAACACCCAACGCACACCTAGTCACAGACACCCAATTCGGGATTGTCATTCACAAAAAATGCTACAATATTTAATTCACAGCACACCCAAAGCACACCTAAAGCACACCTAGGGACGAATTAATGATAGAGACTGTATGTTCCTTTATTTTTGGTATTAATAACATTACTTCTGCTAGTTCTTTGCAATGCAGTCGATGTCCATGCTAGGCCTAATGACATTGACAGCTGCCTGAGAATAGCTCTGCATATGGCCCGCTGCCTTTGGGTTTTTGCTTGGGGAGTAGGTGCTCAATTGAAATGGGGATTGTGTTATGAACGTAATAAAAGTGAATAAGGTGAGAAAGAGACATCAGTCCACACACCGCGTGTCTCGATATTTTATTATAGATAAACCACCCATAGGCACCCACTGCGTACGTGAAAAACGGACCTCGCAATAAAGGCGTTTTCGCAATTACGACGACGTATATCGATAGGTTGCAAGCTCCTATTTAGGACCTGGGTATTGGAATCGTTCTTGCTCGCCTCATCGCCGAGCATTCCCTCTTCAAAATTCGCATCATCCCATTCTCAATTCACTCTTTCTCACGTCAGAGACATTTTTTTGAAAACGTACCCCCCTACCGTCCTCATATGACCGGGTTTCTTAATACAGGCGCGAGCTTTTCCCTCGATAACCGTTATTTGAGAATTGTTCTCCTAATTTCCATTTCGCATTCATCTAAATTCTCGACATTTAACAATCTGCAAAAACGCACCCCCAGGTCTTTCTCACGGATATCACTTTGATTAAGCCAGAAGCGAGTGTTTGCGTCAGAAACTGTTATTCAGAATCGCCATTGCCAGTAATTGTGCATGAAAAAATGAAAAAGTGCAGAAGGCTCATCAGTGAGCTTTCTTCGTTGCAGTAGAAGGGGGGAAATAAAATCAAGAATTGACCACATTTTCACGTATAAAATTTTTGTGAGCGACAATGGGTGGTACCGTGGTGGACATGATCGGGAGAAGTTTTCTTGATCGCATGGTTAACGCACATGATCAGGAGAAGCTTTCTTAATCGCATTGTTAATGCACACGATATCCTAGGGTGTGTTCGTGACACACGCGTATCTGCTTCGCCCTCCTCAAAGCACTTCGCCTACCCCACAAATTAGTTTAAATATCCTCTCGCCCGTGTATAATAAACAGCATCGGTTCCTGCCTCTTCCTCTTGTTTCCAAGTATCTTTGTCTACCCACTGGCCTCCCTCTTGTCCCTCCTTGCTTTCCCTGGTATTCCTCTTGCCCACACCGTCTTGTCCTGTTGCTATTACAAGGTTTGACGTTCTGGAGCAGGTAGGGAAATGGAGTGTGGGCATTATCCAAGGCAGGTGGAGTCAGAGAGAAGAGTGGCGTATATCCATTTGACAGATAAAGAAGCAAAAGAGATAAAGGCGCACGAACTATTTGTGTACTTTCATCAGGGTTGAATAAGATAAGTTGCTGTCGTGCTCGTTATCCGTGACAGATAGGAGCATCAGTAAAACTAGGCTATGTCATGTGCTGACTAAGACTATACTTTATCAACATTGCGTCCACCAGCAACCATAAGGCTTTCCGGTCATGGATTTGCCATATTCGGTACATAGGTTCTTGAATACCGTCCACTTCTCACTCTCTTGACCGTCAAGATCACAGTAATCTTGCGCCTTGTTATAACACCATTTCAGATAACGTTCAACCTCAGGCCGTTTTTTTTTTGCGGGGTTGTGTATACCTCCGCAAAATTCGCCTGTCATCTCCCGATCAACAGGCGCGGACGTTCCAGGACATTTGCATCGTAAACCTTCCATAGCAAAGGTACCGAGAGAGGAAGTGAGGACGAGGACCAAAGCTGCCCTGAAGAAATGCATGATACTCGGCTCTAGTACTATGGAAAGATTTACTGTAAGTATTGCAGCTAGAAAACTAACACGGAGAAATCTTAAACTGTATAAAGGAGCCATCACAAGCAATTCTGTTATTCCTTACCTGATTGTAAAAACTTTGTGGATATGTTGTATGAGTATCCTTGGGGCAAATATTATAGGTTAGGAACTTGGGGACGGGTTGTCTGGAAAACACTTGCAGCATGAAGGTATGTACATATTACCTTTTATACAAACAAGCATCTAGTTCCTTAGAGACGAGTGTAGCAAGGGTTTGCATGAATCCAGGGATGTATTAGGAAGACGCAGGAAGTCCTTATTCTCATTCGTCACTCAAATATCTTGGACGTTTCTGTCCCTCCTTTCCTCAGCTTGCCTTGTTCTTCTTGGTGGATCCCTTCTCCTCTTTCGTTAGCACGCATTTGATCTTTTGTGTGTTCCTCCTGATCACAGCATGCCTTCATCATTTCTGCATCATTCCTCTTTCCAGTATATCTTTCGTCTTTTTGCTACCTCGGCTCTTTAAGATGTTCCCTGCCTCCCTACTCCTCTCCGTGGTCCTTCTCCTTGTTCAACATTTTAAGCCATATAGAACGGTTACTATTGGACGGATTTCATTCCTCTTGCACCCAGCTCATGGTCCCTGTTTGTGGGTGATCAATCCAACACTTATCTAATTCTGCGAGAAGAGTCGACATCGAAGAATCAAGAGCAACGTCGCTATGAATGCTTAGCTGCCACAAGCCAGTTGTCTCGTCCTACTGTACGTGTCCCCATTTCTTTCGGGTGCACTGTACCTTCGCTGTTTTACTGTCTCCTCCTTATTTTTCGGGCGTAACTTATCAGTCACTACTCCCTGTCTTTTCAAGCAACTCGTTTTTTTTCGGAATCCCCTTGATCTATCTGTGCTCAACTTTGCTTGATATCCTCCTGTGCTTTTTCTCTGCTTCCCAACATCTGTGGTCTTGTGCTACCCTCTTCTTCAATACCACTGACGTTTCCTCTTCGCAGGCAAGTAGTTCAGCACTTACGGAATTCCGCGTCATTATTGGTGGACAACACCAAGGGATAACATTGAGGGAGAGCTATACCAATGCACAATGTTGCCGATGCACTCGTCACCTGACAGTATTTCCTGTCATCGTTAGCATGCACTCAGTAATAAAGTATCGATGAGTGGCTGTGAGAACCCACTCTCTTTCTCACCGTTCGCACTCTGACCTCTATTTTTTCACAGTCAACACCAAGGAGCAACATCAAGGAACAACACACCAAGGGGCAACATCAAGGGACAACACCAAGCGACCACACCAATCAACCACACTAATGGGCAGCATCAAAGAACTACATCACGCACAACATCAAGGGACCCATCAAGGGGCAACACCATGGGCAACACTAAGGACCAACACCAAGGGACAGAACCTAAGGGCAATATCAACAGACGAGAAAAAACGAAGGGATAGGAAAAATTAAAGGATGAGGAAAAACAAGGCATGACAAAGATTAAGGGATAAAGGGAAAGATGCTGGGAAGCGAAAGGTGAAAAGTTAAGGGACAGAATGACGATAGTATCACTTGATGACAGAAAAGTTCCATGGTTGGAGTCTTTGACATGAAACCTGCCGACCATTTTGGTATCAGAAACGCGCTAGCTTGCGGATGTTTTGAGGGGATATGTAATAAACTGTGTGTGTTTATACAAAGTCGGATTGAGGAAGAACGGGTTGGAATTCAGAGTTCAGATAAACAAGATTTTACATATGGTGAGGGTGCATGAACAAGATGTAGTGAGGGTGCATAAGGGTGCATGAGGGTGCATGAAGGTGCACAAACGGATCAGAGTTGAGGTCAATAAAAGTGTGTATTGACGAAAGTCCGTTAGAGATGAGCATCTCTATGACAGGATAATAAAACTGGCTTGTGGCAGCCAAGCGTTCATAGCGACGTTGCTTTTTGATCCTTCGATGTCGGCTCGTTACTTCTCATCCCTCTTAGTGATTTTAATACACATGGTTCTTCTTCTCTTCAAATCAACTCAGCTGTCGTTGCCTTTTTGTCGTTGAGAGAATTGTAGAAAGGGAAGAATGTGGCAAAAAAAAAAAAGGTGCGAGCGAGAGATGAGAAAATTAAACTTTGGCGAGGAATAATGCGGCGTATAGTAAACAATTAGCCTCACTTTGAAAAATGGCAAAAGCAAGGGTTACTTTTGACCCTAGCTTTGATGAAAAGCTGAATTTTCTTGCTTTTTGGAGAGCACTTTGCTTTTGAAGTTCAAAACCCCCATTCAAGCTCGAAAAAAAATCGTGCAACCATTTGCTTTGAATTTTAAGAAAGTAGGGCGAAGCATCGACACACGTTACTGCGCCACCTTCCTCCGTAGCAATGCCCTCGTCTTTTGGCAACCTAACCACATGACTGCGCAACACTGCCACATAGCCCTTTCATGCCAAGACCACAATTGCGAAGCCCAAGTCTTGACCAATATAAATACCAAAGCTTCACCCCCTTTTAGGATTTCCAGTCTTTACACAAACATTTTCAACACACATTATTCTCATATCCTATTGTATACTTTGTCATTTCAACAAAGCAATCACTCTTTATAATCCACGACAAATGACCACGCTCACCTTCCATCGAATTGAAACCCAAAACACATCTTCTCAGCCTCTTCCTAGACAAGGTCATGCATCAGTATTTCACAAAGGGTGCCTCTATGTATTCGGCGGCCGAGTGCAGGGTTCTGGCCGAGTCTACATCAATGATCTGTGGAAATATGATTTTACCCAAAACACATGGGAAGAATTAATTGAAGCAGATCCGTCGCACAAGCCGTGCAAGAGGCACAATCACTCGTGTGTTGTGGAAATGAACGCAATCTATATGTTTGGCGGTCAAACGGTTTCAGACGCATACCTGGGTGACTTATGGCGATTTGATCTCGATACTAGACAGTGGAGCGAGCTGGCGACATCCCAGCCGAGACACTCTCACTCTGCTCTAAAGCACGAAAGATCGATGGTGATTTTTGGTGGACGAACGGGTCTGAAACCAGCTGTCTACTCGAACGAGATCCTAATGTATGATTTTGACAGCAATGCGTGGAACTCACTCTACTTGAGGGATGATGAGGACCCAGCAGCAGTAGCGCCTCATCCCCGCAGCTACACCTCCATTGTACAGTGTGGTCAGTATTTAGTTATATACGGAGGATATTGGTGGAACGGCAAGGAACATTATTTTGGTGATACTTTTGGCTTTTCTTTGAACAGCCACAAATGGGTCAAACTGTCACCATTGGGAGATGAACATGTTCCCCATGGCCGTAATCGACATGGCGTACTGTCTTTGCCGGTGGCTGACGCAGGATCCAAGGGTATGATTATTTTTGGAGGAAATTTCTACTCAAATCGAAAGGGAACCGACAAATTCTTTGGTGATGCTTGGTTGTTCGGTAGCTTAGTGGAGGAGCCGCTTACTTCTGGAAAATGGAGCAAGGTGACATTGCTCGGTGATGTACCTTGCCCACGCGGCCATCATACCTGGGTTGAGGACGATCAAGTTGCTGGACGTTCATGGATGTTTGGAGGAGAGGCCAATAGGCAGCGGTTCAACGACTTGTTTGAGATTAGAGTTGAAGTTACAACTGCGTAAACTATTAAACTATTATATGAGTTGCCGGAAAAATGTGTGTACACACCTTTTACACACATTTTTCTGAAACTATCGCTCTCGCTTACACACGCCTGCACAAGACACAACCCGTTGTCTCTACCAACACCGTAAGCTGTCTCTTCGTTACTCCTCATTGTACTTTCTGTAGCATCCTTTGTTGATTTAGACTATTACCTATCTTTTTAGATTTATTATTATTACACGACACCGCCATGGGTAATAGAATTTAGCATCAATTATATTATCAAGCCTGAAATGGATTTGCGCCGAAGCTCGGCGGGGTTAGAACACACGTGCGATCGCGCGAGCTTCTTCGATTGCGCTACTTCGATCAGCCTTTCCGTCGGGGCCGAGCAAGGTGCGCTCAACCACAATGCCGACGACGTCTTTCACGCCCACGAACTTGAGCCAGGTTTCCATATAGGGGCGCTGGAGGTCGAACTCACTGGCCGGCGTAAACGAACCCGGAGACATGTAGCTGAGTCCCCGCGCGTAGACGACTGCTGCCTTTTTCCCATGCAACATGCCAGAAAACCCTGAATTATCGAATGTGAACAGCACGTCCTTCTGCGAGATCACGTCGATCAGATGCTTAAGCTTGTACGGAATGCTGAAATTCCAGAGCGGCACGCCGAACAGGAACTTGTCTGCCTCGTGGAATGGCGCCGCGAGTTCTTCGATACCCTTCCATGCCGCCGCCTGCGCTGGAGTCAAAGCCGCTCCGTTCAGTCCGGCGTACTTCGCGGCCAGGGCGTCTTCGTCGAATTCGGGCATCGCCAGGTCCCATATGTCGAGCTTCTGTATCAAATGATCGGGGTGTTCCAGCCGGTACACATCGAGGAATGCATTGCACACCTCGATAGATGCCGAATACCCCTTGTTCGGTGAGCCTTCAATATAGAGCACGCGTGTCATGGAACCAGCTTGTTTCTCGGGTGCCATTCTTGTAGAATGGAAGATGGTCGTAAAGGGTCGTGAGACAATCGTCTATGGTGCCGTTGTGAGGGTGTGTGAGGTGTGCTGTGTAAGTGTAAGAGAATGGGCAGGAGGAGGGGGAGGAGAAGGTGGAAAGAGGACAGGAAGCAGAAAAGCAAACTCAGAAAGACGCAGCAAAAAAAAAAGTTGCAGAAGGCGATTGGATGCATGAGTGAGGGTGGCTTACGGGTATGCTGCAAAATGTACACGGGCTCAGTGGTATCATATGCGAAACTGAGAAAAAGAGCCTCGAGAAGCAATTGGAACAGGAATGAAAGGCATGGTTCTAATTATTGACTATCCTCCACCGGATCTAGCACAGCTTTCTCAAGGCCTTTGACGATGATTTTTTTTTTTTTTTTTTGGTGGAACATTGACCAAACTCACACTTTTGACTCTCAAAATGTTCACGGGTCTCGTTCTGAGGGGGAGAGGCGGTCGAAATTCTCTGAATGGACAGATTGACGGGGTTAAATTGGGATTAGGCCGATGCGGGATGAATGGATTGCGGGTGGCCTGGTCGGAGTTATCTTATTCGATCTTTTCAATGCTGGGCTGTAGTGGGCTGTGGTGGGCTGTGGTGGGCCGTGGTTTGAATATCCCACGTTCGGTGGCCGAAAAATTCGCCCTTCTTTCTCGCAACTCTCGCACACGTGGGGTAGTTGCACCAATGAGCCATGTCTCGACCCATCCTCTTACTTCCTCTGCCTAATTAAGAGGATGAACAGATTCCTCAGAGTCTGTAACGCACCTGTTAAAATGGTAGGATCTTACGAGCGCTTTTCGCTCACACATCAGGCTGGATCATTTTTAACTTGAACTGGGGCTACGCATTGGTGATAGCTAGCAATAGCCTTGATGCTGTGGTATATGTACAATAGCGGATATACCATAGTAAATGTAAGGAGATTTGCATTACAGCGGCTAGATCATGGCTTTACAACATTACAGCGTTTTCATAGCACGGTGTTCAGATCTGTCTGATTTTATATCAAGTGCAATCTAAGGCAGAAATCAAAA
>JASSUF010000105.1:0-8822 GCA_031963365.1 Mycoavidus cysteinexigens
TCTCCTTATTGCTTCTCTTCCTTTAGCTACAAGGTTATTCATGCGGAGGCCCTGCTGTCAAACCCTGGCCGCCTTTTGTTTTATCGACGGCAAATTTACTATTACAGACTTCTCAAACATTGTCAAATGCATTGCTCATGGCCCTACCCCCATAAGCCGGGCAAGATGGCTACAGGAAATGCGGAAGATGAAGTTTGAAGAGACCTATAAAAACTGACACCAGAAAAGGTTGATGCAAGCAGAGGCATCGCAATTATTTGGGATATGCGAACGTGCATTCAGACGGCAAGTTGCGCGTTATTAAGCGGATGGGCAAATAAATTAAAACGGCAAAAAAGATATAATTGTGTACACTAGAATCACTTTCATATATTAAAGTCATATTTATGTCTTTATCTGAACACCAACGTTCTACCGGCGAATGGATGCTTCATCTCGGCGACCAACTCCGCGCGCTACGCATCCGGACCGGACTTGATCAAACTGAACTCGCAGCGCTTGCCAATAGCAGCACGGGTGCGATTAAGAATTTGGAAAATGGCAAAGGCTCGTCTCTTAAAACCATGATCAAAGTCATCCGCGCTTTAAACCGCACAGATTGGCTAGAGTTACTTGCCCCCATGCTGCCAATCAGCCCCATGCAAATACTTAAAGCCAAACATAAAAACCAACCGCGCATGAAGGTTTATCGAGCACGTCGGGTTAAAACTGACAATGGATAAAATAAGTGTACGAAGCTGTTGATACGATTGAGGTGCGCATCTGGGGTAAAACCGTTGGCGCGGTGACCTTGGCTCCTACGCTTGGCTATTATGCATTTGAATATGATCCCCTATGGCAAAAGCATGGAATTGAACTCGCGCCGTTGACGATGCCTATTGCACAGGCTTTTTATGTTTTCCCTAGCTTGCCAGAAATCACCTATAAACGCTTGCCAGCGATGCTAGCGGATGCCCTCCCCGACGACTTCGGCAATGCTCTAATAGATGCTTATCTGGCACAGGCAGGGGACGGGAAAAATGCTATTACACCGCTGGATCGTCTGGCCTATATGGGGAAGCGCGGCATAGGTGCATTAGAATTTCGTCCGGCGCGTGGTCCAAAACGAAGCAAAGCAACCGCCCTCAAACTCCACGAGTTGGTAACCAGTTCACAAAAAGCGCTGGCCGGTCAATTTGTGGGGGATAAAGAAACTGAAGCGGCGATTATGAACTTGATTCAGGTGGGTACTTCAGCGGGTGGTGCGCGCGCCAAAGCCGTCATTGCTTGGAATGCAAAAACCAACGAAATTCGCTCGGGCCAGCTGCCAGCAGATCCCGATTTTGACTACTGGCTGCTTAAACTCGATGGCGTAGGCCAGGACAGCGAACTTGGGGCAAGCGCTGATTATGGAAGAATCGAGTACGCCTATTATCTGATGGCAACCGCCGCCGGTATTACCATGGCCGAATGCCGTTTACTCGAGGAAAACGGGCGTGCCCATTTTATGACACGACGCTTCGATCGGCAAAATGGCGCAAAACTTCATACACAAACGCTGTGCGCAATGCAGCACCTAGATTACAAGCAACGTGCAACCCATAGCTACAGTCAGTACTTCCAGGTGATCCAAAAGCTCGGCTTAGGGCCCGCTGCGCTAGAAGAAGGTTTTCGTCGCATGGTTTTTAATGTACTTGCTGCGAACTGCGATGACCACACAAAAAATCTGTCGTTTCTTCTAGCGGAAAACGGACAATGGCGGCTTGCGCCAGCATATGATGTTACTCATGCTTATAATTCACAAGGGCAATGGACTTATCAGCATTTAATGTCGGTTAACGGAGCCTTCAAAAATATCACGCGCGATGACTTATTAAATGTAGGTGACCGTTTCTTCGCGCCACGCTGCAAAGAAGTGATTAAACAAGTTAAAGCAGCCATTGCGCGTTGGCCAGAATTTGCTGCGCAAGCAGGTATTCCAGAAATAGAAGCGGCGCGTATTCAGGGTGATTTCGTCGCCATTTAAATAGAGGCCACGCCTTCCGCACGCCTTTTAATTCAAGCCCAGCACCCTTGACTTGCTCTCAGTCACAATGCTTGCTGTGAGCTTGTCCTAGCCAAGTTATAGACCTTAACCAATGCCACTCTTAAAAATCTAAATATACGGGGTCAGTTCAACCAATCATGCACTCAGATCAGGGATGGCAGTATCAAATGACCGCCTATCGAGAACTGCTTGCACAAAAAGGTATCACGCAAGGCATGTCACGCAAAGGCAACTGCCTGGACAATGCGGCTATGGAAAGCTTCTTTGGCACACTAAAATCTGAATTCTTTTACTTGAATACATTTCGTAATATTGACGAGTTACAAGCGGGCTTGAGCAAATATATCTATTACTACAATCATGAACGCATCAAGCTCAAACTAAAAGGACTAAGCCCGGTGCAATACCGAACTCAGTCCTTTCATTGCTAGCTACTTTAACCGTCCAACTTTTCGGGGTCAGTTCAAGGAGGGCTTTTTTTAATGAAGCTTATTTAATAATAATGTTTATTCAATCTTTTATATTTTCTAAAATTTTGCAATATTATTTTTAATCCTACCAGAAATAATTTTGAGAAAAATTTAATTTTTCTGGCTTGCAAGGATTTTCATATATTCTAGAATCTGCTGTTGTCCTGCTTCAAGCCCATCAATTTTTTTATTTTGCCTATCAAGTTTCTGATCTTGCCGCTTAATTATTTCTTCTAACTCTTCAATCTTTTTTGCTTGTTCTGGATTAGGAGGCGTATTGGGGCGTGAACTGGACGTAGAACCTACTAGTGTTGATGCTTGGGAATCACTGGAAGAATTGGAACTTAAGGAAGTGGTTGAAGTTTTACGCTCTCTTAGGAAAGGAGCCACCGAGCGCTTTAAATCTTGAAGTTCTAAATTATTCTTTTTTACTTCGCCAATCAGCTCACCTAGTGATGTCTGTAAACCTGCATTGCCTTCAAGAAGGGCTACAGTATTATCTTGAATTGGTTTGTTAAATTGATACATTGCCGCAAAAGTTGCAGGCTGATTTGCCACATCAGGAATTCTTCCACTCCCACCACTATTCATTTTTGTTGCCTTTTTCAATAAATCTAATACGGGTCTAAATACATTTTTGTTAAGTTCTATTCGCTCTTCTGTAAGCTGCGTAATTTTCTCAGTAGGCGCAAATTTTGATAAATTTAAAACAAGATACAATAAAACGATACAGGATCCTATTCCCCCCGCGGCTAAAGGAAGAAAAGCTAATAGGAATGTTGCTCCCAAAACATACGCTATTACCGTACCCAAACCACCTAATAAACTCGGTATCGCCGATAATATAAAGGAAGCCCGCTCTAATAAACCAGGCTTGGGCGGGGTGTTTTCGTCAAGAGCTAGAAACCTTTCAGTTTGTTCTACGTACTTTTCTATCAGGTCTTCCACCACCCTGATATTATCGACATGCACAGATATACTATTGTGAACTTGCTCTGATAAAAGCGTAGCGAATTCCTCAGGCAACAGGACAATTTCTTGATTTTCTGTCTCACCTGATAATGAAGTGAGGACGGGTTCTGTAATCCAGTCTATTTCATTCTTGATGTGCTGCACATCTTTGCAAATCTGATGAAGACAAACTAATAACTTGCTTGCCTGTTCCATTTCCGCTTTAAGAGAGGTGCTTTGCTCAGCGGAAAGAAGCTGCTTTTTTGCCCAAGAAGTATGAACTGCTTTATTGCATTTTTCAAACCGTTTAGAAGCATCGCTCAGGGTATCGCGTAATATGTCATGCGCATTAATATCCAAGTTAGTGTCAAAAAGTATATTGATACTCTCAAGATTCAATGCAATTTTTGATGCATCTTCGTTAGCAGACACTGAAAAAGAAAATAAATCTACGGCCCCTTCGCCTATCTCATATTTTGAATCGTCTAATCCTGCACTATCGACGAGCGTTTCTGCGCCACACTTATCATTACTACTGGCGACCGAGGATGCGCTACTGCATGGACTGGCGGGGCTTTCCTCATATGAAGTCTTCGCTTCAATAGAGGGATGCGCAATAGTACAAGCAGTATTAATACGCATCATTATGCGAAACTCCCTTTTCTCTAGAGGCGCGGCGAATACAAATCTTACCACTCAGCTCGATCCTATACTCTGCAGATAAGGTTCGTACACCCGATATTGGCCTGAATATTTTGGTGAGACGAGTTGAAAGTAGCGCAACCGCAGTATGATGCGTTTCTATGAATCGCACACGCGAAGGTAAAGAGTAGGAAGTTGAGTGCAAAATACGGCAGTCTTCGTTCTGCGAGGAATAAGACTAATCTTACATTTACGCAATACTTTAGATATACCCTAAGGAAGTAGTAAATGTTAACTCCAATTTTGAATAAAGCTATTCCAGCCTGTTTTACAGCACAAGAATCAGCTCAGCCATCATTTCTCTCGCTACATCTAGAAATTCAGCAAGAGATAGGAGATCTACTGGATTTTTCAGATCGCCAGGCGTTATTTGAAGCTCTGACAACGGTAACTCGGAATGGCGAGGCGGTAGAAGAGCCGGCTGTGAAACTCCATTTAATCAAAAGCCGGATCAGAGCAAAGTATCAAAGGGCCTTGGTGAATCCGGATAGAGCGTTATATAAATTTGCATTCAGTCAATTAGAAAGATTATCAGCGTTGGGGCAACTCGATCAGATTGTAAAAAAGAGTGAATTTTTTGAGTTGCTGTGGCTTATTAATAAACCAGAAATATCAGAATTTTTACAAGAAAAATAAAAAAAATCCCTGATCTAAAACAAAAGCTGTTGAGTTGGATAGAACGTTCCAAAATAGAAGAGGTACAAGCCATAGCAGCAAATGCATTCACATTTTTAGTGAAAGCTGGCGTGCAATTTAATAATAAAGATCTAAAAGCAATACGCGTGCCTGGAGCTAATTTAAGTTATGGGGTATTTGACTCAGCACAATTGCAGGGAGCAGATCTAAGAATAGATGCTTAATCTGAACAATAGCTGCGCATAATTGGATGGTTAGGCGAAACTCTCGCTGAAGTGTATTAACAAGAGAACCGCACCCGCGATAGTGAGTGCGCCTCCTAAGCGGTTGTGCGAATGGCATGAGTTGTAGTCGGAACTATTACACTTTAATCATTGCACTCAATAAACAAAAACCCCCTTGATTCACAAGGGGGTTTTTTGTTTATTGCATGGTGCGAGGAGCGGGACTCGAACCCGCACACACCATATAAAATACAAGGGTTTGCGAGCATATGTTGGCAAAATGTTGTCATCGCAGAATTGCCCTTATCGTGGCCTCTACTGCCATTCCATTCTATGTGACTTAATAGCTATCCAAGAAATGATGGAACCCGATATTAATCAAGAGCTATACTGCTTACTGCAATACCTTGGTGCGCGGCATTCTGCTTGGCTCAATGAATCCGCCACCTTATTTCGACGCAAGTACTACGAAAACGGCAGCCATGCGGGTTTTAGTATATACCGACCCGGCGCAGCAAGAAGCCGATATCGATGCACTACGGCAAGCCCTCAAAGAGAGCAAAGGCCCAGGCAACTTTAGAAATCTCTTTATGTCGACCAATGGCAAAAAAGATGGGGTACAGCCCATTCTCGTCTCCGAAGTGCATGCACGCGATAAGTTTTTCAATATTAAAAATAGCACCACCACCCAATCATTTTTTTGAATGCGCTTTAAAGCGCATCAAGAAATATCATTTCCTACCACAAAAATAGGATTAGATAAAGCTTCCAAACTGCCCAATAAAGGCAGTTTCACAGCGTGTGACATTGAAATTTTCATACTATTATTTGTAGATGATGGTTCCTACCAAAATTTGATGAATTCCGCCCCATCTATTATGGAGATTTTAATGTGCACTTCTAATTCTGGAAAATTAGTCCCTGCCCTGTCTTCAAAATCACTAGGCATGCTTTGGAAGATTGCTAAAGCTGAAAATAGACACTATGAGGCTGTGTTTAAAGAAGCTTTACAGGTATATATTAAAGATAAAAAATCGGCTCGACAGTATCAAGCTTTGGCAATGGATGGTACTTGGTTTCAAACTAAACTTGGTAAGCTGTACAGCAAGCTACAAGCATTTCAATACATTCGCAAATTGAAAGAGAAATGTGCAGTACAAAAATGTAGCTCCATCTTGCGGTTGCCACTATCTCTTTTTTATAAATGGAAAAAATGGCAGCCTCCCGCCACTTATGCGGAAAGATCTACACCTATATTGCTGTTCTTCTTGTCAAACAGTGCATTTGAATATGCATTTGGCAGCTTCTTTTTAAAAGAAATATTCCCTTTTATTTATAAAATATTCATAGAAACCCCTCCCAGCAAATGGGGGCTGCCTCACTTATATTTATTTTTTTGGACTCTAGTGATAATGCTATTGACTGCTCTTATGGGCTGTACCGTTGGGTGTTGCATAAAAATCTTAGCAAAGCGATGGAAACATTGTGACTAACGTAGGCGTAGTAATCGGCTTGGCGTACGCAAGGCCGATTACTACGCCCATCTTAAAATAGTCTTCCCACTGTGGATCAAAAGGGTTTGCTAGGTTACGAATTTTTATATGTCTAACAATGGGGACCGTTGCAATATAGAAGGGTTGAATTCTGCTAGGTTTCCTCTTCGAATTCTCTTGAGCTGGAAATGTCCAGTTACGCTTTTTCTCTTGGCGGAAGTACTTTTGTTTAATCCAGCATGCTGCTCTTGATGGGTGTCTTCGCTTGGCCCATCCATTAATAATAGGGTTGAGTTTTTGTATAAGTCGTATCTGAGTAGTGCTAGCACCTTCTTTTATGATTTCCCGGACTTTATCTAGAAGGGTTTTAATGCTCTTCTTGGCCAGCAGCTTGCCATTGTACTTGCGTACGTTTTGCCCAAGGAAATCAAACCCTTTGGCCATGTACAACTAACAATTATTACATTTTATGCAATATGTGCTAACGCAGAGGCTGCCTGTAGCAATGCTTGTTTTTTAATCTTCAGCCTTTCTTTGTATTCACGCTTTTGTTGATTTCGTCTCTCTGCTTTTTGAGGGTCTGCCATCCGCTTTTTATCGGCGTTACGATCAGCTTGTCTTTTTTTCTCTACTTTTTGAGGGTCTGTCAATCGCTTTTTTTGGGCTTCCTTATTTTTCTCTTTTATTTCATTCGCTTTTTGGGGGTCTGCCATCCGTTTTTTATAATATTCACTCTTTTGCTGTTTTAATTTCTCCGCTGCTTGAGGATCTGTCATTATATTTTTATAGTACTCATTTTTTTTTCGTTTTAAGCTCTCTGCTGCTTGAAGTCTGACAGGATCATCGTGAATTAAATCTCGTTGGTTCATAGGCAAATTAGGAGAATTACTAGATAAATTTACACTTTCAAAATCAGCAGATATTAATATCATATTGACTCCATTTGAATACTGTGTAGCTTCATCATCCCAGTCATTTAAATTTTCAATAATTTCTTCATGTATAAATTCAAAAATATCTATTTCCTCATCATGAGAGATCGAATCGAGAGGATCAAAAGCATAACTTTGAGTAATATTTTCCTGTTGATCAGAATAAATGGAATTAGAAGAGATACTTGCATCGGATAAATTAGTTGGATATCTATAAGACACAGAATGATCTTTATATATAGGTGTATGTCTTGAAAGCGCACTCTCACCCTTTACAATTCCAGAAGTATCAACGGCGGGAAATTTTTCTCCAAAAAATAACTTTTTGCCTACCTTTAACATTATTTAATACCTTTATAGTAAAATATGGTTTTGTAGGCATTAAATGCCTTATTGGGTGAAACATAGTTAAAAATAAGAATTATTGTAGCCAGGTCGGCTGGTGGAATTGCACCAGCCGACCACAGAACCGTGCATAAACCTCTCGATTTACACGACTCATCCTAGCCGTTCTCTTGCCAACTCACGTTGACAAGTCGACGTAGAAGACTGATGCTCTTCCCGGTTAGCAATAGAGGGAATGGCAGGCCCCTCCCCTCAAGGGAAAGCAGTCAGGCATTCAACCTGAGTAAGGGAAGTGTGATGGATAGCTTGAAACAGCAGAACAAAATGAGGAGGGTGCTCCTATACCGAACGGCATCGAAGTGCAGAGTGGAAATGTTATTTACCATTACAGGAAAAGAGCACCCAAATGGATATTACTGTATATGACCTGGATATTGCAAAGCGCTTCTGTTTTTCTGAAAAGGCTGTTTTTAAGAAATTTTGGCAGACTGCTCAGCATGCCAGCCAAGTATAGAGATCAAATCTTAAGAAAAAAGTAATCAATATATCAGGTACACGCACTATTCTTAGTTGTACATTTGACAAAATCTTATAAATTTGTAATAGTGAATTTGCCGTCGATAAAACAAAAGACGGCCAGGGTTTGACAGCCCTGTCATCCGAGGTTGGTACTGCTTTCTATGGTGGGGCCGTTTAGGAGAGCCTTTGGGCTCGCCGATTCCTTGGATGTCGGTCTGTCAATCTTACTCGGTTCCGCCACCTTGTTTGACAGCGAGATGGCGGAGAAACTAAAGCTGCATCCAAGGAGTAGATATCATGATCGTTATTTCATCTCATCCCGAACCTCCACTAAATTCTTCCTCTTTTCTTCACCCTCCCCCTTTTAAAACTTGTTGGCATGCAGCCCTTTCACGCTCCATGCTGCCTTGCCAGGTTTTTGTCTGCCTCCTAGCATTTCCTAGCTAAGAGGGGGACGACATGTCGGATATCGTGCGACCTGAAAGTCGTTTGAACTTCTGTCTTACAGGAGAAATATAACCAGA
>JASSUF010000106.1:0-8807 GCA_031963365.1 Mycoavidus cysteinexigens
ACCATAAAACTTGAATCATAAGCTAATCTACGGTTTTATAATGAGGTGGCCCTGGGAGCACAATCCCCCTACATTCTTTCTGACAGATACCTATTCAACGGATTGCGAAGCTTCTTACCCATAAAGAAGGACTAAAGCAATTGCTGAAAAAGCGCAGGCTTGCGAAGGTATATACCTGGAAAACAACCGCTTTATGCGGTTTTTGATATGTATTGCTCTCGCATGGAGAATTTTTTGAAGGTTGCTGTACTAACCAAAAACGAGCGCTTATTTAAGCTCACTTGCGATGCCTTTTCAAAAGAAGAGATGCTGTGCGTGTGCTTTGCAGACGATCAGGCCTTGGTACGGGAGCTACCTCGCCAATCTTTCGAGCTGCTCATCGTAGATGCACACCATCACGACTTCACACCGTATCGCCCTTTAAATGCATGGCGCGAGTGCTACGGTGACCGACGCACTCCCATCATCGTGGTAGGACTCTTCTTTAATCAAGAAGGGAGCAAGGAAATGCTTACCACGCAGGCAGATGACTTCATATTTGGACCGCTTAACCCACGCGAACTCCATGCTCGCGCATACCGATTGTTATCGTTACATATTCATTAAGGAAAGGGCATGTTCTGGACTGTTTACTTTCCTATGATCTCGGTGCTGAGCTTTGAAGCCGCCCATCCCATGCTCAAAGAATTGATTTTTGATGCTAGCGTGCACGAAGCTTTTGTATTTTCAAACCGACATGTGGATGATGCGCAAGCGCATGCATCACTCAGCACGCTCTCTGAAACGTTAAGAATTAGCGGCGATTTACAGCTCTCATTAGGCCGCCTTGAGGAAGCCGAAGAAAGCTTGCGCAAATCGAATCGATTGATCCGTCACGATAAAGCACTATTACGTGTCCAGTCCTGTCGCAATACTGGATGGCAAGCATTTTTTCTCAATCGCCCCAGTACGGCTTTGAGTTGTTTTACCCGCTTACTTACCGAGCATGATCTAGCCGTATCTAGCCGGCTTGAAGCGCTATGTGGCGTTATTTTTATCTTACATGCACAAGGATATTTCAATGAAGCTTGGCAGTATTTAGATGAAATGGTCTTGCTAGCACGCCAAGACGGCGGAGAAACATGGCAGCAACTCGCTAATGCAATACGCATTGACTTCACCACACAATACACATTGCGCCAGTCTCCGCGTTTTTCAGATCATATTTTCTCGCAAGTATGCTTAGCTAATTTTATGGCCCCCCCTTTGGGTCATTACGGAGATATCGATGCCATGCCGCGTCTCTTGCGTCAACGTATTCAGTATCTATTACAACTTCGCCATCTATCTACAGGCAATTTTGCAGCAGCTGAGCGATTACAAAACCATTTAAGTTGGGCCATGGGTGCAGAGCTTGAGCACTATCAACAAGCATTGCGCATTGAAATTGCGCTGGCAGCGCTAGCAGCAGATGCATCGCGCCTCGCTCAAAACTCATTGGATCTGAATCATTTTGGCCAAGGCCAAGCCCAATACGCATCGATTCGCAATAATTTTGAATATTTTTACTGCTTGGCTAAAACCGCGCAACAAACCGGTCGTCTGGATGAAGCACTAAACCATTACAGCCGCTATGCACTACTTTCCATGCAATCGATGCGCACTTTCACCCTTCCACCCGACTTTCGTCAGCCCAAACGCAATAACATCAAAACGGCTGCCCCGTCAGACGATTTCTCAGCTCGCCTGCCTGGTAAATATCGACGTGCTTATAACTATCTTATCGATAATCTAAGTCGCGCTGATTTATCTGTACGCGAAGTGGCTGCGCATATCGGTGTAACCGAGCGCGCCTTACAGTTGACGTTCAAAACCCATGTTGGCCTCTCTCCCACAGAGGTTATTCGCCGCCAGCGCATGGAACGCATACGTAGTGCATTATTAAATGAAAGTGGGATATCGATTGCAGATGTGGCAGAAAAATGGGGCGTTCAAAACCGCTCCACATTGGTAAATAGCTACCGCAAGGAATTTCATGAGGCGCCTTCTGATACTTTGTTGCGTTAGGGAAAATCTTTTACCATATTATTTTAGTATTTTTTAGGTTTCCCAGTGTCTATGTCATGCTTAGGTTCATAAACAAGTTCATCCAAATTAATTGGCATTTTTCGATCATATCCTGGCTCAACTATACTTTCGAAAAATAAATTATTCTCACTATATATGCTCTCTGAGCGAAGAGGATATTTTTTCTCTTCTTTTTGATCGCTTTTTAACTTACCAATACCATTTAATTCAGCCATACATTCATCTTTAAATGATGCCTCATTACTCTCAAAATAAAAACTTTTGAACTTGTTGCCATTTTCAAATGGTAGGCTCGGCAGAGCTTTTTCTAAATATTGCGCATGAAAATTTTTCTGGTTCGATGTATTTTTTTTAGGCAAACTTGCTATGCCTCTAGAATTTATCAAAGATGCTTTATATTTTTCATTATTTTTAATAGAAAATGTAGAGGAATTTTTATTCCAAGGCGATAAATGCGCTATTATTTTAAATAAGGCTTTCATATCAAAAATAACCCAATTATATTCTCATATATAACTTTAAATCGCAGTCCATGCAATTTTTACAACACAACTGGATAGATGCAGCCATATATTCAATTATATGAACTTTTAAACTGTACCCCACTCCATTCAGAAAAAAAATATCGTCATGCGAAATGCAATGTCAGCCTTTAATTTTGACATTGCATTCCACTCCCTAAACTTTACTTACAATAAATTTATTAACTGATTTTACGCAGGCATTCAAGAAGACCGTGGTGCGCATGTTGGGGTTCGTACCTCACCACCAACCTACCGTCCTTTGCTTTTTTTGTGGTTGGTAGAGTTTGATAAAGCCATTTTACATAGGCATCTCGGTAGGTTGGTGGTGCAATGGCATTCGGTTAGCATTTTAGATAGTTATTTTTCACTCATTATCTAAAGGACCGCTCAGAGTGGAGCGTGAAGAACCGTTGAATTTTTTGGTGAAGGTGCGCAAACTATGCACTGCTCAACAATTAACCGAATGCCATTGGTTGGTGGTGAGGTACGAACCCCAACATGCGCACCACCTGCGTTTAATATTTTCGCTATGCCTATCAACAACTCGCCGTTCTATGATATGCGTAAAATCAATTATTTAGAAATAATCCTATATAAGACTTTATTATTACTCACTCTTTTTTTCATTGCTTTCAGAATTATTTTCATTAATTTTACGTAACATTTCAAACGCTTTAGGATTTTCTTTCTCAGTCCTTGCCCACCTCAACACAGCACCATAAAATAAACCCTCATTACCATCTGGATTTTCTTGTATTTTACCTATAATCCCCTCTATAAATTTCTCAGGAGACTCTTTAAAACTCAACTCACCAAGAGGATTTTGCAGCACTGAATAAATTGACTCAAAGCACATACTCATTGAAATTACTTTATTTTCAATCTCTTTTTTATCTCTATTTTCTTCAGGAAGATTTTCTATTTCCTCATATTTACGCAATAACTCTATATATTTCTCCAATACTATTGTAGGCTCACTATTTAGGAGCTCTTCAACATATTTATGTTCATCAAATTGCTTTTCTACATTAGATGGACTTTGCAAAGTGGGTGATGGCCCATTATGCGCAGTGAAATTTTGGAGTGAAGGTGCGGATGGAGTATGCATATTCCTCACCGGATACATAGACTGGGGAATATTAGAATTATAGAGAGGAGGATATGCTACAGGATCAGGCATACTTATTGGTGGCTGCGCAATATTATTGTACATAATATTGCGCAAATCATTTTCCAGATGAGACAGGCAGGAGATTAAGAAATTGAATGCGCCTCCTCCACAAAAAATGCATGGCATACTACCGAACAATCCGCCAAAAAAAGAGGGTTTTTGGCAAAATACATTGGAATAAGTATTATTATAATATCTAGGAAAATTATTTAATGAGGGATGCGGATTAAGATAAGTATTTTGTTGCCTCCCTCCATAGGGACATTGATTTTGTTGCCTCCCTCCATAGGGGTATTGATATGCCTGATTTTGAACAGGAGAAAGCATCCTCTGGGAATTTCCATTGAAATGGTCCATAAGTATTGCACTCCCATTAAAATTTATGTATTAATATATATTATTTATATTTAATTTTAAAACCACTCTGTACGTATTTTTATATGTATTGTAGAAAGCACATCAGACCATACTTTTTTTCTTCAGAAAAAAAGTATGGTTAAACGAAATAATTGCTACGAGAGAAATGCACGCACTACATCGAGCTCTCTGGTGCGTTTAAAAGGGGGGAGGCTTTGCCAAATGCGTCGACCATAAGGCTTATCAGTCAAACGGGGGTCGCAGATCATCAGCACACCGCAATCTGTCTCTGAACGAATGAGTCGCCCAGCTCCTTGCTTTAGCGCTATGACAGCCTGGGGTATTTGGTAGGTGAAGAAAGGTTTTTCGCCTTTTTGCGCAAGGGCAGCAAGGCGTGCAGCTAATACAGGGTCACCAGGCGGGGCGAAAGGAAGTTTGTCAATAATCACCAGCGATAGAGCATCGCCTGGCATATCCACTCCCTCCCAAAAACTCTGGCTGCCGATCAAAATGCTGGGGCTGTGCGTGCGAAAACGCTCCAGTAATTCTGTGCGGCTTGCACGCCCTTGAACCCAAATAGGACCTTTTAAAGCACCCTCCTCCATCAGCCGAGAAAGTTGCTGCGCAGCTTGCTCTACTGCTCGCAGGGTCGTGCATAGAAAAAACACTCCTCCACCAGAAGCCTCGGCAGATTGAAGTACAGGTAGCGCCGCCTCGACCACTGCATCCATAAAATGAGGCGCAGCAGGTTCAGGCAAACCTTGCGGTACATATAACAGCGCTTGTTCCTGGTAAGCGAAAGGGCTGGGTACGCTTAAGGAACGCTTTGCATCCAAGCCCAACTGTCTAGCGTAGTGACTAAAATCACCACGCACCGACAGCGTAGCCGACGTCAAAATCCATGCACGTGGGCCTTCTTGCAGCTGTCCTATAAAAAGCGGGGCAATAGACAGAGGGGTGGCATGAAGCTGCACGGTGTGCGTGAATACTTCAAGCCATCGCACAACCGCATCCGGTGTGGGTGCGGCATGATTAGATACCGAAGAAGAAGCCTTCTGCGTGCTAGCGACTGGTATAGATGCATAAAAGCCACGCAAACTCGCTTGCAATTCCTGACTACGTTGTACGCAGTGTTCAAGCTCTTCACCACGCGATGCCTGCGATTCCAGACTCGTACGTAAAACTTCCAGCGCTGTATCAATAGATTGGAGTGCTGGATAGAGTGGATGTGCAGCATCTAACTCATGCATAGCCACACGCACTTCTTTGTCAAATGCCAAACGCAATGCTCGGGCTGCGCGCTCCAATGCGCTTGTTTGCTCAGCCCAGTCGATTGCCTCAGGAGCATGCTGCACGCCTTGCAACAAAACTTCTCGCGCAAATTCAATACATTGATGGCTAGAAAAAGTCTCACCTAAAAAGTTAGTCGCTATTTCAGGAAGTTGGTGTGCTTCATCAAAAATCACCGTATTCACACTGGGTAGCAATTCGCTGGCGCCTGTATCACGCAACATCACATCTGCAAAAAATAAAGCATGATTGACCACTACCACGTCAGCCTGCTGCGCCTCACGGCGCGCGCGCATAACGAAGCACGGCTTATAGTGTGGGCATTCCTGCCCCAAACAATTCTCACGTGTAGACGTAACCTTCGCCCATATGGACGCATTTTCCGGTACACCAGCTAATTCCGAGACATCACCTCGCACCGTCGTTTTTATAAAGCGCTGAATTTTTTGTAAATGCCCTACTTCTTGCTTTGAAGCAAACTGCCCACTTTCTACGGTGCGCTCCAAATGGTAATGACACACATAATTTGCCCTCCCCTTTAGTAAGGCGATAACAGAAGGCACTGCAAGCGCTTGGCGAAGCGTTGGGATATCGCGATAAAAAAGCTGATCTTGCAAATGACGCGTAGCGGTGGACACCATCACCTTGCCGCCCCATAAAAGCGCAGGGGCTAAGTATGCAAAGGTTTTACCCGTGCCTGTGCCTGCTTCAGCAAGCAAGGTGCAAGCGCTAAGCTCTGCACTCAGTGGGGGCTGCTCAGTAGCGGCATTGGGAACCTTTTTAGCAGCAGAAGCATTTTGTGTGCGGGGACGTGAAGCAGCCAATTTTTTATCAGGATCTTGCTCATATAACTGATGCAGCATCTGTGCATGCTGCATAGTGGCTGCCACCGCACGCGCCATTTTCATCTGCGAAGCACGCACCCGATAACCTGGAATCGAGCGCGCCAATAGGCCCTGCTCTGCAAAAATTTGCTCAAGCGTGGCAGACCGCTCCATGTCTAAATGCGCATCGAGTTCATTATCGGGAGGGGGAGAAATGTTGTGCATGCCTATGAAGGAGAAACGACTTTTGGCACAGTTTTGCTATCAGTTTGCCTAGCAGGAGGCGCTGCTTTGTTGTGTTTACGTGCCTCACGGCGCCGCTCGAGAAGAAGACGATGCCGTTCTGCCGCCAGCTGTTTGGCCTCAAACCGTCGAACATTCTCTGCCCGCCTCTTTGCTTCCCGAGTAAGTTGCTCACGCGCCTGTATTTGGGAGAGTGGATATGCGCTGGAAGAGGACCGTTCATGGTGGGGCCTTTTGGCAACATATAGCGGTTTGCCTTCAGAAGAAGTAGGGGCCTGCTGTTTCATTCCGGCAGGACGTTTTAGCCTTTCTCTCTCACTTCGGTCTCGCACACGTTGTGCCCGCGTTTCCTCTTCGAATACCAACTGTTCTGCACGTAATATCGCTTTTTCTTGCCGATAATGCATATCTACTTTTGCTAAGCATTGATTAACGAAAAAACGGCTATAACACGCGCGCGCGGCATGCGTGTATTGATGCTTGAGCTGTGCTTCTTGGGCCTCTAACTGTGCTTGCCTTTCAGACAAATTTACCGGCTGCGCCCATCCGGATGCAGGCATAAAAAGGCCCACAATGCTTAAAGCAATAAGCGCTGCAGAGCAATGCCGCGAGGGTTTAGAGAAGAAATTAGAAGCCATAACGACTATTATAAAGGATGGGCAATTTTTTCGCTTAATTTATCATCATTGATCCGTTTATCTTTATTAATCCGATCCGTTAACGCAAGTACTAAACTATCACGCACTTTCCGTGCATCCGTTTTTTTAAATTTACTGCACGCTCAATTTTGCGTTTGCTCTTTTTGTTGCTTCATCACGGCGTCTGCTCTTTGCATTGCTTCATCAAGGCTTTCTTTCGAGTCTCCATGACCAGTCTTTATTTTTATACGGGCATGTTCCTTTTGTAGAGACTTATACTCTTCTGTTGATGGATTCAAAAGTTTTTCAAATTTACTGACCTTTTCAAAAAAATTACTTTTTTCTTCTTCCTCTTTAATACCCCTATCGCAATTTGGAATCATTCCGGATGCTAATACTCCGTATTTTTGCGGATTAACTTCAAGGTCATTTTTCAATTTTTTTAGAGAATCTATATTAGGGTTTTTACCCGCTAGATCGCCGATGACATGTCTCCATGAAACGCTATAATATCTCGGTGAAGCGTTGATATCATCAAGCAATAATTTCAGTAAATCCCCAAATTCTTTTTGCTTTGCTTTCTGTTTTTCAGTAAGATCTTCTTGTTTTGGCAGTTCCATATACAGATTTCTAATGTTTACAAAATTTTTGCGAGGCATTAATTTCTCACCCTCTAGTTTATCAATCAAATTTCCTGCCCTCTCTTTTATACCCTTCTCGCAATTTTCAATTATACTGGATGCGAATGCTCCATACTTTTCTGGGTTAGCCTCAAGCTCATTCTTCAATTTCTTTAGTGAATCTATATTATATTCGCTACCATCTTTTAGATTGACTAGATCGCCGACGACCTGGATCCATTTAACGTCGTGCATTTCCGGTGAAGCGTTGACCTTATCAAGCAATAATTTCAATGATTTACCAAATTCTGTTTTCTCTTCTTTCTGTTTTTCAGTAAGACCTTCTTTTTCCAACAATTCCATATATAGAGCTCTAGCCTTTACAAAATCTGGTTTGTCTTTTAATGTCTCCTCATTTAGCTGATCGATCAATTTTTTTGTCTCCTCTTGGTTTTTAATATCTACGTCACCTTTTAAATCTTTTTGAGGAATACCTGGAGACCCATTTGCACTTATGGGCTGAAGCACAACTGCTGTTGAAGGAATAGCATGATGGGTGGATACAGTACCGACAGGTAAAGAACGGGGAACAGCTTCGGATTGCCGAAAAGTGGGAGGGAGTGCCGGGCGCGGTCTGGCAGCATTTATATTAGCAGGAGCAAGAGGATATTGGTTCGAGCTAAATAATGGAGGTCTTGCCTGATAAACAGGACGGTCTGCTTGAGGAGCAGCAGAATATCGGTTGAATGGATTGGTTGATGGACCGCCTGCTTGAGGAGCAGCAGAAGATGGGTTGTATGGATTGTTTGATGGAAATGGAAGGCCCGCTTTAGGAGCAGGCGGCGAGGATGATAGAGGTCTTGCCTGATAAATAGGAGAGCCTGCCTCAGCAACAGGACGGCCCGCTGGAGTAGCAGGGGGCGAAACAGATGCCGGTGGTTTTTCGCTATAAGGAGGAGGAGGCAAAAAAGGGAGCGACGGTGATGGGCTAGCAGAAGGCGGAATATTTGATATGGAGCCGAGCCTGTCAGAATTTTTGTGTGCAAGAAGTCATATGATAGAGCAGTAAATAA
>JASSUF010000107.1:0-8780 GCA_031963365.1 Mycoavidus cysteinexigens
CATAAAACTTGAATCATAAGCTAATCTACGGTTTTATAATGAGGTGGCCCTGGTAGTGACCAACGACGCACTTGCACCTAAAGTATTCCCATGCGGTATGCAACAAAGTCATCAAATTTTCTACATATTGCGTATACCTTGTTATAATCCTCGCCTTTTTACGATTTCACCTTTTGGTTTTGGTCAGCCAGTCAAGGCTTTTACTTCGCCAAAGCTTAGGTAGCAAGAGTGCTTTGCGCCGAATTCGTATCGCCCAGGCTGCACGCTTTTTCGATTGCGCTCTACTGCACACCTTTATTCAACAGGAATGGTATTTCATGGCAAATTCTCCTCAAGCACGCAAACGCGCTCGACAAACCGTCAAGACCAATGCGCATAACTCTGGACTACGTTCCAAATTCCGCACCGCGATCAAAGCGGTTCGTAAAGCAATCGCCGGGGGCGATGCTGCGCAAGCTAGTCTAGTCTTCAAAGCATCTAGCAAAACCCTAGATATCATTGCGGATAAAAAAATAGTCCATAAAAACAAAGCGGCCCGCCATAAAAGCCGCCTTGCTGCTGCTATTAAAAAGGTTGCACTTCAGGTCAGCGGCGCGACTCCTGCAAGCAATTAATTGCCGGAAGTCTTGCACGACTCACTTGATGCGAATCTAATAAAAAAGCTGCATTGAACTAGAGCTCCTTTGGAGTCTATTCAATGCAGCTTTTTTATTTTGCAGAAAATAAATAAGACCCACCTCTGCAAACCTTAAATCTATTTATCCGTCTTCAAAAAACATCCCTGCGTAACCACTAAGTTATTGTCGCTAGCAAATCGCATCACAAACTCAAAGGCAATAGGTTCGATATCATGCAAGCGCTCATCCATAACTACGCATTTATGCCCCCCCAATAAAACAGGCCTAACGTAGCGCGAATACTTCAACTTTGCATTAGGTCCATTCGCCCCTGGGCCAAAACGTGACATCACTCCACATAGACGTTCAGCCCAGTCACTAGGCCGGAATTTATCACCAGCCACCGTCACGCCTTGAATAAAAAGCTCGCGAGGGCCGTCTTCCGGCAAATCGTCTTGTCGGTCATTCATGGAATGGGCACAAAAAGATGCAATTATAACGAGAGCTTTCGTGGGATGCGCTTGTAGATATGGCCTGCGCGCAATTTCATCACCCTATCTGTTCATAAAATAGCATGGATAGTGTGCTATTTTACAATCCGCCAAAGATCTGTCTCAAATAAATTGCAGATTTTACATCTTTACTATAAGATGAAAAAAATAAGGTCTAACACCTATTTACATAGCAACTTGCCATTAAGCAATCATCTGCTGTGCGCAATTGCACAGACTATGTGGCACTTGCTCGTGAATCACTCAGCATCCGTGTAGAGCACCCAATATGCTCTCTTATACGCGCTGCTCAACTCACTTCTTGCCACTCTATGCCGTTCCTCAGCTCACTTTCTTCCGTCTCCTCCTCCTTTACAAAGGACTTGGCAAGCTCCATGTCCAAATTTGTAGATGACGCTGCATTGCGCTTGAAAGAGTCAGAGCTTGGGCAGAAAGCATTAGAAGTGACGACCCAAGCAGAGCAAAAACTTAAAGATACCTGTTCAGAATTGGTTAGCAAAACCACCGCTGAAGCCAAACAAGCCTATAGTGGTTTCACTCAATCCGAGCTTGGGAAAACAGTATCAAAAATAGCCACCCAGACAAATAAAAAAGTAGAGGACTCTTGTTCGAGAAGCCGTTCAATTCAAGGACATACATACTTAAAAAGACTGCATAAGCTGACAGATACTTACTCAGAAATCATTAATAAAACTACGCCTGAAGAATTTAAGCGAGCATGCGAAGAATTTGAGCAAGCACGCACAAAATTTAATCAAGCAAAAGAAGAATTTAAGCAAGCACTCACAAAATTTAACCAAGCAAAAGAAGAATTTAAGCAAGCAAGCACAAAATTTAACCCAGCAAAAGAAGAATTTGAGCAAGCACGCACAAAATTTAACCAAGCAGAAGAAGAATTTTCTAAGATCCCCGAATTATCTAAGACATGCGAACGCATAAAGGGAGAATTTGAAGAAATTGCCGAGAGTTTTTTAGCTGTATCTGGAAAACAAATGTCGGCAATCGCTGCATCCAAGGAAGAAACTGCCGCCACAGATTCAGCGAATTTTGATTACGCTGAATTTTCTTCTTTTATTAAGGATTGCTGCTCACCATTTATCAATGGTGAACTCACATATTTACGCAAAATATTTGAATGCACATCCCAAGTTGAGTTTGCCAATAAGAACATAGCAGAACTACTAGTCCCATTTGCATGCAGTACGATACCAATTTTTGAGGCTAAAAAAGAGGATAAAAATTGGGAAGATAAAGCAGCTGAGATAAAAGAAAAGCATCGAATCACGATGGCTCGTGAACTGTCTGGACATATTCCTCCCTCTCCAGGCGAATCTACACGCGAAACTGCTGAATTAGCAGCAGACTCCATCGTAGATTTCTTATATAGCAAAAACAACGTACTTCCAGCTTATCTTTTTTATGATTTGCCTGACGACTGCCTCCAACAAATATATCGGTGCATGGCAGAATGGGGTGAAATCTTAGGTATGCCAGCGTTGCTTCAAGCTTTAAGACCGGAAATAGCAGCTTTTTTCAAAATACCGCAGAAGCAGAAAACTAATGCATCTACAACATTAAAAGTTGACAAAGAGTCTTTTGTCTCGCATCAGCATTATCAAGAACGTCTTATAGAGTTGTATCAATCTATATACCAACACCGCCACCTAAAAAAACTAGAAACTGAAGCGATAGAAGAAGCGAAAGCATTCAAAAAAGCTTGCTATGCATTTTTAAATTCACCTCAACATAGTATTTCACTTCAAGACCATGAGGCTAACCTACAGCAAAGCTTACAGCAATTTAAAACTGCGCTTACAGAGCTATGGGAAGCTGGTGCTGAACAATGTTTTGATTCTGATAAAATTATTGCCTGGCAGGTAAATAATATTATTAGCAATAAGCAAGGAAGTTCCGCGAAAAAATTGTCGAATGACAGGGAAATTTTAGAAATCCATAGCCGATTACAAAACACATTTGCGCTAGTAAATAATGCCGATAGGATAAACTCGTCTCTTTTAGCATGGCCTGTATCGCTATGGAGCCAATTTGTCCATGGTGAAATTCAATATGTCCTTTCTGACGCCAAGTTAAAAACAACTGCGCATGAATTATTAAAAGTACTCCCTGAGGAAGATCAACGTGCTCTGGCTCGCCTACAAGCAGAGTTTACAGCCCCTCAACTAAGCAATAGCATTTCTGTTCCAGAAAATACTATTGCAAACAAGCTACCAACTACAGACTCCGTATTTAAGGCCACTCTCTCTTCATTGCTCAATGCGCTTCAAGCTATACAGCAGGCATTTAAAAATCTGTATGACATTGCATGGGCTACTTGCATTAGCTACATACAGTCAATCTTGGGCCATCTTCAGCATTTCAGCGGAAAAATACACCCTTCTTCTGAAGAAGCTCCGCTAGATTTACAATTAAAAGATCTCCCATCAGAAAACGGTAAAATTGCACAGAATGATATATCAAATGCCTCTGAAATTATTAAGCTGCCTCTTTCTACTCAGCTTTCAGATGCAGAAGAAAATCAGCATTCGATAGCAAAAAATCTTCTCGGCAAAGAGATTATTGAAGACTTAGAAACGATGTTGAACCAAAACGATATAATCGACCGGATGGCTTTTGAACCTCTTAAAAATTATGAAGAAAATGAGAAAGAGGATGATAATTCTTGCACGACCTATCTAAAGACCGACAAAAGAATTCTCATATCAAAATTATTTAAGCAACATAGCGAGGAGAATATTTTCCCCTCCGTATCTTTCAATGAAAATGATTATAAAAATTCGCATTCTGACTATACTAAAAAACACACACTGATTTCCAAGCTACAAGATTTTTGTGATCATTCTAGTTATTTCTTTGACAATCGGGACGAATTTTTATTAATATCTGAAATCCTGGGCGCGTCTTCTTCTATCCAGAAATATTTGATGGATAAACAAGTACTTCCTCTGTTCATGTTAAAAGGAAAAACGCCTTCCACAAAAGAAATACAAAAATCATGCAATTATTTCTTTAGTAGAGAAAAGGATGGTATAAAATTAATTACCTCTTTTAAATATGATGAAGCACATGAGGAAAACAAAACGTTTCATTTGGAAGAGCATGCTCAAACCGATAAACGTGGCAATTCCATTCACGTGGAAATAGCGTTAAAAATTAACAAAAACAATGATCTTAAAAGAATAACTATCTTGCCTGCAGAGTCTTCTTATCATTACAACAATGAAGAAGTTTCGCTGCCGATAGATACCAGCAGTCAGCACCAAGAAACTGCAATGCAGCCGGAAACAAATTCTAGTCAGTCTAGTTTAAATACTTTAGTAGATACGCCTATTCACACAAATACTTTTTCAAAAACGCCGCGCAGATTTGGTGTACCTCATCGCTCTACTTCGAGCAGTGGATCTGCCAGCAGTTTCTCCGGCATCCCTATGGATAATTTAGCGTAAAGGCAAAAAGAGATACCTTACATATTGCTCAAAACATAAGGACTTGCTCAAAAATAGCCGTTTTTAGGCCAAAATAGACATTAAAAGCCGAAAATTCAGTTTGGAATAAGGCCGTCAGATCAGCACACTGTATCTAACAGACACCGTGTGCTGATCTGGTTCTCCTCTATTCAAACAGAATTTTTTCTTCGACTTCATGTTGACTCGGCTCTCTCCTCCTTCTTTCACTTGCGCAGATATTTTGCAGCGTACGCGCTGGGTAACGCGATTTTCAACAACCAAGCATACTGTCTCGCACGCTTCTTTCGAAGCATATAAAAAAGAAGGCACTGCGCTGCTAAAGCTACTTAGCGAACTCATTCCCCCTGCTCCTGCAAAAAACTATACCCATGCGTCGAAGCTTCTATTCAATGTCCGCTTTATCGAGCTCAACGATACATTTCTTGCTGTAGAAAACGCTCTCCGAAACGCAAAACCTACGCAAACCAATTATTCTGAACACGCTAATTTTCTTCAAACATGCTGGTCTGGGCTCGCCATTGATGAGCAAACCAAGCTGCTCAATGTATTGCAATCTGCTGCATGTATCGAAATGCTTGTTAAAGAGATAGGACAGATGCCCTCTGCGCTACAGCAAAATTGGCTGCGCTTATTAGTACAACAATCCTCCACGCACACTTTTACTCCTGCTCTACATACCATTCATACTTCTGTACTCGAAACACTCTATTACTGGCTACAGTCCTCGCTTGAAACACAGTTGCTTAATACGTGGGGGGTGCCCTACTTTTATGAAAAATTAATTGCTGAAATATGGAGTCGCAAAGCCGCTCAAGCAGAATATCAAGATAAAGAAACGCTTAGACTTGTATTTATTGATTCTGCACAAGCAGGAAAAGATTCTGCTGCTGCCGCTAACTTGGAGCGCGCTGCAGCCTCCATCGCCCATTTTCTATATCGTAAAAATAAGCTGCTCCCCCAACATCTCTTTGACTATCTACCCGATGCCGGTCTCAAACAAATAGATATATGCATCCAGAGGTGGGCGCATACTTTGGGCATGAAAAAAATCGATGAGTCTGAGATAAAAAGGCCTGATGGCGAACGAATACATGAAAATCAAATGTATCGTGAACGCGTGATACAGCTACACCGATATTTACGGCAACATCATTACTTACAAGAATTAGAGGCTCAAGCTGAACAAAAAGCCGCAAATTTTGAGCAGGCCAAAGAACACCTGGAGCACAACCTACAACAACTTAAAGCAGTGCTAACCAAATTGTGGGGAGCCAGTGCCGCAGCCCGCTTTAATCCCTATGAAACGGATTACATAGAAGCGCGTAAAACTGCTGATCAAACACCTCTTTCCTTGCCTCAGAATCCAATCTGGAACCAACACCGCCATACAGCAATATATAGTCGGCTGCACGCCTCATTAGACAAAGCAATCCACACCTCCACACCAAAGTGGCCTGCATCGGCTTTAAGTCAATTCATTGACGGCGAAATTCAATATGTCTTCAGCCATTTAAACATAAATGATCGCGATAACGCCTCTGCAGAGGAAACTCCTTCTTTTCAAATAGTTCAACTCATAAAAAATATACTTAACACCGTATATTCCATTTTATTTTTCCCATTTATCTCACAGTTAAATAATATTTTTACTTATATTCAAGAACACGATAACCTAGGCCACCCTAATATAAAAAAACCTATTCTAATCGATAATACAGAAAATACGGCTGACACACGGAGCAATGCTTTAAAACCCTTTTGCAAACTCCAGGCTAATCGATTATATAAAAGTATATTACAAGCAGACGCACGCGAAACCATAGCTTCTTTCAATGCTTTATTTTCATCACAACAAGATATTGCTCAAGCTATTGATACACTCGAGACAGAGGAAAAAAATATCTTATTTTCAGCCTTAGACTCAGATGCATTTAAAAATCTACACCACTCTCTGCTCAGAGTCAGCGACTTAATAAAAGAAAACCACCCTCAAAAAAGTGCCCTGCTCCGTGCTTTATCAAGCTGCTTTTCTCTTCCTACGATGTCTGTTCTCGATACTATAAAATTACAAGCACAGCCACTATACACGGCACCTGCAGAACTAGATGCCCTTTCTATTTTGGAAAATTATAAAGAAGTTATCCAAGAATATTTTCATGTGGACCTTCCAAAAAATGAGGATGAAAATTATAGAATATTAAAAGACTCTATCTCAGCAGAAATTATTGATGATGTAGAATGCATTTTTAATAATGATTCAAACATCTCCACGCTACCTCTAGAGACCAGTCCCACGCTTAAAATATCAGAATTATTCGTAAAAGATAATGAAAGAAATCTGGTGCAGTGTGTTTCTATTAATGGAGAGGAATACAATTTTCAAAATACAGACACTGCTCTTAATGTATCTAGCTCATTAAGAGAGTCCAGACATATCCTTGCTTGTAAACTACAGGATTTTTGTAATTATTATGATGAATATAAAGAAAATAAAAGTGAATTAGTATTTTTATCTCATTTCTTCACACAGTCTTCTTTGTTTATTGACATGCATCTTAGTGCTTCAGGCATATTTTCTCTACCTAGATTGGGAAGCATCCAACTTTTAGACAGAGGGCGCAGGGCATGTACTTTTTATCTCGATAGGTGTCTTGATGGCAGCATAAAGTTAAACATTGCCTTTGAACGCCATATAGAGGCGGTTTTGCATCACGCCTATGATCATGCTCTGCCATGTCAAACGGGTAGCTTTATCAAATGGCAAATTAGTTTAAAAATCGATACAAAAAACACACATAAGAAAGTAACACTAGTGCCTGCTGAGTCGTTTTACCACTATAGTTTGGAGCAAGCGCATACACGCAAGAATTTTGGCTATGACCTGGGTATGGCTGCATAAATGACTAATAAAAGAAGGCTTCTTTCAGAAGAAAGTTTTGACAACTAATGTGACAACGCCCGCTACCACCATACCAAGCACCCAAGTTATTGCTGAAAATTTGACATCTATAATTTTTTCTATGGAGGCAAAGCACCCGGTCAACTTGATATCTAATTTTTCTAAATCGGATCTAGTGGCTAAATCCGCTGTTTCATGTGATTCAAGCAATGCTGTAGCCTGAGCTTTGGCTTGCTTCGCTGGCACACCTGCTTCCATAAGTGTTTCAGTATATTTAAGTGTATCGAACAAAATAGCATGGGCCACGGCATATTTCCTTACAAAAAATTACGCTATTTATGCAAATTTAATATCCTCACACAAACTTGTTTTATACAAGCATCTTAGGTGAGCTGATATCTTGGGATAAGAATATTTTTTCAGAAGAAAGTTTTCACAACTAATGTGGCAATGCCCGCTACCACCATACCAAGCACCCAAGTCATTGCTGAAAATTTGACATCTATAGTTTTTTCCATAGAGGCAAGACGCCCATCCAGCGTTACGAACCGGCTATCCAATCTTATTTCCAATTTTTCCAGATCGGACCTAGTTGCTAGATCCGCCGTTTCATGTGATTCAAGCAACGCTGTAGCCTGAGCTTTGGCTTGTTTCGCTGGCACACCTGCTTCCATAAGTGTTTCAGTATATTTAAGTGTATCGAACAAAATAGCATGGGCCACAGCACACTTCCTTACAAAAAATTACGCTATTTATGCAAAATTTAATATCCTCACCCTATTTTCGCGATAAATGAGGAGTTATATGCACAGTCTGGCACGCATACGTATTTTGCTCAATATCCCGTTTGGCCGGTAATTTTTCAAGCTTGTATTTAATGAGTTTGAGTATTACCTATTTCAACAATGGCTAAAAAAATTCTCACCGAGGATGGGTGGGAATTTTGGCAAAGGAAGTTTCTTTCAAAAGAAAGTTTTGACAACTAATGCGACAATGCCCGCTGCCACCATACCAAGCACCCACGTTATTGCTGAAAATTTGACATCTATAGAGTCAAACCGACTATCCAGTCTTATTTCCAATTTTTCCAGATCAGATTTAGTCGCTAGATCTGCTGTCTCATGCGATTCAAGCAATGCTACAGCCTGAGCTTTAGCCTGTTTTGCTGGCACACCTGCTTCCATAAGAGTTTCAGTATATTTAAGCGTATCAAACAAAATAGCATGGGCCACAGCACACTTCCTTACAAAAAATTACGCTATTTATG
>JASSUF010000108.1:0-8588 GCA_031963365.1 Mycoavidus cysteinexigens
TGCCGGGTGGTGTGGCAGGGGTGCAGCCTCAGAAGGCTGCCCCCTATGCCGATTAGAAATATATAACGAGGTAGCGTTGACCTGATTTTTTCAGGCAAGCAGACAGAGAAAAATCTCCGAGGGTAGAAGGGACAGTCCAATCACTGAGTGTGTCATTAACCGCTAGGGCCATGGTAGAGAACTCCTAAAGTAATCGAAAAAGAGGCCGGGCTCCTGAATAGGTAAGAAGCCGTTTCAGGTTTTATCGTCCTATATTAGTACGGATAGTTAGCAATTGCTTTAGTAAAGCGGGCAGTGCAGTCTGCACGGTGTCCCACACCATATCAAGATTGATATCGAAATAACCATGAGTGATACGGTTGCGCATGCCTCGCATGCTACGCCACGGCACTTCAGGGTAAGTTTGGGTGAATTCGATGTATCCATCCATTATTTTTGTAGATGCCTCACCGATGATGATAAGACTCATGATGAGTGCCTGCTGCGTGCATTTATCTGCGAGGAAATCTTCTTTATTTAAACCTTCAACAAAGCTACAAGCATCTGTTGCAGCTTGTTGGATATGCTCAAGATAATCAGGAAGGCGATTTTTACTCATATTGGCTGTGCTTGTGAAAGTACTTGGGCACGGAATTTTGGCGGCAGATCGCCTGGAGTTAACAAATCAACGTGGATGCCGAGCAGGTCTTCTAGCTCAATCTGCAGGCCTCCAAGATCAAATAGCGTTGCACCAGGGAACGCATCCACTAACAGATCAAGGTCACTTCCATCTAAATCAGTGCCGCTAAGTACTGAGCCAAATATGCGAGGATTTGACGTTGGAAAACGGTTTACCGCTTCGCGTATAGCATTTCGGTTCAGGTTAAGTGCTATAGATGGTCGCATGGATTCCTCCTGAGATATCGCATCTTTGTGGGTTTTCTTATCAAAATGCATTGTACGATACCGGATTGGTGATACATTTTTATTAGAAGTATGGGCTGATCAGGTAGCTTGCACAATAAGCTCACCAGATCGTCCCGCCACGCTTCCCCATGTAACGGGTGCTTCTAGCAAGGTATCGAGCGTAAGGGTGGCGTAATAATCCGCCAACGATACCAGCTTATGCCCCTGTGCACGCCAGCCTGCAAGCAAATCTTCAAAAGCTGGATTGAGCTTTTGTCCTTCCAACTCTGCATGTAATGTGAAAACGTGGTCATGCATGGGCGTATTGCCTGCAGCAGGATCGGTTTTTGCAAGCAATTGCTGCACGACTTGCCGAGTATCTGCGCCATCCACTCCTAGCATTTCATCAAAAGTAGGTAAGGTGGTGGGGAGCTGTACATGTGCTAAAGGCTTGCCATTTAAGGTAGGCCGGTAGGGCCCTGTTCCGCGCCCGTCTGAAGAATAGGGGAGGCCCCACGCATCAATCTGTAAAAAAGCGGCTGCGTTCATTTGCCAGCCTGCTGCGCCGTGCGTGGTAGGCGGGGTGCCAAAAATCTCTAAAAAGCGCGCGTAGCTTTGATGCATTTGCGCCATGGTCCATTTGCTATCACGCTCACGCACATGGTCTTGCCAATAGACGTGATCCCACGCATGTACACCGCACTCAAATCCTGCATCGCGCACGGCTTGCATCTGGGCTTTTGCTTTACGGCCAATGTCTGGGCCGGGCCATAGCACGCCATTAAATAGCGTGCGCAAGCCATAGTGCTCGAGCACAGAAGTGCGGGATACTTTTTGCAGAAAACCAGGCCGAAAGATACGGCGCAATGCCCATCCGGTATGGTCGGGCCCTAAGCTGAATAAAAAAGTGGCCCCTGCCTGTGCCTGCTCCAAGCTTTTGAGCAGCGTAGGAACGCCTTTTTGCGTGCCAACCAGCGTATCTACATCAATTTTGAGCGCAATATAAGCCAATTTAGTTCTCTATTAATGCATTCATCTCAGCGATATGGCCGCGGTAGGCTTCAAATATTTTACGTAGCGTGTCGTCCAAACCCAAGGTTGGTTTCCAGTCTAAATCAGCCATCGTATTATCAATTTTAGGCACACGGTTCTGAACGTCTTGATAGCCGTTTCCGTAATATTGCTGCGAGGAGGTTTCGATAAGAGGCGTATTGGACAGCCGGCTTGCATATTCAGGGAATTCACGCGCTATATCGAGCATTCTGGTAGCCAGCTCTCGAATCGAATAATTATTATTGGGGTTGCCAATGTTATAAATTTTCTGACTGGCTATGCCTGCTGGGTTTTCGATGATGCGCATCAATGCATCAATGCCGTCATCGATATCGGTAAAGGCGCGCTTTTGCGCTCCTCCATCTACGAGTTGAATAGATTTTCCACGTGCAATATCGCCAAGGAATTGCGTGACTACGCGAGAGCTTCCTTCTTTAGGGCTAAAAATAGAATCCAGCCCTGCGCCAATCCAGTTAAAGGGGCGAAAGAGGGTGAAGTTCAGCCCTTCTTGCGCGCCATATCCCCAAATAACTCGATCCATAAGCTGCTTAGAGCAGGCATAAATCCAGCGGGATTTTTGAATGGGGCCATACACGAGAGAAGACGCTTCAGGATCAAATTGTGCATCGGTACACATACCGTAGACTTCAGAGGTCGACGGAAATACCAAATGTTTTTTATATTTCATCGCTGCGCGAACAATAGGTAAATTGGCTTCAAAATCCAATTCAAAAACGCGCAGAGGTTGTTTCACATACGTTGCAGGTGTAGCAATGGCCACTAGGGGCAAAATGACATCGCATTTACGAATATTGTATTCGACCCATTCTTTATTGATGGTGATATCGCCCTCTGAGAAATGCATGCGAGGATGATTTAACAAATCGCCAAGGCGTTCAGTCTGCATATCCATACCAAAGACTTCCCAGTCTGTAGTTTCTAAAATGCGTTTGGATAGATGATGGCCAATAAAGCCATTCACGCCGAGGATAAGTATTTTTTTCATGAAAATGGGTAGGTAAAAAAATAAAGCAAATAATGGTGCGAGAAGGGCAAAATGGCCTAAGTGTGATTTAGGCCTTACTCGCACGAGTTAGTTCTATAAAACGGGCCGGCGTAATGGCTTGGCCTTCATATAAAAGCGTGTGGATCAAAATAACGCCGCCATCTGCGCAACATCCGACAAAATGGTTGTCTCGAACCTGCAAACCCACTTGCTTCATATCGCCTGATGCTAGACCAGCAACAGCTGCTGCACCTAAATGGATGCGTTTTTCCAGTCGTGCTGCAGCGATGATAAAACGGTGCGAACCTATTACGGTAAAAGCGCCTGGGTAGGGAGGGGCGACTGCGCGTATTAAGTTATATACCATGTGGGCTGGGGCTTGCCAGTCAATGCGCCCGTCTTCTGGCGTGCGTCGACCAAAATAACTCCCTTTTTCTAGGGCATTCGGCAAGCGTTCAGCCCGGTCTGCTAACAGATCCGGTAAGGCTTTCCATAAGGTAATTTCAGCGGCAAGCGTTACTTTTTGCATAACTTGGCTTGCAATATCGTCTGGCAAGATAGGAACCGCTGTTTGCCCAATAATAGCACCTGCGTCCGGACGGGCAGTCATCTCGTGCAAGGTGGCTCCTATTTGCGTTTCTCCATGCAAAATAGCCCAATTCACCGGTGCGCAGCCCCAGTAATGCGGCAATAGTGAGCCATGCATATTAAAGGCTCCGCGCCGAGCACTGCCAAGTATCTCAGGACTAAGCATCTGCCGATAATAAAAAGAAAAAATAAAATCTGCAGAGGCAGCTTGTACAGCCTGTAAAAGCGCGGGACTATTCGCATTAACCGGTTTTTGCACAGGCCATGCTTGCGCGGCGGCTAGGTCGGCTACAGACTCAAACCAGCATGTTTCATTGGGATTGTCTTCATGCGTCACTACCAAAGCAATATCGATACCGAATGCCTGTAATACTTGTAAGCAGCGCACGCCTACATCGTGATAGGCGAAAACAACAGCGCTGGCGGTCATGGTGTGGTGCTCCAAGGTTTTATAGTAGGTTGGTTACCGTTGAGGCGCTTTCGTCCTCTAAGCTTACCGACTTATGCTTTTCATCCGCTGCAGGCGTTAGCTGCTCAAGAGTGTGCGCTATCAAATAACGGGGGCGGGCACGCACTTCCTGGTAGATGCGGCCAATATATTCTCCCAGTAAACCCATACCAAATAAAATAACGCCAAGCAGAAAAAACGTAATCGCAAAGAGTGTGAAAACGCCATACACCTCAGCGCCAATAAAAAAGCGGCGAACTAATAGCAGAATAAAAAGGGCAGCAGAGCCAATCGACAGCACTCCTCCTATGACAGAGAGCCATTGCAAAGGCGCAACCGAAAATCCTGTAACCAAATCAAAATTTAAGCGAATAAGGCTGTAGAGCGAATACTTAGATTGCCCTGCAAATCGTTCTTCATGCTCCACTTCAATTTCAGCGGGGTTATGGGCAAAGGTATAGGCAAGCGCAGGAATAAAAGGCGTACTTTCCCCGCAGCGATTGATGGTATCTACGATAGACCGGCTATAGGCACGTAGCATGCAGCCTTGGTCTGTCATCTTGATATGGGTGATTTTTTCACGCAGGCGATTCATCCATATAGAGGCTTTTTTCCTCCATAAGCTGTCTTGCCGCTCACGTCGGCAGGTTCCCACATAATCATGGCCTTCGCGCATTTTGGCGAGTAGCTTACCGATTTCTTCTGGTGGGTTTTGTAAATCTGCGTCCAGCGTTACCACACATGCTCCACGCGATGCTTTAAAACCCGCCAATATCGCCATATGCTGGCCATAGTTGCCACTGAGCATCAATACACGGGTAACCTCAGGCCGGCGATCAAATTGCGCCGCGAGATGGTGACCCGTTTTATCTTGGCTACCATCATTAATAAAAATGACCTCATAAGGCAGTGCCAGCGCATCTAACGCAGGATAGAGGCGCTTAAATAGTGCCTCTATTCCTGATTCTTCGTTATATACCGGGATGACTACAGACAGTTCTAAGCAAGACACAGAAAACACTCCTAATTGGTTAGCCTTCTTTACATTCCTATTTTGGGAGGCCTTGAATGGGTTCTTATTGGTGTTATCGAGTATACAGTGCTGCAATTTCATATACTGCAGCCACCACGCGTTCCACATCTTCCTCTTGCATGGCCGGAAAGAGTGGCAGCGTCAAAATAGCTGCGCCAATGCGTTCAGCATGGGGATACATGCCCGGCTTAAAGCCACGTGCTTGGTACAATTTAAATAAATGAATGGGCGGATAATGCACCCCGCTTCCAATCTGTCGTGCATGGAGTTGTGCCATATATTCTGAGCGCGTAATACTGAGCATATCGAGCGGCAACACAATTTGAAACATATGCCAGTTACTGTGCGCCCAATCTGCTGGAGGTAAACCTATGGCACTCCAAATAGGCAAATCAGTCTGCTGCGCAAAGCGCTCAAAGCATGCAAAATAATGTTTAGCCAATGCTTGGCGCTTGGCCGTAACTGTCGGTAGGCCGGGTAACTGATGCAAGCCCACGCACGCTGCTACATCCGTTAAATTGGATTTTCCACCCAATACATCGACTTCCATTCCATCAAAACCAGAGCGGGTAACACCTTGCAAGCGATACTTACGAGCCAGTATCGCTTCTTCTTCTGTATGTAAAATCAGCGCGCCCCCTTCGATGGACGTAAGATTTTTATTAGCATGAAAGCTAAAAGAGACTAAATCCCCAATCGCTCCTATACGCTGGCCCTTCCACGATGCCCCAAAGCTTTGCGCTGCATCTTCAATAACGCGCAGATTATAGGTTTTAGCTAGTGTATAGAGCTGATCACGATCCACAGGTAAACCTGCAAGATCCACAGGCATAAGCGCTTTAGTGCGCGGCGTAATAGCGCGCTCTACTTCTTGCAAATCGATATTGCGGGTTTGCGGGTCAATATCCACAAAAATAGGTGTGGCACCTACTTGAATAATCGTATTGCTCGTAGCAACCCAAGACAAAGGCGTAGTAATAACCTCATCTCCTGGCCCCACTCCTGCTAAACGCAGCGCAACCTCCATAGTCGCTGTGCCCGAATTAAACGTGCATACAGGCCGACCTCCACAGTACTCAGAGAGCGCCGCTTCAAAAAGCTGATTTTGCGGACCCGTAGTAATCCAACCCGAGCGCAAAACTTCTGCTACCGCAGCAATAGTGGCTTCATCAATATGAGGACGAACAAAAGGCAAGAAGGGAAGAGGGGACATGGGGGAATTATAGGTAGGTTGATGGTGGGCAACTTTTTAGATTTTAACTCCGCGCTAATAAATACACGCCGATTAAAATAATACCAATAGCAACCAGGCGCTGAATGCTTAAGACTTCGCCTAAAAAATACCAAGCCAACACGGCATTAACCACATACCCCAGAGATAATAAAGGATAGGCAATCGTTACTTCTACGCGCGATAAACCCATTATCCAAACGATAACGCTTAGACCATAGCAACCTAAACCTACTAGCAAAGGCACCTGTGTAATTAATTTCCATCCAATAGGCAGAATATTCGCACGCGAAAATTCAAAATGCCCCACTGCATTTGCTCCCACTTTTAAAAGCAATTGCGCGCAAGAATTTAATAGCACACCCAATAATAAGCAAAAAAATGAGGCAGGAGCCATATGAAGCACAGAAGGAGAAAATAGGAAGAGATAGATTTGCTTTTATATATCGCGCTGGCGTGCGCGTATTAAAAAACACTCTTTATGCGTATCAACGTGAGCCAGCAGAAGTGAGACTCTAACGCAGTAATACGTATTTGAAGGAAGGAGAAACGGCTAACAGGCATGCCTGTTAAAAGGAAGACTTTAAACAGGTTCTAAGAAAAAAATGGTCGGGGCGACATGATTCGAACATGCGACCCTCTGCTCCCAAAGCAGATGCGCTACCAGGCTGCGCTACACCCCGACGAAGGCCGAGATTCTATCTAATGCGCAGTAGAAATAGCAAGCGGTTTTTCCACGATAAGATAAGATAGTGCATATTATTAGCTACACAAACATCAAATTTACTTCGTTTCTACTCCTATATGACCATTTCCTCTTCTATATTTAAAGCTTATGACATCCGCGGCATAGTGGGCAAAACCATACACCGTGATACGGCCTTCCATATCGGTTACGCGCTAGGCTGTGAGGTGCTTGAGCGCGGTGGGGAGGCCATAGCCGTTGGTCGAGATGGCCGTTTATCTGGGCCTATGCTGGTTGCAGCATTGTCAGAAGGATTACAAGCAAGCGGCGTAGATGTAGTCGATATCGGTCAAGTTCCTACGCCGATTGGCTATTTCACTTGCTATCACGCTATAAACGGGCGTGTAGTTGATTCCTGCGTGGTAGTCACAGGCAGCCACAATCCGCCCGATTACAATGGCTTTAAAATGGTGGTACGAGGCCGGGCATTATTTGGTGATCAGATCGCTGCGCTATACAAGCGTGTGCTGACACAAATTAACTGGACACCAGAGCAACGCATAGAAAATGCGGGCAAACAGGGCTCTTATCAATCATACGATATGGGCCCTGCCTACCTTGAACGTATTGTGCGAGACATCCGACTAGAGCGCCCACTCAAGCTAGTAGTAGATTGCGGAAATGGCGTAGCAGGCGCATTTGCTCCTGCGCTTTTTAGAGCTTTAGGTTGCGAAGTGCGCACGCTATTTTGCGAGGTAGATGGACATTTTCCCAATCACCACCCCGACCCTGCACAACCAGAAAATCTACAAGACGTAATACACGCTTTAGCCACTACGGATGCAGAATTGGGATTAGCCTTTGACGGGGATGGCGACCGGCTAGGCGTGGTGACGAAATCAGGTGCGATTATTTACCCTGATCGACAACTCATGCTGTTTGCACAAGATGTACTAAAGCGTCATCCCGGAGGCACTATCTTGTATGACGTGAAATGCACTCGCCTATTAGCGCCTTGGATACGAGAGCATGGCGGACAGCCTTTAATGTGGAAAACGGGTCATTCCTTGATTAAATCTAAAATGCAAGAATGCGGTGCAGCGCTTGCAGGGGAAATGAGCGGCCATATCTTTTTCAAAGACCGCTGGTTTGGATTTGATGACGGCTTATACACGGCTGCACGCCTGTGCGAACTCCTCTCACGTGTAGCAGACCCTGGTGCTGTTTTAGAAGCATTACCCAATGCGCACTCCACACCTGAATTGCATTTGCCCTTACCAGATGGTGAAAACAGCAAGTTAATCGAGCAACTGCAACGCACAGCGGTATTTCCGCAAGCGCAAGCATGTATTTTGATGGATGGTTTGCGAGTGGAATATAGCGATGGATTTGGCTTAGCCCGTGCTTCGAATACCACCCCAGTAGTCGTTTTTCGGTTTGAAGCCGATACGACTGCTGCTCTGACACGCATTCAAAAAGACTTTAAACGCGTATTAGAGGAACAAGGACATACGACATTACCTTTTTAGGAGGGGGGTGTGACGTATACCACCAACTTATAATTATGGCTTTTGGTCTGTATATACAGGTTTCAAAAGGCCCGTGGTCATCATGTTGGGGTTCCTTCGTCACCACCAACCTACCGTTCATTGTAGGTTG
>JASSUF010000109.1:0-8502 GCA_031963365.1 Mycoavidus cysteinexigens
TATATAGGAGCATTGCAATGGCCGCATTCCAAAAAAAATGGTTCCATGTTTATAAGGTGTATTCTTATTTTTCGGTGCGTTCTAAGGCTTCATACGTGCGCACATTGGCGCGCTACGCTAGTATAGGAGCACTTATTAGCTTATCTGCATGCAGCTCTATGACACATACGCAAAAAAACACAGCGATTGGCTCTGCTGCAGGAGGTGCGCTGGGCTATATGGTCACAGGCGGCCCAATTGGTACAGTTGGCGGAGCAGTAGTAGGCGGAGTGATAGGCGCAAAACATTGAAATAGCCGGTAGGTTGGTGGTGAGGCACGAACCCCAACATGCAGACCATAGGCCTTTTAAAACCTGCTTATACCTTGCATAAGGTTTTTGATTAAAGGGCCGTGGTACGCATGTTGGGGTTCCTTCGTCACCACCAACCTACACTTCTTTGTGGTTGTGGGGACGAGGGAAACCAAGCATGTAAATCACAGGCCTTTTAAAATCTGCTTATGCCTTGCATAAGGTTATGATTAAAGGGTGTAGTGGTACGCATGTTGAGGGACGTGGCCCGCCGCCGACCTATTTTGCATTTTAAAGGCATTATCGGGTATTGCTTATTGGGCAATAAACGGAGCATTATGCTGCCGGTAATAAGAAGGTTTTTGGAAGATTTTGAACCGATTCTCAGTTTCTTGGATTTTGTATGGCCTCTTTTTCTAATAGTCCTATCAAACGCCTGTTAGCTTCTGGTTTATCTATGGTGTCTACTCGTCTTGAGCTAGCGAGCCTGGAGTTTCATGAGGAAAAATCAAGAATTTTCTCAGCATTTTTTATGGGATTGGTGGCTTTGTTCTTTGGGATGATGGCTTTTATTACCCTTAGTGCCTTACTGATACTTTTGTTTTGGGATACCTATTTTTGGCAGGTTTTATCAGGCCTCACAGCACTATATGCGCTGATTGCACTGATCTGTGCCAAAAAAGCATGCAATCGCATCTGCAAAGCCCCTGCTGCTTTTGAAGCTACGCGAGGTGAATTTGAAAAAGATGCAAGGCGCTTTGCTTCATCTAGCGATTAATATTCAAAAGCAACCTAGGAATTTCCCATGCGTCTACCTTCTTCCTCTTCTCCTCGCACCACTAAGTTTGATAGGTCTTCTTCCTCTATTTCTTCGCGCCGACAGGCTTTGTTAGCGCGTCTAGCTACTGAGCGTGAGGAGTTTTCGCAAGCGTGTGCACAAATAAGTGGCTCAAAATATTTCAGTGGGAGTGGTGCCTTAGGTGGCTTAAGTAACTTGCTTATGCAAGCAGGCTTAAAAGGTATTGCATCGCAGTGGCTGCCACGGTATCAGCTTGCCAAAATGGCCATTCCCTTCTTATTGTCTACCCCTTACCTGCGCAGCGCTTTGTTAAAGTTTGTAGGTAAACGTGCCTGGCCATTGATCAAGTGGGGGTTAGTCGGCTTTACGGTTTGGAAAGGTGTGCTGATAGGCTTACAAGCACTGTCATCGACGAATAAAAGTAAATAAGTGGTGTTTCGCAGGCATTCAAGAAGACAGTGGTTATCATGTTGGGGGTTCCTTCGTCACCACTAACCTACATTCCTACCCAACATCGTCCTATGAATTGCCTGGTGTGTCCATTACTGCGCTGCCCTGTGGCATCTAATTGATAAGGTCCGCATTTATCTCGGCGCATAGGCCCGTTCTCTAAGGGAATAGCTATGATGCTATACCCTCCATTTTGCGTATGGCCTGTCTGCATACTCAATGCATAGGCCGCTACTCCTTGCCGAGGCGAACGTGCTAAATCTGGGGGGAGTTTTATTGTATAAGCTTTGCTTTCGTCTTGCATTTTTTCAAGATAAAAGGCGGCTTCATATACTGCTGTGATAGCAGCTAACCGATAGCCTCTCTGATGATAGCTGCGGTAGCTAGAGAGTGCATATCCTCCTAAAATAACCAGAATAGCTAGCACTAAAACCACCTCTAGCAAACTTATTCCTTTTTCATGGTGAGAGCGTTTTATTTCATCCATCGACATTGCTTGCGCAGTCTTTTTATGGTTTTTTAGTTGATTAGCTTTCATCGATGGCTCTAGCTTTTCTTATGAAGGAAATAGGGGTCTTTGGGCATGTCGCCATTTTTCTTCTTCTGAGTCTTCTCCTTTTTTATTTTCTTTCCACCTCATAGTTTGTTCCCACGCAACGGCTTGCTCTACAGAGCCGAAGCCTTTTGTTGTAATGAGGTAGAAAGAGGAGTTTGGTTTATCAGGCAAAGTCCAGCTCTCTACTAAGCACTGAGGAGGATATATAGAGCGAGGCCATGCGCTCACCACAGCAGAGGCTTTATGAAAAGGTCCATCAAAGACTCCTGCTTCACGCCAGTAAGCCGGCTGTGTGGAGAATGTCCATGGGCGTGCTTGTATCTGACCTTCTTCAAATAACCGAGTACATAGCCTGTTGGCAGCATGGGCTGCGTGTTGCGCCTGTAATCCATCGTAGCGTGCACGCAGATTGCTGATTTGTAAGGTAGAAGCGCTGAGATTAGATAGCGCTGCAATTTGCAAAAGCATTAGCCAGAACAATACGACTAGTAAAACTATGCCGTTTTGTTTATGGGATGGTGGATTGAATGTTTTTTGCATAAGAGCGCATCACAAAATAGACTTCTTTCGAAACCGAGTAGCCAGTATGGTAGGTTGGGGTTAAGCACGGACCCAACATGCGTACCGCTGACTTTTAATTTTTGCTTTTAGATAATCGTATGCTGGTCATCAAGGACTCCATGGCGTGCATGTTGGGGTTCCTTCGTCACCACCAACCTACCGTTTATCCAGCGCTGGCTGAGAGGAATGACGCCGCTATATGGTTTCGAAAGAAGTCTAATGAAGGGCATATATGGCAGATTTCCTACTGAGCAGAGTAGGACTGGTTTTTAGCAGTGAGCGGCATATCCATTCCTGCTTTTTGATTTGGTATAGCTACCCAGGTACTAAATGCACTGCGTTTTTTTCCGTCTTTAGCTTGGTGACGTAAACCATCACAGCCTATATAACTAGGTTTTTTTGCTTTTTTGGGCTCCAAAACATCACGTACCACTACACAAAGCTCAACAGCCGCTACATGTGCCCACTGGTGAGGAGCGAGTGCTGCTGCATCAACTGCTTCATTGGCTTGTGCTAGGCGATACAGCACTCGAAGCTGTTCAACCCCTTCCACAATAGGCTGTGCAGTACCAAGCCGCCCACTCCCATCGCAATACAGCTCAGGTTGGCCGGTAGATTTGCTGTTTTGCACAAAAAAGCGCTGTACAGACCACACACCAGGGAAAGGTTTCTTTTCTTTAGAGCCCTCATTATGGTTGGATGCAAGCGCTTGTCCAAGACAATCTATTGGCTCATCCCCTCCGCTAGAATAACTATCAGCAACATAAGCTACTTCTAATCCATCTGAATATAATGCCTGATCGGCTTTGCAATAAGTGTATCCCATCGGCCCCATCGGTCTGCCTGAGCTACAACCAAAAATCGGGTTCCCTTTTTGCTTATGCAGCGCGGGCGTAAATCCTGCAAATCGCAGATGCGTACTTATAAGATGCAAAGCAGTAAACCCCGCTTCTGCTCGGCGCGTTTCAGATTGCACATGTTGCAATGCAGTGCGTTGTACTTGATGTAAAGAGAAAACTGCATAGATAATCAGTGAACTTAAACAAAGCGCTAATAGAAGCTCGAGCAGGGTATATCCTTGCCAGGATTTTTTAGAGGCAGTGACCGAGCATGTCATATAGGCGTTTATTCCAGGCTTAAGACGATACATAGTTCAACTCGTAGGTATAAAATTACTGCATTACAGCTACGTAAACGCTTTCAGGCTCTCCTATCAGTCCCTGTGTTTTAGGCATTTTTGATGTCATAGTGTGCTGCGAAGCAGATGAAGTTAATCTGCTAGATTGTGCATTCCAACTCACTTTTATTAGAAACGGTCCTAGTGCAAAATCTTCGCCTTGTAGCGTTGCATTAGGCAGGACTTTGATAGAAACACTTCCTGCTGGAAGCAATGCCGCTGCGTGCTTATTCGGTCGTACTTGCACGGAAGAAATAAGCTCACCACTCTCAACCGCTTGAGCCGTGGCTTCTAAAATATGTATGGCTTGTGCGCGCCACTGCAATGCATGGGAAAAGTGCGTAGTTTTTAAATGAAAATGCACCGCAGCCCAGGCCGCGGTGCCCAGCAACCATAATGCCAGCACCACTTCAAGCAATGATTCCCCGCGCATTTTTTGAGCGCCACTTATAGTTAGCGCGCGCCAGATAATAGGCATAGCAAATGGCCTGCAAAACAATAGAAGTTGAAAAATAAGCTGCATAAGCTAGGGCGTGTCCTCAATTGCCTCAAAGGGTTCATATTTGGGGGAGCAGGAGCACAGGGACCGGAACTGTACTTGAGTACAGTGAATACCTCGCACCGCACGACCTCAAAGATGGGCCCTTTGAGGTCATGCCCTAATTAAAGCTTATATTTGCGCGCATCCACCCTTTGCCAAACGCGCTCGTCCCCCTGCCGCTATATAGATACAACGCTTCAGAGACTCCATTGATGAGAGGATAGTGAATGCACGCGGTGCGAATTCAAAGCGGCGTATACCTGTGCTGATCTGCCCAGTTGGAGGCCTAAAAATAAGAGGGGCAGGGCTGCCTTTGATAATGACATCACCTTGTAGAGGCCATATTTTGAGCTGGGTTTGTGCATATAGAGAAGTGTGCTCTGAAGAGCTTTTAGTGCGTACTGCATATCCGCAGCCCCAGTCTTCAGATGCTGCATGATGGTTGGCGCAGCGTTGTGCTGCCATGCTACATAACCCTGTTTTGTCAACGCGACACAGCGTGATCGAGCGCATACGCCCAATGGCTTCATGCTGCGCATAGCTTAAGTGCGACAAAAAATCACGCGCTGCTACATCCACACGATTTCTTTCAACCCAACTTGATAGGTTGGGTGCGGCGAATAACGCAATGGTTGAGAGCATTGTTACAACTAGCATAAGCTCAATAAGCGTGAAGCCTGAAGAGGAGCTAGGTTGTTGAGCGGTACTTAAATGGATATGGTTAATGGCTGACATTGCGCAATACTCTTCTCGCTAGTGAGCGACTAACTGCTGAAAATAAAAGAGAGCAGCTATCTCGCTATGGGATATGTGTATTCACTAGCCAAGAGAGTAGGCGCATAAAGAATCCATAACCATTCCCCAAAAGCTATATGCCAAACACTAATCTCGCGTTTGGCTAGGGGCATGGTCAGAAGTGGAATCAACGTGAGGGGTGTTGTTTGCACAAACAGAGCGGTGGATTTCGAGGGCCAATTTTTGAAATTCAGAAATATCTTCAAAGCTTCGGTATACGGAAGCAAAGCGGATGTAAGCAATTTTGTCGAGATTACGCAGCTCATCCATAACCAGTTCACCGAGTTTGCTGCTTTTAATTTCTTTTTCGCCCAGGCTTGAGAGGCGGTAGCGAATTCGAGAGAGCGCATCATCTAACGCTTCAGCGCTCACAGGGCGCTTACGTAGTGCAAGTTGCATGCTAGATTTGAGTTTATCCGCAGCAAACTCTACGCGGCTTCCTTCTTTTTTAATAATAAGAGGAAGCGTTAATTCAACCCGTTCATACGTTGTAAAGCGCCGCTCGCATTCGGGACAGCGCCGCCTACGGCGAATAGCAGCACCTTCTTCGGTTACACGCGAATCGCTGACTTGGGTGTCTTCACACTGGCAAAAAGGGCAGCGCATGGTGGGAGGGTCTCTATAAAAATTGTTTAATTCCAGCCTGCTGTGCAGCTTGCAAAAGGGCGCTGTCGAGCGTAGCTAGCGGCAAATTCTCGCGCAAGGCAAGATTTAAATACGATGCATCATACGATGACAAGCCATAGCGTCGTGCAAGCTGCAATATTGCTCCTGTCGCTTGCGTGATGGTGGATTGCTCCATGCGGATATCTAATTGTTCAAGCATGCCGATAAAAGCTTCACTACTTGCCTCAGTAACGATATTTTTAGCTTCAGCTCGGGCCATAACATTAACCATTTCAAGACCCCAAACAGAGGGAACGAGCGCTGTTTGTTGGTTCATGGCATCGAGTACACGCGCTGCGTATTCCAAATCCTTTTCCATTCCATCGCCGAAAAACCAGCGCATAACTACAGAATTATCGAGTACGAAACCTGCTTTCATGCACGTCCTTCTTCAATCAGAGCTTTGATATTGACACCCTCTACTCGATTTTTCTGCATAAACATTTTTATTTGCGCAACCGCCGCTTTGGTGTCTTTATGTTTTTCTTCTTTGGCAGGTATTAAATCTGCGATGGCATTGCCGCGATGAGTGATCACATATTCTTGGCCATTTTTAACTCCACGCAGAAGTTCGGGAAACCGAGTCTTGGCTTCATATGCGCCCACGTTGATTCTTCCGTTGATCATTATTTCATCTCCCAGTATTTGCATAGACCAGTCTATAGACTGGTCTATGCAAAGTCAACTATTCTTTGGGAATAGCCTAATATGCATATCTATTCCGATATGTACTAGCTCTGCCTCACCTCTCATGTAAGTGGTGTGCATGTTGGGGGCACCGCTAACCTACCGTTTGCTGTAGGTTGCTGGTGAGGTACGAACCCCAACACGATGACCGCTGTCCTTTTAAAACCTGCGTATGCATTCTAAAAGCGATGATTAAAAGTCGGTGGTATGCATGTTGGGGTTCCTTCGTCACCAACCTACCGTTCGTTGTAGGTTGGTGGTAAGGGACCATAGGATGTTTGCGGATGAATAGGACATAGATGTATTGGCAGTACCTATCGGTGGCAAGGGGATAGCGGAGTTTCATCATCCCAGTGATGGATCTAGCTTAGATATGTTTGCTCAGGCTCATGCGCTGATGAAGGATACGCACAATTGCCACGCCATTCACATGCATTCTGTAGATGATGATATGTGATCCAACTAAATGGGCTTGATGTGTTGGTGGTAGATCATTCCGGCGATAGCCAAGCTGTGGATTTTGAGCAATGAATTGCAACGCATCATGGATTCTTTTGCTATACGTCAATAGCTGTTTCTCCCCCCAGGCTTCTCCTGTATAGCGCAGAATTTCAATGAAATCCTGCCTGCTTTGGGGGAAAGTGTGAGTAGTTCAGACTTATGGGAGGACATCGTTATCCATTGGCGAGCCACTGTGCATAGTAGCAATGGCAGTGTTTGTAATGTCTTTTAAAGTATCACTAGTGTAGGCGATCCCTTCGCCTCGATTGAGCTGCTCATCACCTTTTTGGATTGCAGATTGCCAAGCGGAAAATCTAGTTTCCTCAGTCTGCATGCGTCGGATTGCATCACGGATTACTTCAGTTGCATTGGAATAAAAGCCGCTTGCAACTCGGCTTTTTATAAAACCTGCCATCTCTTGCGAAAGATTGATATGCATAGTCATGATTGATCCCCTAATTTATAGACATAATAAATCCATGCTATGGATATAAGTCAAATATATGCATTTCAAAAGCGATGATTGAAAGAGTCGGTGGTGTGCATGTTGGGGTTCCTTCGTCACCACTAACCTACGCTTTATTCAGAAGAAGTGTTGTTGTTTCTTGCTGCATTCTCTAAATGCCTAATTGCATTGGCATGGTGTATTTAAACAGGTTTTATTCAAAAACCTGATAAGAGCCCTTTTGGAAAGTTTTAATTTAGTTTCTACGCTTACTGATGCGTACATTGCTTGCCCGATGTGTGATGTTTTGCATCAGAAGATAGCACTGGAGCGTGGGATGCGTGCGCGTTGTAGTGTCTGCCGCACGGTGCTGTATTGCACGCATGCGTTATCAGGGAATGGTAAGTCGCTTGATACATTAGGCCGTGGGGCTTTGAATGTATGGATCGCGTTGGTGTGTACGGCCCTGATATTGTTTGTGATGGCACAGGTGTGTGCGCTAGCGCAATGTAATTTGCATGGCCAAGTTATCCAAGTCACGCTTTGGGGGGCGGTATATCAGCTATGGGCTGATGGCAATGTGTGGTTGATGGGGTTAGGTGCTTGTGTTGTGTATTTGATAGTCGTAGTGCCTGTGTTGCAGGGGGGGGCTTTGTTATATCTGCTTTTGCCAATGCGGTTTGCTGTGTTCAAAAAGGAGTGCTTTTCCTCTATGTCTTATAGGCGGCTGGTTTTTAGCGTGCTACAACATTTACAGCATTGGGGAATGATGGATGTGCTTTTGTTAAGTGCATTGGTTACTTTTATTAAATTCTCAGATATAGCGCCGATTACGACGGGTGTTGCGTTACCTGCGTTAGCTGGCCTTGCTATTTTGCAGTCGGTTTTAAGCATAGTGGGGTTGCCTGCTATCCAAGGTGTACCCGAGCACCGCACGACCCCGACGATGGGCCCTTTCGGGCAATTGAGAACAAGCCTTGAGCCTGTCAGAATTTTTGTGTGCAAGAAGTCATATGATAGAGCAGTAAATAAAA
>JASSUF010000110.1:0-8417 GCA_031963365.1 Mycoavidus cysteinexigens
CAGCAAGATGCGGCTAACTTGCAGCACCTCCTAAAAGAGGCTGCAGCTTCGAAGGTACGCCAGCGCGATCCCGATGCTTTTAACCAGTTTATTGACCAGGCACGCACCGACAGTCCCTTGCAACAGGTATATATCGACGCTGATGCTCTGATGCAGGCGCTCGCGCAAGCGCAGATGGATTCAAAGGCTTTTGCATCGTTGCTACCAGAGGTGGCTGGCCAGCTGCCCGAAGCGCAGATTACTGGTGGCATGGTGCGCATTCCATTACATGATCTCGCAACCCATGTAGCCGGGACAGACCTTGAACCTTTCCTGTTGCCGCATCTGCGCACCGATCCCGAAGGCATGATGTCCTACGAAGCCCAGGCCTTTGTGCAAAAGCACCCCGATCAGTTTGAGCAGGAGGCGGCACAGCTTGGGCAGCAGCAATTAGAAAACACGCTGGTTCACCCCCCAGATTTTCCCACACAGTTCGAAAATGAGAATCTCTCTACCTTTTTGCAGCAGAGTAGCCCGCTGTTTTTGAAGACCGCACAGGGCCCCGCTTCGAAGCGGTTTGCGCAGGGTTTTGAGCGCTGGTTATTTGAGGGAGAAGCAGCTGATGTGCAGGAGCAGCGTCAATTTGCAGATTTTAGAGCTTGGCTGCTGCGTCAATATCGTTCGCAGCGCAATGGGCCTATCGCCATATCGCCAGAAGTGCGAAGCGTGTTGAAACTGTTGCATAACAGCGCAGAAGCACTGAAAGCCACACAGGCTGCGCAGAGCCAAGCGCCGCTTTTTACGACCCAAGAAACCTCAGGATTGTCAGAAGAGGCATGGCACGCCTATCAAGCACTGGGAGAAGCCGCTACCGCTGAGGCCATGCAGATCTTGCAAAAGCGTAGTCTGCGCGATATGCAATGGCTTTCTCGGGCTAAAAGCGATGTTATAAAAACCCTACAGCAGCAAGCAGACGTCAAACGCCAGCATATTCAAGCTGAAGTAGAAGCTGAATTATCGGTACAGCCCGTATATCGTGCGCAGCAGTTTTTGGAGCAGGGCACATTAGAAGGGAAGGAGGTCCCGCACTTATTGCAAAGCGGTGATGCACAAAATACCAAGCTGTCGATAACCCTGTTAAAGCAGCAGTATGGCAATCGCCCTGATGCGTTGTGGCGCACGTTGCCTACTGGAAAGCATGGGTGGGTAGCCTCCAAAGGATTGGACCCTGATTTCGTTGCCGAGTTGACCGGTTTTGCATCGGGCGATGCATTGGTGCGTGCACTATCTGTTGCATCTCCCTGGCGAGAAGCGGTACATACATTGACCGATCAGCGCATGCTATCGCGATACGGCGAGCTGGTCGACCCGCAAGCATTAAGTCGTGCGGCCGATGAAGCGGTGCATAGCGACTTGCGCGCACGCATATTGGCGACTGAACTTGCTGCTTTAGACCACGCGGTGGGTCCATGGCAGCAACTGACGCGCACAGCCAAAGAGGCCGCACACCGCGCCATCGCGCATCAGCGCATACGCGATATTCAGCCTTCTCTGTATACCGTCGTAGAAGCCCGCGCAGGGCGAGAGGCAAAAGCCGCATTTGTAAGTGGTGATACGGCAGCTGCAGCAAAAGCAAAACGTACGCAATTACTCAATCACCACCTGGCAAAAGCAGCGCTCGAAGCCAGAGTAGAAATACAGAAAATACACCGATATCTCAGTCGGTTTGGAAAGAAGAGTACCCACAAAACCTTAGATGCGGAATATCACGCACAGATCAATACTCTGCTAGAGCGCCATGATCTGCGCACCAATATTACCCATCGCGCATTAGCGCGCCGCCAGTCGTTGCAACACTGGGTAGAGGCACAACTGAAACAGGGGTACCAACCCGCTATCCCAGAGCGTCTATTAGAAGACGCTGCGCGCATGCACTACAAAGATCTGTTGCTAGAAGATTTTAGGGGGCTGAGTGATGCAATACACAGTATTGAGCATCTGGGCCGTCTCAAACAAAAGCTCCTCGATGCGCGCAAGGAACGTGATTTTAATACCGCTGTGGACGAAGCGCTGGCGCAAAGCGCTTCGCTGCCACCACGCACCGTTCCTACTCCACGCAATCCTGGTGAGAGCGGAAGCGGGTTAGACAAGGTGCAAGGCTATTTTTTGCGAGCCAAAAGTAGCTTGCGTTCAGCGGACGCTTCTTTGCTCAAAATGGAACAAGTCCTGGCTTGGTTAGATAACCATAGCCCGAATGGCCTGTTTCACCGCATCGTCTTTCAACCTATTTCCGATGCCGGGGTGCGTGAAAACGATTTGCGTATCGCTATTACTCAGCAGCTGCGCGGCCTAGCCAAAACGCTACCCAAGGAAGCACAGCGTGATTTTGGTCAACGCTATACGCTGCCGGAGCTTATCGATACGCGCACCGGTAAACCATCCTCTCTGCTCAAAAGCGAGCTACTTGCGATTGCACTCAATACGGGCAACGACAGTAATTTTAAAAAAATGCTCGAAGGCGAACACTGGTCGGTTGAAGATGTGGAGGCCGCATTGCATCGCCATATGGGCCAAGCAGATTGGGATTTTGTGCAGGGTATCTGGGATACGATTGAATCCCTGTGGCCGCAGGTCGAAGCACTGGAAAAACGTCTTTCCGGTGTGGCACCGCCAAAAGTCGAAGCCCGGGAGGTGGTAACACCCTATGGCACCTATCGGGGCGGCTATTACCCAGTTATTTACGATCCGCTGCGCTCATTTGATGTAGAACAAAACCGCCAGCGCAGCGCAGACCAGCTATTTGAAGAAAATAATTACCGCCATGCTAGCACTCCAAAAGGCCATACGATCACACGGAAAGAATACGCTGCACCCCTCTATCTGAGCCTATCGGTATTGCCGCGTCACCTGTCCCAGGTTATCCACGATATCGCATACCGTGAAGCTGTTATCAATGCAGACCACTTTCTCGCAGATACCCGTATTCGCACCCGCATAGAAAACACGCTCGGGCGCGAGTACTACGCGCAGTTTAGGCCATGGTTACAGTCCATTGCCAATGATCGGGTCTTAGACACGCGAGGACTGGCGTTTTGGGATCGTATGGCCCACTGGACGCGCACGTCTGCCACGATGGTAGGGCTGGGCTTTCGTCTCTCCACGATGCTAATTCATGGTGCAAGCGCGGCCTCTAATTCTGTGGGGGAGTTGGGAGTGCGCTGGATGCGCTCCGGCATGCAGGCTTTTTTTGGCTCGCCGCAGAAAATGAAAGGGGCCTATGACTTTGTCACCACGCGTAGTGGGGAGATGCGCCATCGTATGGGCGAAGTAGACCGCGATATACGTGAAGCCCTGCGTGAGATGGAACTTGCCAGCGAATCTGGGCCACTGGGAACCCTACAACGGCTCAACCATGCCGTAAAACGCACCGCCTATTACGGCATTGCGATGCTCGATATGGCCTCTGCATTACCTACTTGGCTGGGAGCATACAACCGCGCTTTGCATGAAGGGTTGGGGGAGGAGTCCGCAATTTATGCAGCAGACCATTCGGTGCGCAATGCCCATGGCGGAGCGGGTATCAAAGATATGGCGGCCATTCAGCGTGGTAGTGAATTTCAGAAGCTCTTTACGATGTTCTATAGCTTTTGGAATCACTTCTATAACCGCCAGCGCGATATAGCGCGCCGTGCAGCCAGCATTCCAGGCAGTCTGCGAGCCTGGAAATATGAAAAGGCGCGGGAAGATTTCAGCCTCGTGCTGGCGCGCTCTTGGTTTTATTTTGTGGTGCCTCAGCTGATGCATGCGGCGCTCAAGCCATCTTACAGCAATGAAGAGGATGAAGAACACTGGGCGCACTGGGCTGCAGAAGAGTTGGCGCTGGGGATGTTTTCGGGTATTCCGGTAGCACGAGATATTGCCGGGTCCGTATTGGGTGGGCGTAGCTATGTTGCCACCCCTGCAGCACAGATGGTCATTACGACACTGCGCAGTGCGAAAGATCTCTCGCACCTGATGCGCGATGAAGATGTATCCGATACCTGGCGGCAGCATGCGCTACAGACTGCTGGTTACGTGTTTGGATTGCCAACGGGCCAGGCAGCACAGACCGGGCTGTATCTGTGGGATGTCATGCAGGGAGAAGAAGACCCCCAAGATTTAGCAGATTGGTGGCGGGGTGTGGTGTATGGGCGAGGACGTGACTAATGTTGCCGTACACACCACGCCCGTAAAACGAAAAATATGGTAGAGAAAGGAAGACCGTATGACTATATCTAGTACTACTCGCAAGACCCCACCTTATCAGGGTAATGGGAATGTGACGGATTTCTCATTTGGTTTTAAAGTTTTTGCCGCAGGTGACTTGCGTGTTATCCACATTGATCGCGATGGAGCTGAGCGCGTGCTAGCGCTAGATACCGACTATAGGGTACGGCTAAATCGCGAGCAAAACACGGCACCGGGAGGTACCGTCACTTATCCGCTTGAAGGGCGACCTCTGCCGGTGAGTGAAAAGTTGGTGATTATTGGGCATCTTGCCAATTTACAGCCCATTGCGCTGACTAATCAGGGTGGCTTTTATCCCCATGTTATAGAAGATGCACTCGATCGTGCGGCCATCCAGATACAACAGTTGGCGGAAGCCACCGAGCGCACGTTTAAATTTCCGGTATCTGATCCAGCCTTATCTACTCAGCTCCCTACGGCGCTACAGCGCGCGCATCGTGCCCTCATTTTTAATCATGATGGAAGCGTGGCCGTGTCTGCAGATGACTATGTAAACCAGACGGCCAAAACTGCGGCGAGTGCCGCCGCTGCTGCACTTGCTGCAGAGCATGCTTGGGATGCTGCATCTAAAGCCACGAAAAAAATAGACGAAGCCACGCAGTTAGGTACGCCTGCAGACAACACGGTCACAACTAAAAAACTAGTAGACCGCGCTGTGCAGGAGGAAAAGCTCGAAAACGCAGCGGTGACCACCACCAAACTCGCTGCAGGTGCGGTGACTGGCGCCAAGCTAGCGGCGGGTGTGGCGATAGACAATATTGGTTATATCCCTGCAGATTTGTCGCGCACTTGGACTATTGATAACTTTGATCCAAAGAGCCGCGCACCGTATCAGGCTGCTTGTCGATGGCTGGGAGAGGTCATGGAATTTGGTGAAATAGATCCAAACTATCATGATATGAAAACTATTGCGCCTGAAGGCTGGGTGATGATCGGGCTGCGTTCTAAAGCACGTACGTTCCGCATCAGCCTCTATGGAGTCCAACTCAAAAATGCATAACGTTTCTTTGATGACCCATGCACAGCTGATTTTTTGTATTCAGCAGCATTATCCGAATTTGGTACATGGCCGCGATTTCTTGGTGGGGCAGGCGGTAGAACCCCGAACCGGCGCGCAAATAGCAGAAGCGCAGATTGTTGAATGGAGCGCTTCGGAATCCCGCCCGGATAGGAAAATACTGTGTGCGCTGTGGAAAAAGCTGCAACCCGTTTTTGAATGCAAACACGCAGAGGAAGCAGCACGGATTGAGCGGCGTCAGCGACTGGAGGACGCCGATATACAGGTCGCCAAAGCGTTCGATGAAAACGACAGCGACCTTCTGCAAGCGCTCTCGCGCTATCGCCAAGCACTGCGCGCCGTGCCAGAGCAAGCGGGATTTCCCTTAGCGATCAAATGGCCTGTACTGTCTAATTACATAGAGTGACACGAATATGCAATTTAAGTCAGAGGACAAAACTATTATAGAGTTGGCCACAGTGGGCGCAGCCATTGCGTTTGGAAAACTGTTGGCAGGGGGGGAGAAAATCACGCTGCGCCTATTAGCCGGACGCGTGATTATTGGTGCAGCACTGAGTACCGCCGCAGGCGCGGCCCTTGCGATGATTCCCAATCTACCCAACATTGCATTGATTGGGCTTGGTTCTGCATTGGGAATTTCAGGACAATCATTGCTAGAGTTACTCGTGCAGCGTTGGAGTGGTTCACGGAGTGAGGATATATGAACCTCCTTTATAGAGAGTCAAGGCAAAAGCATGACCGATAACCGGGCATTGCTGTGCGCAGAACTGGAGCGCGACGAGGGCGTACGACTCAAGCCGTATCGGGATACCGTAGGTAAATTAACTATTGGCACCGGGCGCAATCTCGATGATATCGGTATTAGCTTTGCAGAGAACCGGTATTTGCTGATGAATGATATTGATCGAGTAGAAGCAGAGCTAGATGCCTTCTGTTCTTGGTGGCGTGCACTGGATCTGGTACGCCAGCGTGTGCTCGCAAATATGGGTTTTAATATGGGGGTACCCACCCTGTGCACTTTTCGTACCACACTCACTTTAGTGCGAGCAGGGGAATACGAACGCGCGGCACAAGCGATGTTGCAGTCAAAGTGGGCTGCGCAGGTAGGGCAACGGGTCGTGCGGCTAGCCCAAGGCATGCGCTCGGGCCAGATGTAAGCAGGAAAACAGCATGCGCGCACTATTATATTTTTTACCTAAACTGAGAAACACAACCTTGTTCATCAGCATGCTGCTTACCGCAAGTGCGCTCTTGTATGCGCAGCACTGCGAGACAAAGCTTGCACAGCTAGAGCGCAAGCAAGCGCAGAAGTTCGCAGAGTCCGCATTGCAACAGGCACAGGCTGCACAAAAAGCCAAGGCACTACAAGAAAAGCAGGCCCAAGCATTTGCGGAACTAGAGACACGCTATCTTATGGAAGCACATCATGCTAAACATCGTGCAGACACTACTCAAGCTCTCTATGCTAGTGGGGCTTTGCGGGTGTTCGTCCCCGCCAGCTCCGCCGCTACCCACCACAAATTGCCCAACCCTACAGCCTATCCCCGCCTGGATCATGCTCCCGCATTTGCCCAACTTAACCCAAAGATTGCGGCACAGCTGGTCAGAATTACCGAAGACGGAGATGCGGCCATCCGGCAGCTGAGTGCTTGCCAAAATCTGTTGGAAATGGAGAGGAGGCCATAGTTGATATGTGTTGAATGGCCTCTTTTAAAAATAAGTGGCGTGAAATTACTCTGGGTGCTTATCGATCTGTTTTAGCGTATCCAGATAATCTGCCCACGCTTGCATCATCTTGGCGCGCTGCGTTAAATATAAAGCATGGTTATAAGATGCGCTTACAGCATTGCGCTCCTGATGCGCTAATTGCAATTCGATGTGCTCATGCGGATAACCCTGTTCATGCAAAATAGTGGAGGCTACGCCTCTAAATCCATGTCCAGTCATGCGGGAGTGATACCCCATGCGGTACAGGGCATACAAAATAGTATTGTTACTGATGGATTTGCCATTGCCGCGCTCGCAGGGAAACAGCAAAGGGCGTGTGCCAGATAGCAGGCGTATTTGTTTCAGTACAGCAATCGACTGCGTAGACAACGGCACAATATGAGGTGTTCTCATTTTCATGCGCTCTTTTGGAATACGCCACATGCGCTCATCTATATTGAACTCACTCCACCGCGCACCAATCAGTTCCCCTGTACGTACAAAAGTCAGTGCCATAAGCTGTATGGCAAGGCGGGTTAAGGGTTGGCCGTCATAAGCCTCAATTTTATTCAATAGCTCAGGCAGCTCTTGGGCGCTAATGCGCGCATAGTTGGTTTTTTTGCTGGATTTGAGTATGTCGGAAGGCTTTATCTCTGCTGCTGGATTGCGATCTGCTAAGCCATGGGCAATGGCATAGCGCATAATTTGTCCGCAAGTCTGAAAGGCCCGTTTTGCAATATCTAAAGCACCTCGCGCTTCTATTTTTTTTACTGTTCGCATTAGTAAGGGTGCAGTAATTTCTGTAACCGGCGTTGCACCGAATTCAGGAAAAATATCGGCTTCTAGTCTACTGATGACATAGTGGGCATGGCGAGGTGTTCTGGCTTCACTCCAATCAGCCCACCATTTTCTAGCTACCGATTCAAAACTATTGCTCTGCGCTATAGCTTTAGCCTGTTTTTTTTCTTTTCGGGCAGATGAAGGGTCTATGTCTTGAGCTATTAGTGTTTTGGCTTGATCTCTTGCAAGCCGGGCATTCTTGAGGCTTACAGTGGGCCAGACGCCCATGGAGAGCATTTTTTGTTTTCCGCGAAAGCGATAACGTAGTCTCCACCAATGCGAACCGTTTGGCTGCACAAAGAGTATAAGGCCTTCACCATCAGGGAGGCTGATAGGTTTTTCAGCTGGCTTTGTGCTGCGAATAAGCATATCGGTTAGTGCCATGATCCTCTCCTTGTAGAAAGTTTTCACATGAATAGCATAGCACTTCAAAATTTGTGTGTGTGATAACTTTTGTCTAGATAGTGATAACAGGCCCTAAAGTTAACTACATTTTTCGTTGGTTTCCTGTGAAAAGTAGAGCCAACGTGAGATCGGCATAGGGGGCAGCCTTCTGAGGCTGCACCCCTGCCACACCACCCGGCAT
>JASSUF010000111.1:0-8337 GCA_031963365.1 Mycoavidus cysteinexigens
CCTCCTATATCCACAATACCTGGAGGACGAGGCCATTGATAGGTTGGCACACCCGCCAGAGCTTGGCGCATATAGTTAATCCAAATTGGTAATGCCAAGCCACCACCTGTTTCCCGATCTCCCAAGCTTCTAGGCTGATCATAGCCTATCCAAGCAACGGCCGTTACTGTGGGCTGGAAGCCTGCAAACCACGCGTCGTGCGAATCATTGGTTGTACCGGTTTTACCAGCCAAATCGGTACGATTGAGCACTTTACTACGCGCCCCTGTTCCATTTTGTGCAACCGACTGCAGCAGCCCCGTCATGATGTATTCATTACGCGCATCAATCATCTGAGGCGCGTTTTTACCTGCGATTAAAGGTTTGGCACGCGAGAGCACTACGCCATCTGCATCGGATACTTCCGCTATCAAGTAAGGGTTAATACCATACCCACCATTTGCAAAAACTGAATACGCACTAGCCATTTGCAAAGGGGTAACCAAGCCTGTGCCTAATGCCATCGACAAGTAAGGAGGCATTTTATCTGCATCAAAACCAAATTTCTGCGTGATGTAAGTCTGAGCATACTGGGTACCGATGTGCGCCAAGATACGGATCGAAATCAAATTGATAGATTTCTCTAATGCTTGGCGCATCGTCACAGGGCCACGATACTGCGCATCGTAATTTTTGGGCGACCATTCTTGCCCGCCAGTTTGCTCTGCACTCAAATAGAAAGGAGCGTCATTAATAATGGTTGCCGGCGCTATTCCTCGGTCTAACGCAGCGGAATAGATAAACGGCTTAAAACTAGACCCAGGCTGACGCCAAGCTTGTGTAATGTGGTTAAATTTATTATGGTTAAAATCAAACCCGCCCACTAAAGCATAAATCGCACCATCTTGTGGCCGCATTGCAATAAGTGCACTTTCAACTTGAGGGAGCTGCACAATTTCCCAAGTTGACTCTACCACTCCATTTGTAGAATCATTGGAGCTGATTGCGGCACCGGATTTAATGGGATTGATGCGAATCAACGCGCCAGGACGTATCTGTCGGTTCTTGGGCACGGTACTTTTAAGAGATGGCGCAGCAAAAAGCAAACCTTTCCCGCTTATTACCACTTTATTTCCATTGAGCGTTTGCGCTTCTACTTGACCATGCTCCACAGCAGTAACTACGGCACCCGCATACCCGCCATTACCTGGACGCAAAGAAAGTGCATCTGAAATTACCTGCTCACGATCTTCTTCTTTTTCTGGAAGTGCAATGAAGGCCTCCGGTCCGCGGTAGCCATGGCGTCGATCATATTCGGTTACCCCTTGACGCACAGCTTGGTAAGCGGCCTCTTGGTCTTTTGAATCAATCGTTGTAATTACATTTAGGCCGCGGGTATACGCATCCGTGCCATACAAAGTGACCATTTTTTGCCGCACCATTTCTGCAGCAAATTCTGCGTGTAATTTGAACCTATTGCGTACACTTTTAATATTCAAATTCTCATTTAACGCTTCTTCATATTGCTTAGGCGTTATATAACGCAGCTCCAACATGCGCTTTAGGATGTACTCTTGACGAATTTTTGCACGGCGAGGGTTAACAATCGGGTTATAGGCAGAAGGCGCTTTAGGAAGCCCCGCTAACATGGCTGCTTGGGCCAAGGTGATGTCTTGCAAATCTTTCTCAAAATACACGCGTGCAGCCGCAGCAAAGCCATAAGCACGTTGCCCCAAGAAAATTTGGTTCATATACAGCTCAAAGATTTGATCTTTGCTGAGCACGGCTTCAATTTTATAAGCCAGTAACATCTCGTAAAACTTACGCAAATACGTTTTTTCGCTTGATAAGAAGAAATTACGTGCCACCTGCATCGTGATGGTACTCGCCCCTTGCGCTGCACCACCGTGCAAAATATCAGCGACGCCTGCGCGCAAAATCCCAATGAAATCTACGCCACCATGATTATAAAAACGGTTATCTTCAATCGCTAACACCGCCTGTTTCATCGTATCTGGGATAGCGGAGAGATTGACCAATTGGCGCCGCTCTGCGCCAAACTCACCAATTAACACATGGTCACGGGTATAGATACGCAGCGGCACTTTCGGCTGGTAATCGGTCATAGCCTCTAGAGAGGGCAAATTACCCGCCACTACAATCATTATGTAAGCAAGTAACAGTGCTCCAATCAGAGATGTCGTGACACCAGCCCAGCAGCCCCATATAAAAAGCTTGCTGGCCAATGAGCGTGGAGGAGCATTTCCTGCTTTAGTCTTTGTTTTGGAAGCAGCAGAACGTGTAGCGCGCGTGCGCGGCCCGGGAGGAGTTGGAGCAGTCAAAGCGAGGCCCTATACATCAATGGAAGATAAATGCGCAATAACCGCAGATTATAACGGCCCAATACGCCATAGCATTTTGCTGGGTGGACATATTAGCCTTAAGAACTATCTACAATCCCTCAAAAATTCAACGAATAAACCAATAGACGCTACCCATCCGGTCTATTTTTTATTGTTCTAATGCCACGCACAATACCTCTCATCTAAGAAAAGGCAATGATTCGAGCGAGTAGATATAGCTTGGGGTTAGTAGCTCACCCCCGCCTACCTCCTCCAATTATTGTTAAGTACAAGAAAAGGAGGGCATGTGTCCAATTTAATGCATCGTATTTTGCGCCAATATGTCGCAGGGATAGATATTCAGCGCGAAGAAGCCCGCATAGTAGTGCTCAGTCACCGATGGTTAAGTGCCAGCGCCGTTCGCTTCGAATATGCAGCTCGGCGCCCCTTACTTACGGATGTCTACGAAGAGGGCGAATGGATATCACCGGATGATATTACGTTAACCCTCTCAGAGCTTACTTCTGATGCCAAAAAAGCATGCCAGAATAACTTAAACCGTCTTGTAATGGCATTGCCTGCCAATGTAGTGTGGATTGATGAAATAGAGTTACACCCCGACACACCCCATGCGCCACGTAACGCATACGCAGCAGCTTGGCTCAATGAACTCGAGCCACTAGTCCTCACCCAAGCGGAACAAAATCTTGGAATACCCGCTGCCGATATAGCAGCAGATTGGTTTTTACAAAATCCACAATACCATCCTAATCGCTTAACCATAGTAGCAGCTCCGAGATCGGCTATCGAAGTAAGAATGGAATGCGCTGCACATCTTGAGCTGCGACTGAGTGCTATCGATGGCGAAGCAGCTGCTGCCCTGCGAGCCTGCCGGTTTGCCGCTGCACACGAAGTGCCTGCAGATACGGCATATGCAGTTATATGGTTGGGTGCTCGCGAGGTAGAAGCCTATTTACTCTGCCCTTCTCTATCCACTCACCCCACTAACCAGGATACACAACCTCCATCCACAGATAACCTTCTTACCCAACTATCCACGCATGGTATTGCGCGAGAAACGCGTTTTACTAGGCAGCGTTTATCTGGCGCGTCGCTGATTGACCGCCTGCATGAATTGATCGATTCGCATAATCCAAAATATCTATGGTTTGCAGGAGAGCCAGGAGCATTTAACGCGCTAGAGGCCAAAGGGTTTAATACCAAAGCCATTGCCCTTGCACTCGGCTGTGTACCTAGACGCTTTGACCCCACCCTCTATAGTCTGCCCAGTCAAAATAAAGAAACAAAAATACCTCTCTCTGCGGCCCAAGACCCCTGCTTTGCCCTCGCGTTTGGGCTCGCTTTGCGAGGAGCATTGGAATGACTCAGCACTTAGGCGGCTTTAATCTACTGCACTATAGAGAGAAACGTGCAGTGCAACAACGTTATAAACACGGTGTAGGGATAGCTATTGCAAGCTCTATAGGCATTTTGATGGCTATTGCAATGCAATATAAGCTCTTACACACCACCCACCTTCATACCATCCAGCGCATACAGCTAGAGCAGACTCTTACCCACCTTAAACCACAACTAACTCTTAGCAAAACGCTCATGAAGCCCATCAAAGCGCAGCAAGAACGTACACACTTAGCAGCGTCTTTATCGCAGCAGATGGGTCGTTTTTCTGACTTGCTGCAAGCACTGGGGGACATTGAACCTGTTGGAATACGCTTACTCGATCTGCATTTTCAACCGGATTTCAGCACTATTGTGGGTACTGCACGCACACAGCGTACATTGCGTGATTGGGTTAGACACTTAAAGCGTATCGGACCTTTTCCGCAAGTCAGTGTTACACAAGTGCAACGTTTAAAACGAGCAAAATCCGCTACGCCGACAGTAGAAAAGACGCCGGCTTATATGCCCGTGCGCCCTCCTTTGCCCCCTGCCCCTTTCATACAGCCCTTTTCTAACACCCTGCCAAGCGCTGCACATCAACCCACCTATGAATTTGCATTTACGCTAAAGCTAGAAGACATAAAACCTCCTCCCTCTGCGCTGCCCAATCGCTCACTATGAAACACTTTATGCAAGGTTTTGTACAACCTTTTGAAAATTGGCCACGGGCCCATCTGCTCTGTCTAGGCACTGGATTGTTTCTTTGCGCATTTTCGCTGTGCACCTACTGGATTACCCAACACCTACCTAATCCTGCGCTAGCTCAGGCATCATTAATCCAACTTGAGCAGCAAGTGGAGAAGGCTCAGAAAATAGTAGCTAAGCTGCCTGCTTTAAAGCGCTATGCACAAACACTAAAAACACAATACAACACACAAGAGCAGGTTTTGGATGAAGTAGATTTATTTCATCATTTTGAAAAAGTGGCCTCCAAAAGCATGCTGCAGCTTGAAAATTTTGAACCGCAAAAAGTAAGCATGCACGCTCACACACCCGAGCGTACTTTGACTATGCGATCGAGCGGCAGCTTTAAAAATATGGCGCTTTTTATTCGTCAACTTCAACACCAAGCATTAACGGCGGCTCCGTTAACGGCACATATCAGTCCACAACAAGGTGCACTACTACTAGAGCTCACACTGCGTATTGGCCCAAAAAAAACTAGCTTTAGTTTGCCTAAACGCCCCCCATCCATCGATGCAGTCCGTTTTTATAATCCTTTCAACTATGTGGATAACGATGGAGCCTCCCCCTTTATAAGCGTCACAGAATCAGATGCGCTTACTTTAAAACTCCTAGGCGTATTCACTCAACATACTCGTGAAAAAACACGCCAAGCAGCATGGATCCAAGCTCCAAATGCTTCTGTACTTGTACATCAGGGAGACCATATTCAAAGCCGGCAAGATGGGCAAAGTTTGACCGTGCTACAGATTAATTCACAATCTATTATTTTATCTAGCCCCAAAGGCAGGCGGGTGCTTTCTTTAGAGGGGTCACAGCCATGACATGCGATTTATTTAAGAAAAATATACGACGACAAGCCTTTATCTCCCCCCTGTTTGCCACCATTCTGTTCGTTTTTAACCTGCCTAGTCTGGCAATGGAGCAGCAGCATACCGCTGCATCTACAACGTTTACCTCTGCAAAAAGCGCCGCGCACCCCACTAGAGAGCGAGTCATGCAAAATCGCACAAAACCTCCTAGTGACCGCGAACTCTATTTGCAGGCACGCTCTAGCAGTGAATTAAACGCTCATCACAGCGCTAACGACATCCAATCCTTGCCTACCCCAGTAACATCTAACTCTTCAAACAAGCATTCCATAAAAAGCAGCAATCCAATACCTAGCAGCACGATAAGCGTACCTTTGGCAAATCACGCACCCGACCTTATAAAAAAGCCAGCCACACCTCTTTCATCAGATGCACGCATTACCTTTGAATTTCAAAAAGCAGCACTGTCTGATGTACTACACGCTTTTTCTGCCTTCACAGGCACCAATCTTATTATCAGCGACCGGGTACAAGGCACTGTCTCTATCAGACTAGAAAATGTACCTTGGCGTGAAGCGTTTGACACCTTGCTCACTACCCACGGGCTAGGCATGCAACAGCGTGGCAATATCCTATGGATTGCTCCTGCAAAAGATATCGCACATCAAGAAAAACAGCGTTTTGAAGCGCAAAACTTAGAAATAGATGCGGCTCCTCTCAATACTTCTATTTTTGAGATGCACTACCAACGCGCAGAGGACGTGCGCACATTACTAAATGGAACAAAAGGAGAAACAGGCAGCGGCATGGCCAGCGAGCGATTTCTATCAAAGCGCGGCGTAGCCATGGCCGATTCAAGAACCAATCAACTTTTTGTCATAGATGTGCCAAAGCGTATCGAACAGATTAAGCATCTTTTATTAGCGGTTGATCGCCCTGTGCCGCAAGTGTCTATCGAAGCACAAATTGTAGAAGCGGAAGAAGGATTTTCACGTAGTTTAGGAGCACGCCTTTCTTTATTAGGCAGTGGCAGCCCCTCCCCTAGCCCCGGCGAAGGTGCAGATAAAGGACCAGGAAGAGGCACCCCTCCACCATCAGCCCTCTCTCACGTTTTAGCAGGAGAAAAAGGGGCGCTGTATGACATTCCCGCTGCTGCTCTATCAGGATTTAACCCTGCCAGCCTTGGCTTCACCCTTTTTGGAGCAGGTGCTAGCCAAATTATTGCGCTAGAGCTCAGTATGCTAGAGGCAAGAGGAGAAGGAAAAATTTTATCAAGCCCACGCGTGGTCACAGCAGACCGCGTAAAAGCGTTGATTGAACAAGGCACCGAACTGCCCTATCAAGCCAAAGTAGGCAATGGCGTTTCCGGCGTACAGTTTCGCCGTGCGGGGCTAAAACTCGAAGTCACTCCGCATATCATGCCTAATGGCTATGTCACGCTCGATGTAGATGTTTCTAAAGACAGCGTAGGGACAGAAACCCTATCCGGCCCGGCAATTAATACCAAACATATACAAACCCAAGTACATGTTGAAAATGCAGGCACCGTCGCTATCGGGGGCATTTTTACGCATGATCAACGCAGCGATATCGTGGGATTGCCGTGGTTGAGTAGGCTACCTGTTGTGGGCGCGCTTTTTAGAAGAAGCATAAAAAACCACCGTAAAACTGAATTGCTCATTTTTATTACGCCCCATGTTATTACACCCACCCAGCACTAATATAAGCCACTTTGCTCTCCTATCCTTTTTGATTAGCCGTAGGTTGGTGGTGAGGCACGAACCCCAACATGCAGACCACTTACTTTTATCTTTGCTCTTTGGTAATTAAGAGCAGGTTTTCAAAGGATGTTGGTAAGGTGTTGGGGTTCGTACTTCACCCCAACCTACCGCTAATATTAATGACCAAATATATCGTTGAGATCCTGCGCTTTTATCACGGATCGGGTCCATTTAAGTAACTTATCTTCGTCGACGGCTGCTATCTCGGGCCCATAGATATCAAGTGGGCTATCTGGAAATTTGTCTTGTAATAAGGCTCTAAAAGTCTTTAAACTGCTTTCCTTACGCCCTTCTTCACGTCCTTTCTTTATACCGATCCGTTCAGCTGTAGTAATGTAAGCCACTTTGCTTTCCTATCCTTTTTGCGCAATGATTAGCGTGTAGGTTGGGGTGAGGCACGAACCCCAACATGCATACCACTTACTTTTATCTTTGCTCTTTGGTAATTAAAAGCAGGTTTGCAAAGGGCGTTGGTAAGGTGTTGGGGCTCGTACCTCACCCCAACCTACCGCTAATATTAATGACCAAACACGTTGTGAAGACTACTGGCATCCATCATCGATACACTCCATTCTCTCAACCTGCCTTCGTCAGCTGCTGCTATTTCTGACTCGTAGAGATCAAGTGGGCTATCTGGGAATTTTTTTTGTAATAAAGCTCGAAAAGTCTTTAAACCGTTTTCCTTACGCCCTTTTTCAAGCCCTTCTTGACGCCCTTCTTCAATCCCTTCTTCACGTCCTTTCTTTATACCGATCCGTTCAGCTGTAGTAATGTAAGCCACTTTGTTCTCCTGTTCTAATGCATGAATGGAGTCATTGTATTGCAGCTCCAAATCTTCTGGAAGCGCTATCACCGCATCAATAAAGTAGTAGAGTTTTGAAACCTTCTTACGCGCCAAACCCTTTTCATAAAGGCAGCGTGTGAGCTTCAGCTTCTGTTTAAGGCGCATCTGCGGGTCAGGCTGTGTTTTTAGCGAAGTAAGATGTGCGGCCACGACTATGCCGAATGGATTACGGGTCTCTAATAAAATCTCTCTTTTCTCTTCGTAATCCAACAATTTGTTTACAAAAAAGCGGAAAGTCAGAATATTCTCATTCCAGAGCGTATCCTGATAGCAGTCCGGTCTCCAATTTTTATTGTCGTCTGCTAGTATCGCTAGCGTCAAAATAGGCAATTGATAACGGTCCCGTAGCCTGTAATGGTAGGTGTATAGCCTTTGCGCAAAATCTTCTTCTTTCGCGCCCTGGACTTCGGTGTGTAGCAATACAAAACTCGCTT
>JASSUF010000112.1:0-8332 GCA_031963365.1 Mycoavidus cysteinexigens
GCCATCTTGTTAATAGGCATTAACCACTCTCATAATTGTGGGTAATTGCAAGCTGAATCAACGGGTTACGGTGGATGAATTGCAAAATCGCTACCCGATCCGATTTAGGCGCAAATTTCTGAATATAGGTTTGTATATTCTCTGAGCTAAACCCGATGGTTTCTAATTCCAAGTCCAGCTCATTGCACTGAGACGCATTCACCCCTGCCGGACGAGATGTGATTAAAACATGAGACTGGTTTAGTAGATGCTTTAAAAAATGGTGTTGAGGATGATTCTCACTGAACATTTCTGTGACTTCATCCAAACCATCCAGGATAAATAAAGTCTTACCCTGATGCGCAAGAAAAGCTTTCGCTAAAGCCTGCGCTTTGGCACTGTCATGACCTGAAAAGTAATGCTGGCACAGTAAATCTTCCAGCCGGTGGATCGAGGCTGTCTTAAGTTTCCGTAATGGCACCCACAGAATATTGTCAAAAATATCCTGCCATAAACCGTTGCGGTAATATTCATGCACCAGCTTTTTGCACAGTGTCGTTTTGCCTATCCCTGCCCGCCCCTGAACCAAAATCCGTTTGGGCTTTCCTTCTGAGCCATTGCGTAATCTTTGCACCTTAACAAGCTGATCTAATGCAATCAATTTGTTTGGATTGGTCGCCTCAAGCTGTTCACCACTTGGTAGGCGTTCAAAAGTCGCAGCTTGCTTTATAAGCTTTTCCCGGTCTTTTTCACGTTGTGCCCGACTTTCTACAATGGCCAGATTGATATAGCAGTCATCCAGTGGGGCTGTCTCCCCCGAGACCCGCTGAATTAAAAGATTCGAGCATTGATAATGCTCATACAGCGCTTCACGCAGATCGGAGAGCTTGGGTAGATGCAGTTCTTTTATTTTCCTCTTGTGCTGCAGGATAAAGATAAGCTGGCTATTTAGCTCCCTCTCTATATCGCCGAAAATGCCGTCTACAAGCTCGGCAAACGCAAGCCCGTCAAGCATTGAAGGCTCATTCTTTAACTGGGAAATACACTGATCGTACCCCTGCCAAAACTTGTTCAGAAATGTTGTAGCTTCATGGCTACCTACTAACAGACGCTCGATCAGCTTAAACAGCACTAGGTGCCGGCTTTGATTTGGATATACCTCTCGCCCTGCTTGGGCTTGCTCCTCAAATCGAGGAATATCTTCCATGCGAACTGTGGTCTGAGGAATAAAATGCCCCAAGCATTCCTTAGCGCTCTTTGGGGTTAACGAAACCGGGATAATGCCGTGTTGGTCCTCCAGGTACTCAGCTCGGATTTGCAAAAAAGCCATTTCCGTCAACACATGATGGAACCCTGCCTTATATTTTTGCTCTTGTGAAAATCGTCTCACCACCTCACGAATAGCCGAAGTACTCCGTGCTTCGCAATCTTTGCGATAAGCAACTCGGAGTTGCTGATAAAAACTTTCATAGTGCAGCCATTCTTTCAGGTATTTTTCCAATACCTCAGAACAACATACCACCACCTTATCGACTGGTTCCACATCGACTCTCAATTGAGTCGGCAACAAACAGAGTTGACTGGTTAAGATATCTTCCAGTTTGCTGTCCTCTTTTAACGCTTCCGGGGCCATTGAATGCGCTTGCCCCATCGGCGTTTGATCGGAGTACAGGTTGACTCGGATTTGAGATAACTTCTTGATTAAATATTTAGACGTATCGGCATCCGCTTTTCCATACGCTGGATTGTCGTGCGCATATACCAGAAACAGGCTAGTTTTATTGGACAACCCTAAAGAGCCCAACGTAGACAACGCCTTTTCAAACAAATAATCCACTTGTTTGCTTTTTTCTTGATTAGCCGCGACCCCTGGCACTTAAAAAAGCGAAGTATTCCTTGCATATCGTATCGAAGTTTATTTTTGCTCTTGAGTCATCAGGATTTCTTTCATGTTCAGTTTTAGCTTGCTCAACCGCATTTTGGTACCATTGTTTGGCTTCTTCTGGATTTTTTTTCGCTTTATACGCTTGCGCCCGGAGTAACAGATGCTGCGAGGAGATAGCTGGCGATGACGGACGTATTCCGGCGATAAAATTAAGCAATTTTTTTCCTAAACATTCGGGTGGCTTATATAGAAAAACGCCAGTTTACAGAGACCTTAAGCGCGACAATGCGCTTAAGATGAACTTAATCTCTCGAGCTTAGTAAGGAGCGGAAGGAAGGCCCGCGGCCTGCTGAGCTTGTTGGATTACTTCCCTAAATTTGGCTTCCTGGTTTGGATCGCTAAAAGGAACGACCTGCTGCCCCCTAGCAGTATAAAAACACAGACTGCTATCCTCTATATAAAAAGGCATGCTCAGATCAAAGCGTTGTTTAAGTAAACATTCTTCGTAGATCAACTCTATGCTCTGTCTATCTAGTTGAGAAATTGGCTGCCCCAGCATGATTCAATATTTCCTTATATTTCTTATCCAATGCCAATTCTTCTGAAGCAAACGAGATATGCAATCCCTATCATGCATCGGAAGACTTAATTTCAGCATTTTATTCTCCATTCCGCTTAACTTGCGTATGATTCTTAGAAAGATTCGGCTTCTTTATATTTTTATTTTGCTTATGTCTGGCTTAGCTGGTCGCCCCTGAATAACTCTGTAAACCTTATATAATAAGGGCCTCAGCGTCAAAGAGGCTTGCTTAAATTGCAAGAAATATGATTATCTAGATAATAAATGCTGCAAATTCACACGAGGCACAGATGGGTCCGAAGGTACCGGTGAGCACAAGAGATTTATTCCGATATCCGCTCAACGAACAGATCAATATGCAGCATCCATTGGTACGCCTAGCGGGTGTAATCAGCATGATCGTTGATATCACGGTGATGGAGAAAGCGATAACGTATCCAACGGACTCTAAATTGCTCGCCCGTTGTCAAAAGCATTTGGTGAAGGCGGCAACGGAGCAGGGTTTAAAAGCTTGTAAGTCTCCCGTTGCATCTAACGATAGATCAAAGCCTAACGTATGGTTAAGGTCATACAGAGCAGACATAAATGAAGAGTCGCAAAAAATTAGAGTCGGCTTCTTAAGGAATAAAAAGCACCCTAAGGTTACCTTTTGGCGTATACTCGAAATAACTTATTAAGGAGTTACTATGTCAACCAATGTCAAACTCTCTGATAGCTTCGTCGATCAGGCTAAGCACTACGCCCGCATTGAGCATCGCTCAGTCCCTAAGCAAATCGAATATTGGTCTCAGATTGGCAAAATGGCAGAAGAAAATCCTGACCTACCTTATTCGCTCATTCATGACATTTTGCTTGCAGATCAAGAAAAGGTAATTGGCGAATACACATTTAACTAACGCAATGCGCTTACTACTTACCCCCACTTTTGCGCGAGCAGTTAAAAAATTACATCGCTTACATAAAGAAGATCTTGATCTTGCTTTACGTTCGATCTCTGAGCAGCCGGACCTTGGCGAAGCCAAAGTAGGTGATTTGCTAGGCGTACGTGTTTACAAATTCCGCATGACTAATCAGCTCTGCTTACTTGCTTATCGGGTCCTGGATGAAAATAGCATCAAACTACTGGCCTTAGGTGCGCATGAGAATTTCTATCGTGATCTAAAGCGTTCAAGTATCGAATAATTATTAAAAAATGCTTACTAAAGCACCGCCTAACAAGCCAGCGATTACCTTAAACGAAGTGATTATTGAAGCATCCAAAGATGCTGAAATTTGTGCTTTGGAGTTATCAAATCTCGTCAGCCTTTTAATGAAAATTATTCTCATGCCGCTTGCATTTAAAGACGGTATCTACAAATGAACATTGGAGGAAGTAAATTCCCCGAGAATCCTTCGTTACAAGGGTTTTCGGTTGGCTTGAAGTAGGATAGGTTTGGGGGGAGTGTTGAATAACTGGCGGAAAGGGAGGGATTTGAACCCTCGATACGGATGAACCGTATACCAGATTTCGAGTCTGGCGCATTCGACCACTCTGCCACCTTTCCTGATTGACGCAAGCAAAAGCACTCATACAAAAAAGTACACGTGCCAGAGCGTTTTTGGAGATCCGCGATTCTATCAGAGTCCTGATTAAAAACGCTATACACTGCGAAATACACGAGAATATTTCTCGTATCTTCACAATAAGGCCCGGCGCAGGCTATAAAATAGCTATGTGTGTCTGTGCGCCTTGCGCCAAAATGCGTCTTTTTGCCACTCTTATTTTTTCCTCTTACTTTTTCCGTTTTTCTAATGATTGATATAAACAGTCTTCGCAAAGATCCTCATAGCGTGGCGGAGCAGTTAGCCAAGCGCGGTTATATATTGAATGTGCATGCTTTTATGGAGCTAGAAGAGCAGCGGCGAGCGCTTCAAATGCAAGCGGAGGGCTTGCAAGCTCGCCGTAATAGTCTATCTAAAGAAATTGGTCAGCTCAGCGCGCAGAAAACAGAGACGGCTGCAGCGGAAAAAGCACAACGTGTAGAAGAGGTCCAAAAAATCAATCAGGCGCTTAGTGCTGCTTCTACAGAGCTACAGCTTGTACAGACTCATATTGCAAACTGGCTGCTTGAAATACCTAATGTGGTACATCATAGCGTGCCGGTTGGGCAAAATGAGCTGGAAAATGTTGAAGTTGCACGCTGGGGAACGCCTCGCTCATTTGAGCAGGAAGGCTTTACTCCTAAAGATCATGTAGATGCAGGCCAGCCATTAGGGTTGGATTTCGAGGCAGCGACAAAATTAAGCGGAGCACGTTTTTCCGTGCTGCGCGGGCCTATAGCGCGCCTACATCGTGCGCTTACACAGTTTATGCTCGATACCCATACATTAGAGCACGGCTATACCGAAGTATGCCCTCCCTATCTCGTCAATGCTGCTGCGCTACAAGGCACCGGACAATTACCCAAATTTGCCGGAGATCTATTTAAAGTTCCACGCAGTGGCATAACCGATGCAGAAGCGATAGAAGAAAAAATGGGTAAAGAGATAGAGCCGCTCTATCTCATCCCAACCGCAGAAGTGTCGCTTACCAATTTAGTGCGCGATAGCATAGTGGAAGCAGATGCGTTGCCTCTTCGTTTTGTAGCACATACGCCGTGTTTTCGTTCTGAGGCAGGCAGTTATGGTCGAGATACGCGCGGCATGATCCGTCAACATCAGTTTGATAAAGTAGAGTTAGTACAGATTGTAAAACCAGAAGATTCTTACGGTGCACTAGAGCAACTGGTTGGGCATGCTGAAACTATTTTGCAAAAACTTGAATTGCCTTATCGAAAAATGCTGCTCTGTACAGGAGATACGGGATTTTCAAGTGCAAAAACCTATGATTTAGAAGTATGGCTAGCTTCGCAAAATACCTATCGTGAAATTTCATCGTGCTCTAATACCGAAGCCTTCCAGGCGCGCCGTATGCAAGCGCGTTTTCGCAATGCTCAAGGAAAACCGGAGCAAGTGCACACATTAAATGGCTCAGGGCTTGCTGTAGGCCGCACTCTAGTAGCAATAATTGAGAATTTCCAAAATGCAGATGGCAGCCTTACTATTCCTAAAGCGCTACAACCTTATTTAGGTGGGATGGAGCGTTTAGTGCCTTTGGAAGCTTAAAATCTATTTATTTGAAGATAATGCACGAAAAAATACCCAACCAAGAATCTAAACCGCCACAGGCAAAAATGTGGCGCATTTTCCTGCCTATTGTTATTCCTATATTTTTTGTATTGATTGTTATGGCAGGGGCTGGGTTATTGCTGTTTGATCACTTTTCTGTGTAAAAGCAATAATTACAAGTCTGTGGTGTGCATGTTGGGGTTCGTACCTCACCACCAACCTACGAATTACTTTTCTTGTATTTAAGAATATGCTATCACGCTAGCGCATTCTGGGGAGAGTTATTATTCTCAGACTTATCTTGATCTATTTTTCCCTTTAGTATCAATAGCATTTGATCCAATTTTTGAAGTATTTCCCCATTGTCTTTTCGAATATCGGCAACTGTATTTTCCATATCATAAATTATTTCAGCCCCTGAAAGTTTTTCTTTAGACGATACTATTTTATTAGAGTCTATAAAGTGGCTATGCAATGGCTGTTGAGTATTTTTTGGAGTAATAGTGTTGTTAGGCATTTTATAATGCTTCCCAGGTAATTAATCAATGAAAAAAGGATACTTTCATTGACTTAAATCGTTATAAGAGGTATGAACTACTACTTGTTTCGTGCCGATTCTTGAAGCAGAGCGAGCACTTCATTCATTTTATCTTTGATCTCTCTATTTTCTGCTCGGGAGATAGCAAGTTCATTTTTAAGATAATCTATATGTGAATCCAATTTTTTATTTTGTTCTGCCTGCCCAACAAGAAGCATCTTTTGTTCGCTATCTCTTCCATCAGCAGGAAACATGGCAATAATAGTTTCTAGGGAGCGAATCAATGGATTAAAGATGTCATCGTGAATCTCTTGCGCATTACGCTCTTCTTTTTTCGCCAGGTCGGCCCAGAACCAGGTACCTAGTTTTAGCAATGCAGCCAGTGTACTGATAAGAAAAGGTATAGTAACAGCCACTATGTTAGACACTACTAGCAATCCTACAGTCGTTGCCCAGCCCCAAGTACTAATTGTGAATCCAACGGTATAACCCAGGCTTTTATTTAAACGCTCTAAACCTATGAGCAACTGGCATTTTGGAATTTCTAATGGCGTACCCGCTAAATCAGCGTAATCCTTAATCTCTGCATTAAGTTTATCCCATTTTTTATAAATTTCTTTGCGTAGCTCTGTATTTAACAAAGGGGAAGCATTCAGCTCTTCAATAATGGCCAATGCTCTAGAAACCAAATCATTCCATAGGTTAATATCTTCTTCATTCTTAGCAGTTTGCACTGCAGAAATCGCATCTACTTTGATATGACAAGCATATTTTTCATATACGCTTGCCGTCTGAATGTCTTCTTCGAATTTTTTGAGAGACTCTACGTTAACGTTCCACTTTTCATCTTGTGGGCCAAAAAGTGAAGATGCATGCGTGAACTTGATTCTAGGCACTACTGGTTCATCTGGCCTAATAGGGACATAGCCTTCATCAGCTTGAAACCACTTACCTTTACGCGACGTGGAGCTTGAATCGTAGCTTCTCAGGCTGCCATTAGAATGAACACTTCCTACTCCTGGCATGCTGCACTCCTTTCCTCATACAAGGCAAAAATGTAACCATGCAGCACGGTTAACGCACTCAGATCACCAGAATATTGTATGCATATAGGTTTCAATGTTTCTTCCTATGCTTTTTTTATGATTTTTTTTCGTATGAATAATTTTCTATCGCACCAATATACTGGCCCCTAGAAAACTCTTATTGTTATTAGAGCCGATAAGAATATCACACCTTTTTCTGATTCGCCACACAGAAAACTCCTTGCATTACTTATCTGTACAGCCCCTATTTGTAATGGTTTGGACCCTCAAAATTTCTACGGGAATTATCTGAAATTTGGCTTTCCATAGCGCCTTATCTGTATCCTACGGTCTATATCCAAAGTAAGTAGTCCTACCATACCTAACTCCTTCGATTGCCTTAAATAGGTATTTAAAAAACCATGGCCTCTTCCTGGAATATTCCCAAGCAGCGTACATTTTTACCTTCTGCTCAGCAGAACACGCACTCAGCGCCTTCTGGCGCAGAGGCCGTGATTTCTGTGAGCGTATTGACACGTACTATTCACACCTGGCTAGAGCAGACTTTTACGCAGGCATGGATTTCTGGTGAAATTTCTAATTTCACACAGGCTTCGAGTGGGCATTGGTATTTTGTTTTAAAAGATGCGGGTGCGCAGATTCGCTGTGTGATGTTTCGTTCGCGTACGGCGTATGTTGAAAAGATCCCGCAAGAAGGAGATCATGTTGAAGTGCGTGCCACTGCAACGCTCTATGAACCGCGTGGGGATTTGCAGTTAACTGTAGATAGCATCCGTCATACTGGTTTAGGGCGACTGTACGAAGCATTTTTACGGTTAAAACGCACTTTAGAAGAGGCAGGGCTCTTTAGCGCAGAGCGTAAACGTGCCCTGCCCCTGCATCCAAAAACCATCGGCATCATTACTTCCCCGCAAGCTGCGGCGCTCCATGATGTACTCACGACACTCGCGCGGCGCTCTCCCCATATACGAGTTATTTTATATCCTGCTCCTGTGCAAGGTGCGCAGGCTGCGGCTCAGTTGGTAGAGCAAATTAAGTGTGCAGGAGCGCGCGCTGAAGTAGATGTTTTATTGCTTTGCCGTGGAGGAGGTTCGATTGAAGATTTATGGGCCTTTAATGATGAAAAACTAGCTCATGCCATAGCGGCCTGCCCATTA
>JASSUF010000113.1:0-8321 GCA_031963365.1 Mycoavidus cysteinexigens
CCACATACGCGGCCCCATTTTGCTTCCCCGGACGAAATAAACTGATCGATTACGACCTGTGCACCATTGGCAAAGTCACCAAATTGGGCTTCCCACAGTACAAAGGTATTGGGCTCTGTAGTGGAGTAGCCGTATTCAAAACCTAGCACGGCCTCTTCGGAGAGCACCGAATCAATCACCGTAAACGGAGCTTGAGTCTCTGCAATATTTTGTAATGGGATGTAGCTACCATCATTCCAGCGTTCACGGTTCTGATCATGCAGCACCGCATGGCGGTGTGAGAAAGTACCGCGGCCACTATCTTGTCCAGTTAAACGGATGGCACAACCCGATGAAACCAAGGAGGCAAAGGCGAGATGCTCGGCCATTCCCCAGTCTAGCGCTTGATTACCTTGCCCCATCACACGTCGGTCTTTAAGGACTCGCTCTACCAGAGGATGGACTTTGAAGTTTTCTGGAATATCGGTGATGCGCTCGGCTAAGCGTTTGAGTTCTTGCAAAGGAACGGCTGTATCGGCTGCGTCCGTCCAAGGCTGATTGAGAAAAGGAGCCCAGTTGATGCCGTACTGGTTTTTATAATTAGATAAAACAGGGTCAACCGTATGGTGGCCTGCATCTAATGCGGCGCGGTAACGCTCTCCATATGCCTGATCTTCACCTTCTGTAATAGCACCTTGCTCTAACAGACGTTTTGCATAGAGTTTACGCGTACCAGCGTGTTTTCCAATTTTCTGGTACATCAAAGGCTGAGTTACCGCAGGGGTGTCTTGTTCGTTGTGGCCCAATTTACGGAAACACACGATATCGATGACAACGTCTTTATGAAATTGCATCCGGAAATCTACGGCAAGCTGCATCGCCAAGACTACGCTCTCTGGATCATCTCCATTTACATGGAGCACGGGTGCTTCGATCATTTTTACTACGTCAGAGCAGTAGGTGGTCGAGCGTGCATCACGAGGGTCGGAGGTGGTAAAGCCGATTTGATTATTGATGATCAAGTGCACGGTGCCGTGTGTGCCATAGCCACGTGTCTGCGCCAAATTCAGGGTTTCCATTACCACGCCCTGCCCTGCAAATGCAGCATCGCCGTGCACTTGTACGGGTAAGACAGTCTCTCCTGAGGCATCCTTTCGTCGATCCATCCGGGCTTTGGCAGAGCCTTCGACCACGGGGTTCACGATTTCCAAATGGGAGGGGTTAAAGGCTAGCGATAGGTGTACAGGACCCTTTTCTGTGGAAATATCGCTGGAGAATCCTTTGTGGTATTTCACATCACCGGCGGATAAGTCTTCGGTATGTTTGCCTTCAAATTCTGCAAACAAATCGGCAGGCATTTTGCCCAACGTATTAACCAATAGATTGAGACGGCCTCGGTGTGCCATTCCAATAACAATTTCTTGCACCCCTTGGGAGCCTGCACGATGGACTAGTTCATCCATTGCAGCAATAAAGCTCTCTCCTCCTTCGAGGGAGAAACGTTTCTGGCCCACATAGCGGGTGTGCAGATATTGCTCCAGCCCTTCCGCTGCTACGAGGCGCTCGAGAATGTGTTTTTTCTTTTCTATGGTGAAGGCAGGTGTGGCGCGCACCGATTCAAGGCGCTCTTTCCACCAGCGTTTTTGCTCAGGATCGCTGATATACATAAATTCTGCGCCGATCGAGCCGCAGTAGGTATCACGCAATGCTTGCACAATTTCGCGTAGCGTGGCGGTTTCAAAACCAAAATACAAATCGCCGGCATGGAAGGTTTGATCCATATCGGCTTCGGTCAAGCCGTAAAAAGAAGGTTCTAACTCAGGTAGAAGAGGACGCTCCCGGCGTTTGAGCGGATCCAGATTGGCCCAACGGGCGCCTAGAAAGCGATAAGCATCAATTAAAGCTTGTACATAGACTTGTTTGCCAGAGGCAGCGAGTGCTTGTGCATCTGCAGCTGCTGCATTAACCGGTTGCACCGAAGCACGATGCGCTGCACTCGATTTCGCGCGCTGCGCGAAGGATTCAATAATAGCGCTATGGGCAATATCGCTAGAGCGTGATCCATCTACCGCCTGCAAATTACTCAAAGTTTCAAAATAATCTCGCCAATTCTCGGAGACCGAAGCGGGATTATCCAGATACGCCTCATACAGCTCTTCGAGATACGCTGCATTCCCGCCAAATAAATAGGCACTTGATTGCAACGCACTCATCCTTTCTTTCACACTCATTTTCTTTTCAGATTCTTGATCAAAATGGATCCATACAGCGGCACAGTGGCCACATCTAGTTACCTAGTACAGTCTAAATAGGCCTTTTTTAAAAGGCCGCAGGCACATTCTTAAATGTCCTCAACACCCGCTGCATAGAGGGTATCAAATTATGTGGTTGGAGGGACGTTGAAACCCCAATATGCAAGACGTTTTTTAGACAATTTTCATCATCCGACGTTGTTCAGAGCCACTTAAAAGGCGATTTATTACAATGACACTCACTGTAATAAAGGTAATAAACAGCGTAGCTAGCGCATTAATTTCGGGGTTAATACCCAAGCGCACTCGAGAAAACACCACTAGTGGCAACGTCGTAGAACCGGGGCCAGACAGAAAAGCGGACAGGATTAAATCATCCATTGAGAGCGTAAAAGAGAGCAGCCAGCCTGCCATAAGCGCTTGTGAGATAAGCGGCAGGGTCACGCTAAAAAACACTCTAAAAGGCGTTGCTCCCAGGTCCAGTGCCGCCTCTTCTAAAGAATGATTGAGCTCACGCACTCGAGATTGCACAATCACGGCAACATAGGACATACACAATACGACATGCCCCACCCAAATCATTAACATGCCGCGTTCTTTGGGCCAGCCCAGCCAGTTACCTAGCTCAATAAATAGCAGTAGCAAAGAAATACCCTGAATTACTTCAGGGATTACAAGCGGAGCATTGATCATAGCGCTATAGAGGGTAGCACCTCGAAAACGCCCCATACGTGCAAGTACAAAACCCGCCCATGTACCCAGTGCTACCGATGCGCAAGCGGTCATTATCGCAATACGCAAAGAAAGCCAGGCCGCATTCAATAGTTCTTGATCGCGAAACAGCTCGCCATACCATTTCAATGAAAAGTGCGTCCACACCGTTGACAGCGTAGATGCGTTGAAAGAGTACACCACCACACTGACGATAGGCGCATATAGAAAGAGAAATCCCACAATAAGCGACAAGGCTCGAATAGGGGAAATAGGAGAAGAACGTCTTGCGGATCGGGTCATCGGAGCTATCTCTTCTCTAACTTTTTCTCTAGCTCTTTGGTCTGGAAATGCTGGAAGCCTGCCATAGGCACTAGCAATAACAGAACCATCGCGCACGTCACAGCAGAAGCCATGGGCCAATCGGCATTATTGAAAAATTCATCCCACATTACACGACCAATCATCAAGGTATTGGCCCCACCTAATAATTCGGGAATAACATACTCACCCGCCGCAGGAATAAACACGAGCAAACAGCCTGCAATGATCCCGTTTTTAGACAAGGGCAGCGTAATTTTCCAAAAAGCTTTGAAGGGTCGGGCACCTAGATCATAAGCGGCTTCGAGCAACCTCAAATCCATTTTGACTAAATGCGCATACAAAGGCATTACCAGGAATGGCAGATAGGAATACACCATACCAATGTATACCGCGGTATTCGTATGATAGAGCTCTAGAGGGGTATGTATGATTCCTAATGCCATCAAAAACTGATTAAGCAAACCATTATTTTTCAGTATGCCTATCCATGCATAGACACGAATAAGGAAAGAGGTCCAAAAAGGCAGCATCATTGCCATTAATAGCAAGCTGCGGTGTTTGGGTTGGGCGCGCGCGATGGCATAGGCCATCGGATAACCGATTAATAAACACAGGAAGGTCGAGATAGCAGCGACTTTGAGCGAGTTTAAATACGCCGCAAAGTACAGACTGTCGGTTACCAGAAACGCATAGTGCGAGAGCAAAAGCGTGATGTGTAGCACGCCATCTTTAAGCTCGAATAAACTGGTATAAGGCGGGGTGCCCAAACGCAGATCGGCAAAACTGATTTTTACAACAATCAGAAAAGGCAGGAAAAAGAAAAGCAAAAGCCAAATATAAGGGCCAGCAATTACCGCACTGCGGCCAGACAAATTAAATCGCTGCACCACGAATTCAAAGCATTGCCCAAACACGGCCCATACACTTTTTGCGCACCCGCGCACGCTCAGCCAGAGCAGGCGTACAGGAGCGGCCAAAAGCATGCGCAAAAAACCACAAGCCATAATAACAAAGCTAGTAGCTTGACTCATGTTGTTAATACCCGCGCTGAAGCAGGCCCCCAACTAATACAGACTTCATCATCATAGGTGGGCAATTCTGCTTCTGTAAGTGCAGAGCTCAATACATTCGCAATGATATTGCGCCCAGAAGGCAAACCAATATGGTAGACGGTGTAGCCGCCCATATAGACAATATTGCTAACCTTACCGCGCGTCCAATTATGGTCCTGTGAAGGCGCTTCACGTGTCACTACGATGCGTTCTGGACGGACGGAGATCGTCACATCCATACCTAGCTCACCTGTAACGCCATGGTTCACATATAAACGCTGCTCAAGATCGGCGCTTTCAATAAACACGTGATCGGATTCATCTTCAACGATCGTGCCCATAAAAATATTGGTCGACCCGATAAATTCTGCGCAAAAACGGCTGTTGGGGTATTCGTAGATCTCATGGGGTGTACCTACTTGCACGATGCGGCCTTCACTCATTACCGCCAAGCGATCTACCATTGCCATTGCCTCTTCTTGATCGTGTGTGACCATCATGCAGGTCACCCCCACTTTCTCAAGAATATCCACCAGCTCCATTTGCGTGCGCTGACGAATTTGTTTGTCCAGTGCGGACATGGGTTCATCAAGCAGTAATAGTTTTGGGCGTTTCACCAAGCTTCTAGCAAGCGCTACGCGCTGCTGCTGCCCACCAGAGAGTTGATACGGTTTTCTCTTGGCGTAACGACCCATTTGCACAAGGCTCAGCGCTGCATCGACCCGTTCTTGTAACTCAGCTTTTGGTACTTTTTCTTGCTTCAAGCCAAATGCCACATTGGCTTCTACAGACATATGTGGAAATAAAGCGTATGACTGGAACATCATGTTCACAGGTCGCTTGTAAGGCGGCATAGCTGCCAGATCTTGTCCATCGAGCAAGATGCGCCCAGACGTAATAGGCTCAAAACCCGCGAGCATGCGTAGCAAAGTAGATTTGCCACAGCCTGAGCTACCTAAAAGCGCAAACATTTCGCCTTTCTTAATAGACAGGCTTACGTGTTGCACCGCAACGCTCTCACCGAATTTTTTGACGACGTCAATAATCTGAACAAATTCGTCCATGCAGCAGCCCTTTTTTGAGGCGGATAAAAAAGATACGGCTAATGGCCGGTTTTGAATTCTTGCCAGAGTCTGGTCTGTAAGCGAACAATATTCAATGGTAGCGGTTTTAGCGGAAATAATGTTTTCATAACCTCTGGGGGAGGATAAATACCCGGGTCTTTTAAGATATCTGGGCGCACATACCGTTTTGCTTCAATATTAGCATTGGGGTAAAAAACGTGGTTTGTAATAGCGGCATGGACTTCAGGTGTTTCAATATAGTTGATCCATTTCAATGCTTCCTTAGGATGCGGTGCATCCTTTGGAATCGCCATCACATCAAACCAAACCGCTGCCCCCCCTTGAGGAATGAGATATTGAATGCGGTACGGTTTTTTAGCTTCTTCTGCCCGACGGCGTGCAATGGCCATATCGCCAGACCAACCAAAGGCCATACAAATATCACCGCCCGCCATATCATTGATATAGCCAGATGAATTAAATTGAGTGATATAGGGGCGAATCTTTTTTAGCGTCTGCAACGCCAACCGATAATCCGCTGGATTGGTACTGTTAGGATCTTTGCCGAGATAGTGCAATACCGTTGCAAAAACTTGATCCGGCGCATCGAGCATCGACACACCATGGCGCTTTAACTGCGACACATATTTAGGATCAAATAAGATATCCCAACGATCTAGTTGGACATCTTTACCGAGAATTTCCTGCACTTTTGTAACATTATATGCAAGCCCTGTAGTGCCATAGGCCCAAGGCACAACATAGCGGTTACCTGGATCTATAGCTTCTACTAAGCGCATCCATTCAGGGTCTAGGTATTTGAGGTTGGGGAGTTGGCTACGATCGAGCGGCAAAAACATATCTGCCATAATCTCTCGTCCTGCATAATTGCCTGTAGGCACCACGATATCGTAGCCTGAGTGCCCAGTCAGTAATTTTGCATGTAAGGTGTCATCTCGATCATATACGTCATAGCGCACCGCAATCCCTTCTTTTTTTTCGAATTGAGAGATCGTATTTGGCGCGATATAGTCTGACCAATTATAGATATTGAGGTGTGCACTAGGTGCTGCAATTGCCATAGCCGGCAATGCACAGAGCATGCACAATGCCCGACGAATCGAGAAAAATAGGGTATTCATGAGCGTTTTCTCCAGAAATCTGTTTATCGCAGGTTCTAAAAAGAAGGCGCTGAAGCTATAAACAGCGCGCATGATCAAGTTAGGGCATGCCCTATAAAATTCACCGCATATTCGGAGAAACCATGCACCTACTACAATACACGTAACAAACCTTTTAATGGCCGTTCAGTTATTTTAAAAATAATAGGTCTTACCACTCACTACTTTGATATCGAATGACAACCCTGCCTTTTGACCCATCTGATCCCCTTGATAGCCCTTGTATTGGCATTTGCTCTACCCTTTTTGATGAAGAGTGCCAAGGGTGCGGCCGTACTGCCGCGGAAGTCTCAAATTGGGTGGGATTATCACAAGAAGAAAAGCGCGCCATCTGGAAAAGAATTCAGCGTGAAGGCAGAGCCATTCGCTTTACTCGCGCTATGCCAAAATCAGGCAGGTAAACTGCTTAGCCCCAGAAAAGGCGCACTACAACTACTAGACCTCTTTCGCAACCCAGTAGCGGCGTCATTCCTCCTTGCCGTACTAGTGACTGTCTTCGTCGGAATTCCTTGCTACTGGGTCGCGAAAGAGGTCTACTATTTGGAGGCGAGAGCCGGAATCGAACCGACGTTGGCGGCTTTGCAGGCCGCTGCATCACCATTCTGCCATCCCGCCAAAATCAAAAGAAACGCTATTTGCATTGGTAGGCTAATAATTGTAAACCTACTTCTTGGCGTTCCAATAAAAAAGGGAAGCGACGATGGCTCCCCAAAAATATGTACCACCTGTTCTACGGTGGCAAAAGGCCACGACTTCGATGGTGGAGTAAAATATGGAGCGGGAAACGAGTCTCGAACTCGCGACCTCAACCTTGGCAAGGTTGCGCTCTACCAACTGAGCTATTCCCGCATTTCAATTTACCGCCTGCAGCTGCTAAATACAGCGAACTGTTGAAGGGCGCGATTATGAATAAGCGTCTTTAGTGTGTCAAGACCGATCTTGCATTGAAATGCATTTTTTAATGCACTCAATCACTAAATTCACGAGAGACTACCTCTACAAGGGCTGCCCATATCCCTGGCTTTTGAAGAATAGGCATTTCCTTGGCAAGCACATTGCTTAGTTTTCCCTGGTTTTGCTGGATCGAACGAATTATTCGGTCAGCTTGATGATCCGGCATTTCCACAATTTCTTTCAGCGCTTGCCTCGCATTCCCGTGATTGCGCAAATATTGAGATTCCTTTGGCATTTGCTCTGTCAAGGTGCGGCTAATGATGTTGGACATGAAAATAACATGCGGACTCAGATCAGGATAACACCATAGCGGTCGAGCCTGATTCGCACCACTGAAAGCAAAATTCGAAACAACACCATCTGGATAGATAGTATGGGTAGGTGTGAATGATACATACTCTCGAACACCCTGCATAAGTGGCCCAGACACCTGTTCCAGTACCCAATCATAGCGCCGCCGCTCCTCTACCTCATTCATAATCACTGCAGAAATAGGAAGAATTATCGGTTCGGGGATAACACCATCGCGCCGCAATATGTCATTGATCAAAAAGCGGTGCACTCGACCGTTACCGTCAGCCAGCGGATGGATATAGACAAAACCAAAGGCCGCAACAGCACTACGCATCACGGGTGATTGGCCCTGCGTGCACTCGAGAAAAGTTTTCAGCCCTTCTAGCATCATGGGGACATCCGAGGACGCGGGTGCCACATAATGCACAACCTCTTGAAAACGTATTGTCTGCCCTACAAAGAGGGTGTCGCGAAAGCTCTTTGACAGATAGAATCTGTAGGGAAACCTTA
>JASSUF010000114.1:0-8318 GCA_031963365.1 Mycoavidus cysteinexigens
CTTTGTGTATTAATCCCGTATCTTTCCATCCTAACCACACGTGGAGCTTCCCGCCGCGTTCTGGAATAGCCAGCGTGTGCTGAGGATCGGCGAGTACGATATCCAGCTGATCGGCTTCTTGAAGGCGATATTCCGTAAGCGTGAGGCGCAATAATCGAGACGCCACAGAGGCGGTGATCTCTTGATCTTCTAACGTCAAGCGATAACTCGGGCAAGGCACCCTCATCGCTGCACACGCTTCAGTTCAAGGGTAAAGTCCGAGCGACGCGCCGTCCCATTCACATAAAACAACGTGGCCTCTTGCGATAAGCGCGTAATCACAAAGTTCCCAATAAATCGTCCCGTTCCGCTGACTAAACTGTGTGCCTGGCCAGAGCTTGCCATCTGTCGCAGCACCTCCAACGCGGTCAATAATCCTTTAAAGGCAGGGAGTAATACGCCTTTCAATGTCAGGAGCTCCTCACCAGGACCTAAAAATTGGATCGTCGGCGGCTCCCCAATACCAGGCTGGCTTTCATATCGCCAATCCATCTGATGATGGCTTTCTTGATAGGCTAACGTTGCTAAACTAAAGACAAAAGATCCTAAACCCATCATCATTAGGCACCTCCCCAATTTTCGGTAAATGCAGAGCGGTAGCGGGCTTGTTTTGCGCGGTCGCGTTGTTCTAGCTCAGCATGAATCATACGGGTCAACGCAGCAGCATCCATCCCAGGCGCAGCTTGAACATGTACATGAATCGTATCGCCCCCCATGGAAAATGCCGGTGCAGTACGCACAGCCTGCACAGGTGCTTCATTCATCTCAAAACGTATAGGTGGTGTGGGTGCGTTTTCCTGCACTAGTGGCAGCTTAGAGTCGCCTAAGAGTAAACGAGGAAGATGCGCTTGGAGTGTAGTGAATAGGCGATATATCGGTCCGAGTGCCGTGCTTATGCCTTGCATCAAGCCCTGTATCCATTGCGAACCTGCTTCTACAAAGTACTGGCGCATCGCACTTAACCCGGCTTTTATGCTGTCCCAGAATACTGCGAATTTCGGACCGAGCGTAGACCAATTTTTCCAAATTAGAAAAGCGCCTCCTGCCAATATGGATATCCCAATACTGAAAGGATTGGCGATCAAAAGCCGGCCTAGCCATAACAACCCCTGTCCAATACCAGTCACTACGCCTAAGAGCTTAGCTCCTTGCAGTCCGGCTGCCATAAACGCAAAGCGCATTATGGCTATAGGCCCTAGCACTGCAGCCACGCCAATAGCAGCTGCCCCTAAACCCGTTACTGCCGTCGCTAGTACGGATACCGCGACCAGGATGCCTCTGACCGCATCGGTATGCGCCTTGATCCATTGTGTAGCGCGTTCAGTGAGTTGGGTCGTCTTTTTGAGTCCTCGGTGATAGAGCGGCATAATTTGTTTGCCCAGCTCTGCATGCAGATTACGCAATTTGGCAAGTGCTTCGAGTTCTTCTCCATCGGCGATTTTTTGGGCGTTGCGCGTCAAGGTATCAATATCATCCGCTCGGCGATTGTTATTCTCTCTGGTATGAATGGATTCACGCTGCATGACCATTGACGTTATCAGATTTGCGGCGGTGCGATCCGTAACAATGGTCGCGATCGTATCGGTGATATCGCTTTCGCGCGTAATGCCGTGTTTCTGGAGCGTAGGTAATAAGTATTGCTCGAGCCATTCGAGCGGTGAGGCTTTGAATGACTCGCCCCCTTTGAGTGCCCCTACGCCCAAACCCGTTACCTCCCTTGTTTTTTTATTGCGCCTTACTTTTTGTGGGTCCAATAATCCTAAGCGTGCAAGCTCCTTTGCGGCTTTGACGGTGGTTTTGCCTTGATAAAGATTGTTATATGCCGACATTAAGGCCTTGCCGACTGAATGCCCACCCATTTCTTGAATCAGGGGTTCTAATTGATAATAAAACGCGTCGGGACGCATCAATTTGGCAGCCACTCCGCCGGTTTGAATCACTGCACGCCATTCTTCGGGGCCTACTTTTGCGTTAGTTGTAGAAAGCACTTTTTGGACGCGGTCGGCTTCTTGTTTAAAGCGCTGCGCATTCGCCAACCCTCCGCGCAATTCAATGACCTTCATCATGCTCATCAAGTAAGCACTTTTCTCCGAGCCTTCTTCACCCCCATACATCGCCTCGTTAGCGAATTTCATTTTGGCGAGGGTGGGTAAAACCAGTTTGGCGTGGTGCAGATCCCCAAAGATGCTCACCGCATCACGCATCAGCTCGAGATTTTCGGTAATACTGGTGCCGGTCGTCTTTATGTTGCGCGCAAAAGACTGCGCTTCCTTGGTGATCTCTTTATTAAAGCCTAAAGCTTCGATACGGGTGTTTTCACGTTCAATTTGCTTGGCTTCGTGCAGAGGACTACTCAGCAGATGGAGCCCGCGTTTGCCCACTTGCTGTGCGGCGTAGCCGGCTACGGCGAAAGAAGTGGCTTTGCCTTGCGCGGAGTGGAGTTGGGTGCGCAGTGTTGCTACACGCTGTTCTTTCGCCGCTAGGGTAGACAGTTGCCCTTTCTGTACAGAGAGCGCTTGGCTGGTTGCCGAAATAGCGTGTCGTAGCCGCTCTTCATGTTGAGTAAGCCGACCAGTCTGGATGCCAGCGCGTTCAAGCTGGCTGTGCATGCCCCCTAAACGGGTGCTTTGCTGTTGATACTCGGCACCGAGTTGATGGACGGCCGTACTTGCCTGGGCAAACTTGCGAATCAGCGCTGCTGTAGGGGCATCGCTGGCTGCGATACGGGCTTTAAGCGTATCTACTCTTTGTCGGGCTGCCCCTAGCGCAGTGGCGGTATCGCGTAGGCTGGTCTGGAGTTGGCGAAAAGCGGCTATTTCTTTCTGGACTTTGCCTAATGCTTTGAGTTGCGCTTGCGTACTTTTAAAAGACTGCATCAGCGCCGTATTACCGCGCAGCATCGCTTTGAACGGTTGTGTAGCCCGCTCCACTAGGTCGAGAACTACACGCAATTTTAGGTCAGAGGCAGCCATTTGCTATAGCACCTTTAGCAATAAAAATAGTTTAATATCGGCTTATGCATAAAAAGTTAAATGAGGGAAATCATGAGCAATGCAGCATTGAATCTGGATGTTTTTGAGCATTACGAAAATCTCGAAAAGTCTGGTATGGCCGGTCCGATGGCGCATGCGGTTAAAGATTTTGTACTGGCTACGCAAAAGGCAGGGGATTTTGCAACCAAAGCGGATTTACGTGAATACAAAGCCGAGAGAGTAAATGACCTGCAAACTTTTGAAGTAAACGTAGACCGCAAATTGGATCAAATTCGCCATGAGATTGAACAATCTAGTAACAAACTCAATAACAAAATGAATAATATGAAGTTTGAGCTGGTTAAATGGATGATGGGTACAGGCATCGCATTAGGAAGCTTAATTGTGGGTTTAAAAATATTCGGGTAACAATCGGCCCTTAATCTGCGCGTGCTTATCCCTCACTGCGCTCCCTCGCACGTTCTCTCCACGTTACCAACTCTTCTAACGTCCAGCCTTCCATATCCCGCGGTGTCCAATGAAACACCACGGCGATATCAGCCATCGCCTCTTCTACATAGCGGGGCCAACGCAAGACGCCGCTGGCGTTTTGACTAAAAAACCCACGACAATTCCTCCTAGCGCTACGACATCTGCCGCATCCAATTGCCCCGCTTCGGCCTCGGTTAAAGGCGGAGTGCTAATGCGTGGGAGTATGCGGATCATGGCATCCACTTCTAAATTCGCCAGTGCCACTAATGAAATACCGCTAAGTTCCCGTACACACGGCTTGCGTAAAGTAATCGTATCGATCGTTTGAGTACCACGTTTGATTGGGGTATCCAGGTGTACGGTATTAGGGGACGTCAATGTTTTCATAGAAGATTTCCTTACAAAGCATAAAAAGGAGGTTAGAGCCCCAGGGCCTGACGTATACCTTGCATACGATCTTCCCCGCCGATATTTTCTATTAGGTGGACCAGATCGCTTTCGATGAGCACTTCACCGTTCAAGGTGAGTCGGTAATAGCTCAACGCAGAAGTCACTTTAAAAGTTGTGTCTTCTCCAGGCTTTGCATTGCCAAATTCAATAGTCTGATGGCGACCTCGAATATCCATCTGAAGCGCATCTATCGCGGTGTTATCCTCGCGCTGATAGGCTCCAACAAAACGCAATGCCACACCGTCATGTTGTGTGATTCCATACTGTTTAAGCACATCCGGCAAAATACCGCCGCACGTCCACTCCATCTCTAACGCTTCTTGACCCATATCAATCTGAATAGGTCCACTCATACCTCCACCGCGATACGCTTCCATTTTGCGCGCTAGTTTGGGCAAGGTTACTTCGACCACCTGGCCGAGATAGCTTTCACTCCCGTTATACAGGTTCATATTTTTGAGTTTGCGAGGCAGTGCCATAGATCAAACCTCCTTCAGGGCGTTTAGGCTGCAATGCGTTGCGGGAAATCCATCAAGTAGCGGTCTGTGATATGTTGACGCAGCATCAGATTTTCGAGAGGAGGGACGGGGGTGTAGTCGTAGGCAATCGTTAATTTGCCGTCTTTGAGGGTGGTTACATTATTGGCTTCGTCGTCATACCACGCTTTGCCATCGATCAAATAACCGGCAGCTTTAAGCTCTCTAAACTTTGCGTTGATGCCCTCGATCATCAATGAGGGCAAAGATGGGTGCATGGGTTGATCTAAGGCCCATAAATGTGCTTGTGCCATCGTATCAGCCAGTACTTGTGCGGTCCGGGTATAGTTTTCAAAAGCAAAGAGCGGATCGCTAGACGGCGTGCGATTTCCCCAAAACCGATATCCTTCTTGCTGTATCAGCGTCGTCACGGCGTTAGCATTTAAATAACCCGCGTCGGTATTGGGATTTTGCAAATCCCAGAAAATATCTCGCGTAATGCCAGTCACTCCATTCATTGGCACATTCGATAGGGTTTTATGCCAACCTTGCTCCGCATCAATCTTGGCGCGCAAACCTAAAGCGACTGCGGGGGCCGATAGGGAAACAGTAGCGTTTTGCACGCCATCCCAGGTGAGGCAATCAGGCCACAGCACCATCAATTCACGTTGTCCAAATTGCTGTCGATAGGTCACGGCTGCTTCTTTGGTCTGTGCACCCCAGGCCGACACATACGCAAATCCGCGCAGTTTTTGCGCAATGCTTACCAGAGCTTGCGCTACGGGTAAGGTATCTAATCCCGGAGCCCCTAAAATGCGCGGAGTTGCTTTGACACTCGATTGGGCGACTAGCAACGCCTGGAGGCCGGTATATTTGCCTTTATCCGTCGTGGTGCCGATCACGTTGGAGGTGGTTTCTGCCTCGTCTTTGCCTTCTTTGACTCGCACTACAATAATCACCGGCTGCGTTTGTGCTGCAATTGCAGTGAGTGTTTTAGCCAATGTCCCCTGTTTACCGGCATAGCCCAGCACTTGCTGTACATTGGTAATCAATACCGGCGTATTCAGCGGAAAATGCTCTGCATTAGCATCATTTGCGGTCGCTACCAGGCCAATTACGGCCGTCGATATCGTGCGAATAGGCCGCACCCCGTCGCTGACTTCAATAACCCGCACACCGTGGTGAAAATCTGAGGGCATCGCGCATTCCTTCAAGCAATAAAAAAAAGTACCTATGTATCCGTAAACCTTTACAGAGACGCTGTTTTTCCTCGTCGCATCATGTCGGCTAAACGAGTTGCACGTGCTTGGACTTGCTCGGCCCAACGGGAATCCAACATAGCCCCAGCGGCGCGCTCATAATCCTGATGCTGCAGCGCTTCTAAAAACTGCGTAAAACCGCATAACTTTTGTATACCCAGATTAAAGGTCATATTGACCAGCACCCGCTGCCGCACTGGGTCTAGTTGCCCCCACCAAGGGCAGTGTGTATTCAGTGCCTTTTCTGCCCGCTCCATATCATGCAAACATAAAAGATGGCTTTCTTCGACGCTGATTCCCACTGTGTCTAAATTTCGCCCGATGCCGATAGTCAAATACCCCTTCCTATCGCGATATGGTTTGAGGCGTAATCCTTCATCACGGAGCAATTCAGCATGCAATAGACGGAGTTGATCGCGTTCCATCTTTTTTACTCATGATGATGGTGAGGGGTGCCGGTCCAACGTTGTACCAGGCACTCTAAAATGGATTGTCCGCTGATACCTAACGCAGAACCCAAGCCTACTAAGGCGATAGGAGGCAAATCGGGAATCATCATCAATGCTGCGCCTGCCGCCATGCTTAAACCTGCTCCGACTATTAATCTTCCAATACACAGTCGCCAGGTCAAGGGTTTTCCTCCTACTAAGAGCTGTCCTGCCGCCAGAAAAGCCCCAATACCTGCCAGGGTCAAAAGGGTCTGTTTATCGCTGGTATCAAATTGCATAGGTTTTTCTCTGCTTTAGATGCGGCGTTTGAATGGGGACCATGAACAGCACAGTGGCACTTTGTCCCAATGCGAGGGTTTCCATTGCATGCCGTCCCATTGATTCCAGGCTTTCCAGCCAAGTTTCAGCATCCCAAAACGTCCGTGCACATAGATGTTGAAAGCAGGGCCTACGGCAATAAACCGCACCAAATGTGCATCGTCGATCGCCTGTATGACCTGCCATTGCTGGGGGTCAAAGCGCACCCATAACACGTAGTAATCAAAGCCCTGTCCAGGATTGCGATACAGCCAATACAGCCTAGCAAGATATCGCGTAAAACGGTTTTTCCCCCATCTGGGGTTGAGATAGCCGCCTTTCCAACCTTCATCTAATGACGCATCAAACGTGACAAACCATTTAAAACACCGTGGCACTTCTCCTTTTTCATTGGCAAAAAGAGGCAGCCAGGGATAGACGAATAACATCGAAAAAAGTGTAAAACCGAATGACAGCAAGGCCATAGCTGGATAGAGTGCAATACGAAGCATCAACACGTATCTTTGTTTAGGAATGAGGGACATCATGATCTCCTTTACCATTCAATTCGGACAAAACCAGGTGCACCGCTACCGCCTTCACCTCCTCGGCGAGAGGCAAATTGATACACTCCTCCTGCTCCGCCGCCACCGCTGCCATAGCCTGCCGCAGGAGCGCCATTTTGGACAGGATGGGTGACTGTTGAGCCACGCCCTGCACCTCCACCTCCGCCAAAAGGAGAAGAGGCCCCTGGCCCGCCATTTCCGGCAAAAGCACCATCACCGCCTGCGCTTCCCATAGGCCACCCTTGTCCACCCGAGCCCCCAGGGCCTGCCTGATTATTTATTGGGCTACCAGCTCCCCCTCCTTGCCCGCCTTTTAAATGCAATAGATTTCCTATGTGCGTATTGCCTCCTGGGGTTCCATTTGAGGCCATCATGCTGCTATCGGTAGCCTTATCCTCACTCGTTAGGGTCAGGGCTGTGCCACCTTTTCCTCTTTGGCCTATGACAATCGATAAGGTGTCGTTGGGTTTGACATCATGGCGTGCATACAAGACACTTTCTCCTGCACCTCCGCCGCCACCTCCGCCACCGCCATAACCCCGCGTGTCTTGATTGCTGGTGGAACCTCCCCCACCACCGCCACCGCCTCCCGCACACGCACAGATCCAAATACGATGAACGCCCTCGGGAACGGTAAAGCTTCCATCCTCCGTAAAAATGCGCCATTGCGCATGAGAAAAGGCATGGCTTTGGACAAAAGCCGTAGTGGCTATTCGCGTGCTGCTATCTTCTTCAGGAGGGGTCGGGGCAGTAGGTTCGCCATGTAATATGGGGCTTTTGAGGGGCGCATAATCGGTATGCAAGGTATCGATCACACCTTGCACAGATTCATCTACATATTTGCGCGTCGCTAACACCACACCAGGATCGATCAACAGCTTGACTGCTTTGGTATTGGATAGGGCCAAAATTATCCTGAGGACCATCTCACGGCCAGAGCCTTCCTCTAATTTCGGCTTATAACTGGGCGCACAATTGGCTACAGCGCATAAATCACCGTCTTCATCATAGAGCCCGAGTTCACGTACCCACCATCCTCCCTCGGAGGCTGGAATAATTTGCTCGGCAATAATCTGGTGTGTGCTGTTCGGATCAATAGTGAGCGTGTTAATAGGTGCGCGACGGCATTCGTGAATTAAATTTTTTTGATCTGGAGAAGGGGTGGGAGTGCCTTCAGGCCCTTCACCATCTCCCACGCCCAAATGCGTTAAAGAGAGGGTGGTGTTTTTTGCGACGGCCTTTGCCAGTTTGGCCATGCCGATCGTGGTTAAAATCGCAAAATACGGTGTCTTTATCATGCTCATACCCCATTCCGTGC
>JASSUF010000115.1:0-8305 GCA_031963365.1 Mycoavidus cysteinexigens
GATATAACCGCCTTTTGCAATATCAGCACGCAGCGCACTATCACGTGCAATAAAAGGAAGGTTTTGTCGGCTAAAAATGAGGCAAGACGGGCCACGATGCTCAACCGATTGCACCCAAGCCACCATAGTTTCCACCGTATCTGCTGGACGCCACACGTCTAGACCAGGAATCAGTCGCAGACAGGCTACGTGCTCAACAGACTGATGGGTAGGGCCATCTTCTCCCAAACCGATCGAATCATGCGTAAAGACAAAAAGCGCATGCGCTTGCATCAGTGCTGCTACACGCAAAGCATTGCGGCTGTAATCTGAAAAAGTTAAAAAGGTGCCGCCAAATGGGAGATATCCTCCATGTAGGGCCACTCCATTGAGCGCTGCGCTCATTCCAAATTCACGCACACCATAGTGAATATAGTTTCCTGCTTGTAGGCCATGTTTTGTTGCATGTACCGATTTTGCTGCTGCCCAGTTTGTGAGATTAGACCCGGTTAAATCTGCTGAACCGCCTAAAAATTCTGGAAGAATCGTTGCGAGGTTAGCAATGGCTTGCTGCGAGGCTTTTCGGGTTGCGAGTGTTTCCCCTTTTGCATTGCACTGCTCAATGGCAGCATCTGCATGTTGACGCCAGCCAGCGGGAAGATCACCACGCATCCGGCGCTCAAATTCCGCTGCTTTTTCTGGATAGTGTGCGCGATAAGCCTCAAAACGTGCCTTCCATGCACTCTCAGCTGCATGCCCTCGTGCCTGTGCATCCCATGCGTCATAAATCTCTTTAGGTATCTCAAAAGGCGCAAAAGGCCAGTCCATGGCTTCGCGCGTGGCTGCAATTTCAGCAGCACCTAGAGGAGCGCCGTGGATATCATGCCCACCTGCTTTATTAGGAGCACCTTGACCAATAATAGTTTTACAACAAATTAAACTGGGGCGATCAGCGTGTTTAGCTGCTTCAATCGCTGCACAAACCGCATGCGCATCGTGTCCATCCACATCGCGAAATACTTGCCAGCCATACGCCTCAAAACGTTTAGGCGTGTCATCAGCAAACCAGCCTCCCACGTCACCATCTATCGAAATACCATTGTCATCGTATAGTGCAATAAGTTTATTTAACTTCAAGGTTCCAGCAATCGAAGCGGCCTCGTGCGAAATCCCTTCCATCAAACAACCGTCGCCTACAAATACATAGGTGTGATGATCAACAATGCGCAGATCAGGCTCATTGGCAGGATTAAATTCTGCTGCGAGCAAACTCTCAGCCAGCGCCATACCCACGGCATTGCCCAAACCTTGCCCCAACGGACCTGTCGTTGTTTCTACACCAGGAGTAATGCCTACCTCTGGATGGCCAGGTGTTTTACTATGTAGCTGACGGAAATTTTTTAATTGTTCTATCGGCAAGTCATAACCTGTGAGATGCAGCAATGCATACAGTAGCATCGAGCCATGGCCATTCGATAGAATAAAGCGGTCTCGATCTGCCCAGTAAGGATTTGCTGGGCTATGTTTTAGGTGGCCGTGCCAGAGTGCAAGCCCCACCTCAGCCATGCCCATGGGCATGCCTGGATGGCCTGAATTTGCTTGCTGTACCGCATCCATTGCAAGCGCGCGAATAGCATCAGCCATCCTGCGAAGAGTATGAGGGGAGGAGAGCAGAGACATAAAAGTAGATAAGTAAAGCAAAAAAATGCGTGTGACATGCACCTGCTCTGTATAGAGCCGGGCAAATGCCACACTCAGAAAAGTAGGCCTCTTTCGCAACCCCATAGCGGCGCCATTCCTCCTTGCCGTACGGGTTGTACTGTCTTCGTCGGAATGACGCCACTATGAGGTCGCGAAAGAGGCCTAGTACTTATAGAAGATAACAGACAAATCCTAATCGTGTCGATTACACTGCACGCACTGCCCATCAATAAACTAGGAGAATCGTGTCGTGGCGCCTTCCAGCCCCCGTTTTTTTGTCCCATTGCGATTAGAGTGCGGCACTACGCTGAGTCTGCCTGAAGAGACGGTTCGACATATTCATGTCTTACGCTTGAACCCGGGTGAGGCCGTCACGCTTTTTAATGGCGAAAAAGGCGAGTGTACCGCTAGACTTCAGAAAATCACTCAAAAAGAGGTGATGGTCTCTATAGAGACCTATGTACCACGCGAGGCTGAAGCCCCCTACCCCATCACCTTGGCACAAGGAATTGCTGGGCAAAGCAAAATGGAATGGCTTATTGAAAAAGCAGTCGAGCTGGGTATTGCTGAAATAACCCCTTTAATGACGGCGAGAAGTGTTGTGCGCTTAGATGCAGCACGGGCAGCAAAACGCCAGGCACGCTGGCAGCATATTGTGCAAGCTGCCTCTGAACAATGTGGCCGTAATCGTTTAGCAGTAGTGAATAAACCCACTACGCCCGATGAATGGCTGAGCGCATTGCCTGCCCATACCGTAAAAAATACACAAAACAACGATCCAAATAGGCTGCCCTGCCCTACTCGATTACTGCTGTCTCCTCATGCCACACAAGGGTTAGCAAGTTTGAAGACCTATCAGGTTCCACCAGTAGGAACGCCGATTATCGTACTGATTGGCCCAGAAGGAGGCTTCACTCCAGCAGAAGAAAACGCGGCAATCGCACAGGGATTCACCGCGTTTCATTTAGGACCGCGCATTCTTCGTACAGAAACCGCGGGTATCGCAACATTAGCAAGCCTAGCCATGTGTTGGATGTAACAATAACCGCCTGTTAATTGTTCGTTAACGCAAAAGAATAAAAAACCCGAAAACATACCGCACGCTCCGCCCAAAATTCAGCAGCATCTCGAAATACATCGAGCAGGATTTCTCTAGCTTCTTTATCGAATTTTTGAGCCGACGGTAAACCTTCTAACATCACCACAAAGCCAGGTTGAGGCCCCGCTTTGTCTATTTCTTCCGTGAGCGCTGTGCGCAGCGCATCATAGTTTTTTCCGCAAGCTTTTGGAAAAAACAGTGCCTTTGCAATTGCGGCCAATACTTCTGATTTTGTTTTTGCTTCACCACCATGCGCATATAAAAAATGGTGGCCTAAGCGAGAGGCTTCTTTTGCAAGATCAGGACCTTTAAAAGCGCGGATCGACTGCACAATATTAGACCGAACTCTTTTAAAAATTCCGCCAGGAGTCTCCCGGCCCACAAGGGTAGACCCTTGCGGCGCCACTGTATTTTTAGAAGGAGCGCGGGATTTCGGATGATTCAACTCATATTGGCGCATCAGCATCACGCGATGAAAAAGGTTGTTAACAGCCGTGCTTCCTATCTCTTTGGAAGCATGTAGGCCATGCATGGAAAGGTTATTGCTCATACCATCGTCATCCACAAAGTATTCGAAACACCTGTTCTGCAACTAGCCAAAATACCCCCATTTTGGCTAGTTCGGCGCGCACAATTTTCATCTACCTGCCAGCTTTAGGACGTACCCTAGCCTTTTATGCGCCAATCTCAGAACTTATCTAAAAGAAAATTCAGGACTGTATGAAGTATTTTTTAGCAATTACTAGTATTGCTATAGAAAAGTGCAAGAATATCTTTATTAAGTACTAGAAGCAACACGGCTATGAAACCTCTAGGGCATATCCTCAACTACCTCAAAGGGCCCAGGGCACTCCCTATGAAAAATCAATTTTCCCGCTAGCTAATAAGATTGCGGCAACCATAGCGGTTCCAATTAAGGCAGCAACTATCCACCCTTCTGCACGCGATAATAAAGGCTGGTTTTTGGCTTGTTGTCGGCGCGCCCAAACATATACAGGCAAACCGAGTGCAAATAAAAGGCTCGATAGCAAGACAAAGCGAAGGCCTGCTGCATAGAGCAACCAAATTGCGTATACCGTTCCTAGAACACCAGTCCATAGTGCTGTACGACGCTGCGCACCAAAATACTGCCCCCCTTGTGAGGATAGCGCATAGCGCCACAAATAAGCGGCACTGGAAAGATAAGGAGGCAATAACATTACGCCGGCCATCGATACCAAGAAAATCCATGCATCTTGCACAAAAAGCACGGAGAACAATGCAATTTGCATCATTGCCGTTGATACCCATAGCGAAGGCGCTGGGGCATGAAAGCGATTGGTTTTGGAGAGGAATTTGGGAAAGACGCCGTTTTTAGCACCTTCATAAGGTAATTCTGCAACCAGAATAGTCCAAGCTATCCAGCAGCTACATAGCGCAATTAATAAAGAAATAATGACAAAAACTGCCCCCCAAGGCCCTACAATCGCCTCTAAAACATACGCAGCGGAAGGAGCAGGAAGTTTTGCTAACCCAGCCTGTGAGAGCACACCAAAAGGCAATGCAGATAAAAAGAAATACAGCACGGTACATACGCCCAAACCAATCAGCGTAGCCCGACCAACTTGCCGACTATTTTGCGCACGGTCTGATACGACCACAGCTCCCTCTATGCCGATAAAAGCCCAGAGCGTGACTAGCATGGTACTTTTTACCTGCGTCATCAATCCGCCTAAACGCTCAGTATCCCCCCAAAAATTGAGTTTGAACTCAGACCAATGCACTGCAGAGGCCATGATAACGACGACCACTATCATAGCCGTCAAGTTCACAGCACTCGCTAATGCATTGAGCATAGCCATACGTTTTGCGCCCAATAATGCAATCGCATGCATAAACCAGATCAGTGCAGCGCCGCCTGCAAGGCAAACCATTTTTTGATGCGCTAATGCAGGGTAAAAATACGCTAGCGTTTTCATCACCAGCACAGCAAAGGCGACATTTCCAAATGTAGCGCCTAGCCAATATCCCCAGGCAATCTCAAAACCAACTAAACGCCCAAAACCCTCGCGCGCATATGCATACACCCCAGCGGTAAGCTCAGGGCGTGCTTGATTTAACAAGCGAAAGCTATTGGATAAAAACAGCATTCCAATAAACGTAATTACCCAAGCCAGTATCACTGCAAAAAGACCTGCACCATGCGACATATTTTGAGGAAGATTAAATGCTCCTCCCCCGACCATAGAAGCGATTACTACTCCAGTGAGTAGTACAAGGCCAAGTTTTCGGGGAGCAGCCGGTGCATTTAAAGGCGTATTAGTAGAGGGCGCGGCGGGAAGCGCCGCCCCAGGAGCCAGCTCTGAAGAAAGATTAGGAATAGTAGCCATCGCAATAGGCAAAAAGATGCGATATTACTGGAGATAAAGATCGCGCGTTAGGAATTTTTAGCATATAGAAAAGCGCCGACTTAGGACATGCCCTAAGATTTTTCAATCAAAAAATAAGATTGACGTCCTCTACGCTTCAGAAACCTCTCAAGGCTGATCTGGAGATAAATTTCATACCATGCTGGCATCCGCCATTATGTTTTTAAGTACATCCATGTCCTTGATCAGCAAAATCTTGTCCTTTTTTCCCACTGCACATTCGAAATTATCCGTCCAGCCCACTCAGAAAAAAGCGCGAGATACCCAAGCACTCACAGTGGCTTCCAAACCATCTACATCTACCCGCAATATATTAAATTTACCTGAAGAAATTGTGCTGCAGATCTTGGATAACCTCTCTTTGCAAGATAAAGTGCGCTTCCGACGAGTGAGCCACGCTGCTAACAAAATAGCTAACACTGCTGTGTGGAAACTTTCTTGGTGGGACCTATTCGTCACGCAAGCTGAGCTCGACTACTTTTTAAAATCCTGTCACACCCATATACGTAAACATGGCTCAGCCGCTGTACATATGGTGTATGAGACCGTATTGGCAGAAAAAGCTAAGCCCTGTAGAGCCAATATCGTTTTAGACCTTTTAGTAAAAGAAAAAAGCCAACGCAGTATTGAAGATCTTATTACAGCCAAACTACTAGATAGAACACAGCTAGAAGGCGTGCATTTAAGTGCGGAAAAACAGGACTATTTATGTTCTGACCAAGTCATAGTCGCATTATTTCAAAATCTACAAGCAAATTATAAAGATCTTGAAAAACTACCGGATAGCCTCATCCAAAAATTACTAAAAAATCATAACCATAATGTCATTAAAGAATATTGCAGTGATTTATTATTTCAATCTATTAATGAATTAGAAAAAATAGAGGATGATGCACTTGAAATAGAATCTTTTTTAAGCCGATGTTTTACACATAGGAAAGAAGCGGTACAAAATCCGTGGTTGATGCAAGTCTATACTGCAAGTTGGTATATACCCATACACCTTACCATCATTGAAAATGATGTTGATCTATTGTATTTCTTTTTAAAGCATAATGCGAATACCAATTGCAAAACCATTCATAACGACTGCCTATTAAGTATTGCTAGACAATACGAACGGCATCCCATGATAGAACTACTGCTTAGCGCACAAGCGCTTGCTGCAAAGGAAGCTGAAAAAGCAGCAGTTAGAAATTTAGAAGCACTTAACGCTGCTAACCAAATGCATAATACTGGATACTGCACATCGTATGTATATCAGGTAGGTGCATGAAAGCCTTTGGTCATATAAAAAATCTTCGCCTTAAAACTCTGCCGACCACAAAAATTGGTAGGTTGGGGTGACGAAGGAACCCCAACATGCACACCACTTACTTTTAATCTTTGTTTTTAGATAATCTATAACCAGGCAATCAAGGAGATTGTGGCGCGCATGTTGGGGTTCCTTCGTCACCCCAACCTACCATGCTCAATATTCCCAGATACTATCTGTACAAAAAAGCAGAGCGTCCAGGCCTCTTCTTCAGAAGGCTCCAAGAGTGAATTCGATGATTATTTTTATAGCATGTCTTCCATTTTTCATGCTGCAATTTTCAAAGAAACACTATGCCCTTTATCAGCACCCTCTCCCACTTTATTCCCAGGTTTTATCTTTTTTCTGATAAAACACCCGCGAAAAATACCCCACCTATTGCTTCTAGTCAGAAAGAGACAAAAAGCACCCATGCATTTTTCACTTATATCCTCGCTTTATTATCTCAAAAGCTTCCAAGCAATGTACTTACAGGGCACTTATTGGGCATATTTAACCCGCTTTACAATTATCAGGAAATACAAGACCTACCAGCAAAATCAACGAGCATAAAACTGCCTATATGCAATGAAACACACGCTAATAAAACTGAAGATGGTATTAAAAATGCAGCAGTATGCGCAATATATGAGGCTATTTTTGCAGGAAAAGCAGGGACGCGCTGCGCTGTCTCGGCACTAGCGCTTTTAAAAAAAGAAGCCAGCACACGTAGCATGGATGATTTAATTGCCGCAGGACTCATACAACCTGAGCAATTAGAAAATGTAGATTTAAGTGCTATACAACGCAATTATCTATGCTCAGATCAAGTCATTGTTGCATTATTTGAGGGTTTGCAAGCAGATTATAAAGATCTTGCAAAGCTGCCTGATCATTTCATTAAAAATTTACTTGGCGAAGGCTCTACACAAAATAAAATAAAATCTTATTTAATTAATTTGATGGAAACATCGCTGCTTGAATTAAAAAATGGGAAAAGACCAATAGAAGTTTCACGGCATTATTCTATACAAAAAAAAGACATTGTACAAAATCCATGGATAATGCAAATTTACACTAATAATTGGTATATCCCCATACATCTTGCCATTATTGAAAATGACCTGTATTTAATGCGTTCTTTCTTAAAATATGATGCTCGCATAGATTATAAAACCAACCATGGCAGCTCGCTTTTAAGTATTGCAGCACAATATGGACAAATTGACATAGTAAAACTTTTGCTCGATAAAGAAATCACAACCGATCTATCTAATAAAGACGGCGATATTCCTCTGCACTTTGCTGCTTATTATGGTCACAATAAAGTGGTAGATACTTTAGTACGAGCCAATCCAAAAAGTGTTAATCAACCCAACTATTCTCAGCTGCGTCCTCTACACTTAGCAGCGCTTTCCGGCAATGGTCAGGTTATTAAAACTCTACTAGAGTATGGAGCCGAAATGGATGCAGTAGACGCTCAGCAGTGCACCGCCTTGCATATGGCCTCTGCTACGGGCCGCCTCAACGTCAGCGATACCTTAATAGAGGCGGGCGCGAGCACTACCATAGTCAATATATATGGCGAACGCCCCTTACAATGCAGGCCTAAACCCGAGTACGCCGAATTCAACAAACCTCTAAAAGCACGGTAGGTTGGTGGTGAGGCACGAACCCCAACATGCGCGCCATTGCGTCTTTGAAAACCTGCTTACAAAGAGTCAAAAGCAAAAGATTAAAGGTCAATGGCGCGCATGTTGGGGTTCGTGCCCATAAGCGCTAACGTAAAATATTAAAGATAAGTATCGTAGGCGTTTTGTGTAA
>JASSUF010000116.1:0-8284 GCA_031963365.1 Mycoavidus cysteinexigens
TCGACTAAATACAGGTGATCGGAAATCGTTGTGCCTGCTTGTGCTGGTAGCCAGTTTTTTAACACGTTTTTAGGAGACGCGACTAAAAAACGGGTTTCAGGGTAGTTAGTAGACAAAGCAGCAGGGATAGCCCCATTTTCTGTGCGTAACCATATCGAAACGATGCGCTCACGTTGTGCACCTTGTGCTGCACGTATCTGTCGCATGAAATAGAGCTTTTTTACACAACTTGATGAGCACGTATTTTGATCGAATGACAGCAGCAACCAATGGCCTTTGAATGTTTGTAGCGGTACGCTACGATGATCTTCTGTACGGACCATAAGCGTAGCTGGAATAGGTCGCTGTGGCCTGATAAGGGTGCCGTAGCAAGTTGCATGAGTGCGATCTCTTATCGCTGCCGGACTGAAGTACAACAAACATGCTGCAATGAGCGGTGCCAGACAAACAAGACCTATAACCACTAAAGTTTTCCTACTCCGTATTGGAGCAGGTGTGTCTAAAGAGACGGAAGGAGGGGAAGAGGGTAAAGGCATAAGAAAAGAAAGATCTGCGAAAAAGGGAAGAGTTTTTTGCTGGACGCACTCTTTTAGGAATTTTTGAATAGGGGCTTATCAGCAAATGCCTGGTTTAGTCATGTGGGAAGATCTGTTAAAACTTAATGTAAGACCTATAAAGGTTATCAATTCAATGTTTTTTGAGTGGCTTCTAGAGCATGCCCTAAGTAGATTGAATAGGATCTATAAGTCATTTTCACTGGAGCAGTTTTCATGATTGATCTCTACAGCTGGACCACTCCAAACGGACAAAAAGTGCCGATCATGCTCGAAGAATGCGGGCTTGAATATGAAGTACATCCGGTTAATATTTTGAAACAAGAGCAATTTAAGCCAGAATTTCTGGCTATTAGCCCCAACAATAAAATTCCCGCTCTGGTCGACCAGCAAGGGCCGGCAGGTGAGCCTATTGCGCTATTCGAGTCTGGCGCGATTTTGATCTATCTGGCCGAAAAAACGGGACGTTTCCTGCCAACAAGTGCCGCAGAGCGTTACAGCGTTATACAGTGGCTTATGTTCCAAGTGGGCGGTTTAGGACCGATGCTTGGGCAAACCCTGCATTTTAGAAGTTATGCGCCTGAGAAAATTGACTATGCGATCGAGCGTTATACTAAAGAAACGCAGCGACTCTATACTGTGATGAATACCCGGCTCAAAACGCATGCTTATCTAGGAGGAGAGGAATATAGCATTGCGGATATGGCTTGTTTCCCATGGATAAGTGCATGGGAGAAGCAAGGCATTGCTATAGAGGAGTTTGCTCAGGTAAAACGCTGGCATGAAGCGATTGCAAACCGTCCCGCTGTTATACGTGGCATCGAACGCTTAGCTACTCAAGTCAGACGCACACAATCTGCCCAATTCGTAGCGCATGATAAATAATATAGATTGGGGAACGTCGTTCCCCAATCTAAACCACCTACCTTTAACCGCACTCTTTTTCTTGCCTATCGCGCTTGCCAGCCATGGTATTGGGCTGGCGACGTAGCGCACAGTACAAGCCAAAGCCTAACACCGTTACCGTTAAACTCCACCATTGCACCATATAGCCGTAATGACGCTCGACTCCTTGCGTAGGTTTTGGCCAATCGCGTATTAAATGATCATTGAGCGCTGAATGTTGCTCAATAATAAATGGCTGTACCGTTAGTCCAGTTTCTAACTGATAGGCGTTGGGATGTATATTTTGACGGATATCAGGACCAGAGGGAGAGGGTGCACCTAGGGTTTGCTCATGATGCAGGTTTTGTTGCACAGGCTTATTAAAGGTAAATAAACGCCCTGGGTGCGCTAGTGCTAGCCCTTGAATATCCACTCTTTCAGTAGGCGTTTCATAAGGAGCCAGTGCAGCACGTTCCCGAAGATTGCGAGGAAGCCATCCACGATTGATGAGTACGTAAGTTGCTTGTAAAGGCGGGTGGCGCCGTATGTTTTTGGAATCAGATGGCGGAGGCGCATCAATACGCAAAGGGGTAATCACGTAAAACCCAGGCGCGCCATGATAAGGGCGGTTATCCAGGTATACCGTGTGCTCAGGCATAAAATAACCTCGCACTCGTACGGGTTTAGCTATTACATCCTCTAGAGTTTCTACGGTAGGGCCTATTAAACGCGGGGCAAGTTTGGCATGGAGTGCCTGCTGGGCTGCACGCGCTTCTTTATCCTGCGCACGATGTAGTTGCCAAAACCCTAAACGCAGAGTGAGGGCAGCAACCCCAAGTACAAAAACGGTAGGCCAAAAGCGAAAGGTGAGCATAAGTTTTATAAACATCCACAAAAAAAGCAAAGGACGGTAGGTTGGTGGTGGGCAACGTTCCCCAACATGCAGGCCACTGCACCTTGATGGCCAGCTTACAAAATCTCAAATACACCACACATTTTCAGAGCGCGCAGCTGCATTCCAATACAATGCTTTTTAAGCAGATTTTTGGATAAACTTTCTGAGAGTTAACACGATGCCTTATTCCTTTTCTCTGTCTTGGCTTGCAGTGGGCGCTTTTACGCTTATTCTCGCAAGCCTTGGCAGTGCACTCTATTTCATGATGCATGATCGCGGCACCACTAAGCGCATGGTCTACGCGCTAGCTATACGCGTTGGAGTTTCTGTTGCCTTCTTCTTATTTATTATAGTGGCGTACTTTAGAGGATGGATTCAAAGTACAGGCATGTAGGTTGGTGGTGAGGCACGAACCCCATACGCGCTAACTTAAGCCAAAAGATAGCCTGTTAATGGAAAAAATCCCCTTTTTTCGCTTAACTTTTTGTACAGTTTAGCGACAATATGCTCTGGTCTTTGGCTTAAGTTAGCGCGTATGGGCACGAACCCCAACATGCGCACCATTGGCTTTTAAACTTCGGTTTTGAGAGTTTTTAAGCTGGTTATCAAGGACAAAGTGGTCTGCATGTTGGGGTTCCTTCGTCACCACCAACCTACCATTCTTTGGCTTTTTGATATGGATAAGCAGGCTTTAAAAAAGCGGTGGCATATATCTTAGAGCCAATACACCACTACATACAAACCAAGCCACACTACATCCACAAAGTGCCAATACCAAGCTGCGCCTTCAAAAGCAAAATGATGCTCTGCGCTAAAGTGACCACGTATCAATCGCAATAAAACCACACCGAGCATCAAAGTGCCAAGCGTTACATGGAAACCATGAAAGCCTGTAAGCAAGAAAAATATGGAGCCATACATGCCCGAAGTCAGCGTGAGGTTTAAGGCGTGGTAGGCATGAAAATATTCAAAACCCTGCATAAAAAGAAAGATCAACCCTAAACCAACCGTTGCTGCTAGCCAGAGTATGGTGTGCTGGCGGTGGTTTTCGCGTAATGCATGATGCGATAAGGTAAGCGTAACTCCTGAAGTGAGGAGCAAAGCGGTATTGATGGTAGGAATAGGCCAAGGAGTCATCGCTTTAAAGGTAGCGAAAGCCTCAGTAGGCCCGGAGTTGGGCCATATGGCTTTAAATTGGGGCCATAGTAGTTGATGATCTATATCTGCGAAGGAAGGGTTAGCAATAGCTCTGGCATAAAAAAGTGCGCCAAAGAATGCGCCAAAAAACATCACTTCAGAAAAAATAAACCAGCTCATGCTCCATCGATAAGAGCTATCGACAGCTTTGCCATATTGCTTGTCCTCCGATTCAGCAATGGACTTACCAAACCAACTCCAGAGTACAAAAAACAAGCAGGCTAGCGTTGCGCCAAAAGTCATGGGTGCCCAGGCATTTCCATTAAGCCAAAATGCAAGAGATAACATAATGCCCAGCAAACTGCATGCTGCAGTAATAGGATAGCTAGAAGGTGCAGGCACAAAATAAGCTGGAGGCGAATCGGATGAGGCGTGAACCGGTGGGGTGCTCATAAGTATTTGAAGATGCGAAAAATCAGTGAAGATAAGTGATGATTGTTGGAACCCTTTGGGGCAATTGAGGACACGCCCTAGGTCCATGTACGCAAGGCTACACGCACCAGTGCTCCCAAAATCATTACAAATACAATAAGGCAAAAAATCGCTGCAATTAAAACCTGAAGAGGGTGCTGCGTGAAGTCGCGCTCGAGATCACGTTTTTTACGCACGCCAAAAAATGACCAGGCTACCAATTTGAGAGAAGCAAAAAACCCTGTTATTTGGGTGATGCATAGTGCGAGAAAAGAAGTCATAAGCGTTATTGCCTAAGCGTATTATTTTACCAATGGGGGTGTTTCAAACGTATGGAAAGGTGCTGGGCTGGGAACGGTCCATTCCAGCCCTTCTGCTCCTTCCCAGGCAAGCGCATCCGCGCGTTTAAGAGGAGTGCCTGATAAGGCTGGAAAGTAAGTAGGCAGCACTACCCAAAACAGAAAATACACTTGAATGAGGCCAAAGCCGAACGCTCCAAGCGTAGCAAGCTGGTTAAAGTCGGTGAACTGAGCTGGATAGTCTGCATACCGGCGAGGCATACCCGCTAATCCCAGGAAATGCATAGGGAAGAAGGTGATATTGAAAAAGATGAGTGATCCCCAGAAATGGATGCGGCCTCGTGTTTCATTGTAGAGATAACCGGTCCATTTTGGAGACCAGTAATACCAGCCTGCAAAGAGTGCGAATAGCGAGCCTGCAACTAGCACGTAGTGAAAGTGGGCGACCACATAATACGTATCGTGTAGCGGTACATCGATTGGAGCGATCGATAGAATCAGCCCTGTAAATCCGCCAATGGTGAAAACGAAGACGAAGCCAATGGCAAACAGCATAGGGGTTTCAAAGGTCAGTGACCCCCGCCACATGGTGGCGACCCAGTTAAACACTTTGACCCCAGTAGGCACTGCGATCAACATCGTTGCATACATGAAAAACAGCTGACTGGTGACCGACATGCCTGTTGCAAACATGTGATGGGCCCAGACTATAAATGACAATAATGCGATAGAGGATGCGGCATAGACCATCGAGCTATAGCCAAAAAGCGGCTTGCGAGCGAAGGCAGGTACGATCTGCGAAATAATGCCAAAAGCCGGCAAAATCATGATGTATACCTCGGGATGCCCGAAGAACCAGAAAAGATGCTGGTAGAGCACGGGGTCGCCCCCCCCTGCAGCATTGAAAAACGACGTGCCAAAATGCCTATCGAATAGCAACATCGTAATGGCGCCAGCGAGTACGGGCATAACGGCTAAAAGTAGGTAGGCAGTTATGAGCCACATCCATACAAAGAGCGGCATTTTCATGAGCGTCATACCAGGTGCGCGCATATTCAAAATGGTCACAATAATATTGATTGCACCCATAATGGATGAAGCACCCAGGATGTGTACGGCAAAAATCGCCAGGTCCATACCTGCGCCCATCTGGATGGATAGAGGGGCGTAGAGGGTCCAGCCTGCTGCAGTAGCACCGCCAGGAACAAAAAAGGATAAAGAGAGCAGCAGTGCAGCGGGAGGAAGCAACCAAAAGCTGAAGTTGTTCATCCGCGCAAAAGCCATATCAGGCGCGCCAATTTGCAGCGGAATCATCCAGTTTGCGAAACCAACAAAAGCCGGCATGATCGCGCCGAAGACCATGATGAGGCCGTGCTGCGTGACAAGCTGATTAAAAAATTCAGGTTGCATAATTTGCAGCCCAGGCTCAAAAAGCTCAGCACGAATGAGCAGAGCCATTACGCCACCGACCATAAACATCAAAAACGAAAAGAGCAGATACAACGTGCCAATGTCTTTGTGATTGGTCGCATAGAGCCAGCGTCGCCAGCCGTGAGGGTGCGCGTGCGCATCGTCGGAATGCGAGGAAGCTTGAAGAGTAGAGGACATAAAGTTTCCTGAATTCTGTTTTTCTGGAAAGTGAAGAGTCTATTTTTGCTGCTGCATATCTATTGTGCAGAAGCCGAAGAGCGTGTTTTTCGATTGTGACGGCGGGCAGCAACTTGTTCCATGCTGACTATCTCATTAGTCTTATGGGTCCAAGCATTGCGTTGGTAGGTAATGACTGCAGCCACATCCTGGTCACTTAATCGATGTCCCCATGGCGGCATCTGACCTCTGCCTTTGAGCACGATATCAATATGATTTTCAATGGGCCCTATGCTTACAGGGCTGCCGTCTATAGCAGGAAAGGGACCAAAGCCTTCGCCTTTTGCACGGTGGCATACGGAGCATTGTGCCTCATACACACGCTGGCCGCGTTGCTTTACTAGCTCAAGTGTTTCAGAGGAATGAGCCGGCTGTGCTGCGAGCGTAGTGGATGCACTTAAAGAAGCTTCGGCAGGCGTTTTTAGGGTCTCGCTAGAGGGAGACACTTTTTTTTCCGTGGATGCAATAGCTTTTGTTTGTGTAGCAGCCTGTATGGAGGACGTTCCTGCTTGAGTGCCTTGCTGAGCTTTGACCCATGTAGCGTAATCTTCTGCAGAGACTACTTTCACAACCACAGGCATAAACGCATGGTCTCTGCCGCACAGTTCTGCACAAAATCCTCGATACGTTCCTATTTTCTCAGCCTTGAACCACGTATCACGCACGATGCCAGGGAAGGCATCTTGTTTGACTGCAAATGCGGGCACATACCAAGAGTGAATGACGTCTGCAGCAGTAGTAATGATGCGTATTTTTTGATTGACTGGCACGACAAGTGGATTATCGACTTCCTGCAAATAGGTATCCGACAGTGTCCGGCCAGTAGGATCAGAGGCCAAGCGTGGATTGCGGGGTGAGCTGAGCGTAGAGATAAAATGAATGCCTTTGCCGGCGCCTTCTATATAGTCATAGCCCCATTTCCACTGATAGCCTGTGACTTTTACCGTGATGTCAGGATTTTGCGTGCTTTTCATCGCAATAATCGTGCGTGTGGCAGGTAGGGCCATCAGCATGATGATGAGTAGCGGTATGGCTGTCCAGATAATTTCAACCGTGGTGCTTTCGTGAAAGTTCGCTGCAGTATGACCTTTGGATTTGCGGTGCATCACGATCGAATAAAACATCACGCCAAAAACACCGATAAAAATCACCCCGCAGATGATAAGCATCAATGTATGCAGTGCATAAATATCACGTGCAATGGCGGTGACGGGTGTTTGGAAATTCAACTGGTTGACGCCTGGGCCGCCTTCGAGACTGTTTACCGCATGCGCTAATCCGGTAAAAAAACTGGCGCATAAGCCAAAGCACACAGCGAAGCGAAGCACTCGGCTGGTCACATCCCTGATAAAAATTGGCTTGGCGATAGACATCATATTGACCAGAAAATGGAAAAGACGGGCTGATTTAAAACGAAAAAGCATAGCGGTTATGTGTTGAAGGGCTCTTGGGGGCGAGCCAAGGTGAATACAGGTTGATCTGTACAGATGCTTCTTTATAGCTGCAACAGAGAAATATCCTGTCCTAGGGCGTGTCCTCAATTGCCCCAAAGGGCCCATCTTCGGGGTCGTGCGGTGCTCGGGATCCTCGCAGTACTTAAGTACATCCGGATCCTGCGCTCCTGCTCCCCAAAATATGAACCCTTTGGGACAATTGAGGACACGCCCTATGGCAGTGTTCAAACCCTCCTATGATAGCTTTTTCTTCGAAGCTATTGTGTTTGAGCACTACTTTGCGCCATGCTTACCTATATTAAAGACCGATTAGGATATAAAACTATGCCCCATTCTCATGCCGAACCGATAGCTTCTTCCACTTTATCTACCCAAAAAGCTGCATGCAGTACGGAAGCAGCAGCGTTATCGCCGGATTGCATTACCCTAAAACGCCCAGACGATTTGCATGTGCATTTGCGCGATGGGGACATGCTTGGCTGCGTGGTAGGGCATACAGCACGCCAATTTGGTCGGGCACTGGTTATGCCTAATCTCAATCCGCCTATTACGACGACGGCTCAGGCAGGCGCGTACCGTGAACGGATTATGGCAGCGCTTTTTGCAGACACTAGCCAGGATCCCAAGAAGCATGCTTTAGATTTCCAACCGCTCATGTCTTTATATTTGACAGAAAGCACTTCTGCGCAGGAAATTGAGCGTGCGCATGATAGCGGCTGGGTCCATGCAGTGAAACTGTATCCTGCTGGAGCCACCACGCACTCTGATGCGGGCGTAAGAGATCTTTCTCGGTGTACAGTCGTATTAGAAACCATGCAAAAACTGGGCATGCCGCTACTCGTGCACGGCGAAGTGACAGATCCGCAGATTGATCTCTTTGACAGAGAAAAAGTTTTTCTAGAAAACGTAATGATTCCACTGCGCCGGGATTTCCCTGAGCTC
>JASSUF010000117.1:0-8134 GCA_031963365.1 Mycoavidus cysteinexigens
ACGAAACGGAAACCTCGACTATATCAGGCGCGTCGTCCTCATCAATCAAACCTACCTTAGCGTCTGGTTCAAGCAATTTGCCCAAGTCCTCAGCGTCGAAGCCGATCAGGTCGAGATTGAATCCATCGATTTTTAGTTCACCGAGTTCCAACGTCAGCAGTTCATCGTCCCACCCAGCATTTTCAGCCAACTTATTGCCAGCGATGATATAGGCGCGTTTCTGCGCCTCGGTCATGTCTTTGATTTCGATGCACGGCACCTCCTTAAGGCTGAGCTTGTAGGCAGCCAGCACGCGGCCATGTCCGACAATGATCCCGCTCTCACCATCAACCAACACGGGATTTGTCCATCCGAATTCGCGGATGCTCGCAGCGATTTGTGCAACCTGAGCATCTGAGTGAGTACGCGCATTCCGAGCGTAAGGAATCAGCGTCTCGATTGGACGCATTCTGACGATCAAATCGTGCATGAATAGAAATCAAAAAAGCGAAAACCGCGCCAATATAGGGACTGAGCGCGGGTTTCAAAGCCACCGGGGTAGGTGGCGGGGGAAGAAAATAAGGACTGGAAATGCAAAAAGCCCGCACTAGACGGGCTCTCGACGCACGTATGACTTGTATCGAATATTTGCGATATAACCTCAGTTTCCAGCCCTAGCGACCGTATATTGGGGCTAAACGACAGTCGTGGAGAGGTTATGCAGAGTATCCCTTAGGCTATCTATAGATAAAGCTTTTAATTCATCTAGGATCGATCGTTCGCAATCAGAATCTGTGCCTGAAGAGATGGATGGTATCTCCACTCCTACCTCTACCTCGAGTCAAACACGAATCTGTCTCAATCTAAACTCATCGAATCTAGGTAGTTTGCTCGTACGCTTACATCACAGCACTTTAGCGCTAAAAGTTGCTATATGGTACTATATTTAGTATCATTCGTGTGTGAGCAAACAAGACAAATTATTGGCGCGGATGCGTAATAATCCCCACGATTAGCGCATTAGTGAGCTACTAAACATCACGCAGCGATACGGCATATCGGTACGCAACAATGGAGGAAGTCACTATGTCTTTGAATATCCAGGTATAGAAGAGGATATTTGCATCACATCACATCGTCCCATTAAAGCCATATATGTGCGTCACTTTGTTGCGCTGATTAGCCAAATTAAGGAGCTTAACAATAATGACTAAATCTCAAGTTACAATCATCCAAAACGTAGTCCCCTCTTATCCATTTGAGGCATACGTTCATGTGATCAGCCCTTTATCAAAAGAAGACGGCGGTGGATTCCTCATTACCTTTCCTGATCTACCAGGTTGCATGGCTGATGGCGAAAATGAAAACGAAGCATTAAAGAATGCCCGTGATGCTTTTCAATCTTGGGTTTCAGCGCGCGCGGATGCTTGCAAAGCACTTCCTGAACCCAAATATCTTCCTGAATATAAAGAAGCTCTACAGGTCTCTGGTAAGTTCGTTGCGCGCTTGCCAAAGTCTATGCATGCACGACTTGCTAACCGGGCCAATATAGAAGGTGTTTCACTTAATACGTTGGTGCTCACTTTCATCGCTGAGGCATTAGGAAGACGAGAGTCTGAGCTGAATCGCTCAATCAGAGGATAAAGTGGAGCCCTCCTGCACAGGTGTACTGGTCAAATTCAATTGTTTGAGTTTTTTGTGCTTCACAAACGGTGCCTTACCTAGAGAATTCATACTGTTTACGCACGGAGGCGCTATTTCTTTCATTGCGCTGCTGTATTTCTACCGCACTGGTTTTATCTTGATAAGCCGATATTACCTGGGCCGCTTTAACCTTATCATTCGTATAGATTTTCAACTCATGGCTAGCACGCGTGGCTCCTACATAAAAACTGCGTGCGCCAAATATCTGAGCCATCTGCTGTAAAGCAGGGTTTTGAACACGTCCGCTATTCTTTTTTACATCAATATGAAAAATAGCCCGTTTCTGCGTGCATCCCTGCGCACTGTGAAGGGTTGCTGCATATGCATAATCCCAATGCGGGTTATGTGACAAATTTACTTGATGCAAAGAAGGCACCTTACCCTGGCACAGCTCTAATGACGCTGTCTGCCCAGCTATGCCCTTTACCCGAACGCTCTCTCCATTTTTAAATTGCTCGCCATTGCGTGTGAAGCGAATTAAATCGCCTACTGCTATATGACGGAGCTGAGCATCGTACACTTCGACCTTAGTATGTTTTTTAGGAGTCCAAATGCGTGTAGTGCCATCTGCTTTTCGCAGTAAAACTGTACCTTTTTCTGTGTTTACAGATTGAACCCGTGTGTATTCGCCTTTTTGTGTATCCACGATTTTATAGTCACGTCCGAAGCGCACTACATCGTTCACTTTGTAATATTGGGCTTCTTTAATTTTTGCGTGAGTCCAGCCTTTAGAAACTAGGATTTCATATTTTTCTTCGTGGCATGATAGTTCACCTAATTCTTTTAACCCTTCGCGCATGCCTTCATTGATGGCGGTTCTATCTTGGTTGTAGGCGGTGATGACAATGGTATGTTCTCGCTCTGCGCAGTTGAGATTAAGCGCACCTGCTACCACAGCACCTATGAGGTCTTTTTTGACTTCATAGACCATCCCCGCTTTATCCATATGTGCAAAAGCTCGAGCATTCTGATTAAGCTCTACTTGCGTTAAACGCTGTCCATTCTGTAACTGATCACGGCCAATGATGATATCTACTGCATGTTTTAATGTAGCGGTTTTTTGCCTACTGATTTCCGTCATATATGCCGTTTCAATGCCATTTTTCTGCGCAAGCTCAAAAGGCTTGCCTGCTTGTACCGCTTGCAGTTGTAGTACATCACCGACATACACAACTCTGGCCCCCGCTTTTTGTGCAGTAACATCGATATCTGCTTTCTGGTATTGAGACAAAAAAGAACTTTCATCGACAATCCAGAGTTCACTTTTTCGTGCAAAATCTGGTGCATATTGCTTGGCAAATGCAATATCTTTTTGCAGCGCACGTTCTTTAATGAGGAACATGGAGACGGTATCAGCAGCTATCCCGGTAGATAGCATTAATGCTTTACTCGCAGCACCTGTAGGGGCCATGCCGCGCACGGTATAGCCTTGCTCTATCGCGATCTCGCGAAGCGATTTCAACATGGTGGTTTTGCCCGTGCCAGCTAGGCCCTGGATAGCGATATAGCGATCTTTAGTCGTAAGTGATCGGGTTATGGCTTCTTTTTGACCCTTGGTATAGGCAAAGCGTTGTTGTCTTTCTGCTGCTGCAATGTACTTATTTACTGCATCAACGGTCATGATTTCGGCTACTTGGCCTTTTTGCGCATGTATTTGATCGAGTGTGCGCTTTTCACTATGGAACATCTGCTTAGTGGTGTACTGCTTATTGGGTAATTGGATCAAATTTCCGACTTTCGTTAAATGCGCAAAAGCTTCTTGTATATCATCTGACGATACCTGGCCCACACCATGCTGAATAGCCGTTTCTAGCAAAGTATTTCTAGGAATAACTGCTTCACGCTCAATTAAGTGGTCGATGGAAAATTGCATCGCTTGCAGTCCAGTAAGCGAATTATTCTGAGTTGGAATGTCTGGTATTTGACGCGCCTGTGCAACTACCTGAATAGCTTCAAAATCAATGCCCATGCTGCGAGCACGCTCTTTCCAGGTGTCGATCAATGCAGCATGATCGACTTGCTTTTTATGGGCACGTGTTTTAAGGGTAGCTTCTTCTTTTTGTTTTGCTGTGGCTTCTTTAATAGCAATGCCTTTTGCTTCTAAGGCGGCGGTAATCTCTGCTCGTCTTTGAGAAAAATGCTCTATCTGCTCCTGCGTAATGCCCACGATTTCAAAATTACCGCGCGCATCAGTAATGCGAAGTTCGTAGCCTAGCTCCTTTAATTTATTGGCAAGCTCTGAGGTATAGATAGCGCCGATAACACGCTGTGCGTTATATATCTCATCATTGACAAGTGAGCGCCACTGCCCATCTTCACGCAAGGTAGCGTTCATGAGGACAGCGTGTGTATGGGTTTGAGGATCTAAATCTCGGCTGGTATTATGGCGAAATAAGCTCACCACCATATTACCGGTCTGTATCGATTCGGTTTTTCCGTCTTGAGTTTGCCGGGTAGTGGTAAGGTTTTTTTCGATATACGTCAGTGCTTTCTTAACTGCAGCCTCATGGGCTTGGCGCACTTGGTGTTGTTCATACACTTCTGATAACAAAGATACGCTCTTAGGCGCAGAAAAAGTGATATCGATGCCAGGGCGATGTGCACGTTCTATTTGGCCTGTTTTTTTATTTTTGCCCCATTTTCCTAATTGCTGATTTTCTATCTTGCCGCTTAGTATATTTAGAAAAGCTTTCTGCTCAATTTGCCCCTCTAAGCCTAAGTGTGCCGCGCCTTTGCCAAACCATGCTGAATGTTCTAGCCCCTCATTTTTAGTGTAGTAATTATCTTTTGAGAAATAATGCAGTGCTTGGCTTGCATTCCCCACATTGTGAAGGCTAATCATGGTTTGATCTCACAGAATGATATGCACTACATCATTCATTTTCACCAGTGAAATAGCTTGAAATATAGGTTGATGCAATGGTGTAGGTTTGCATCATGACGTAGTGTATTTGCAGAGGAGTGTGCCAGTACGCCAGAAGGAAGAGTAATTGTGAGAGTGCTGAAATTTTAGTGTTTGCGCATTGGTATGCTAGACCTGATATAAGTTGCAGCCAAGACAATAACTTCTTTTACACAAAAATTCTGGCAGGCTCAAAAAGTAAGATTGAAATCATTACGCTCTACAAAGCCTTCAGCAATCTTTTTGGTAGGCACATAGTTGTATTGCACTCTGGCAATCGGATAGTCCCCTGGCACCATCAAATAGCCTGCCATATCAGGTAAAGTCAAAATCTCTGAGCTCAGCACCATGTCCCGTTTCGCACGTCGGGCAAAGACGCTTGCGCCATCTTTATGGGTATGCAGGCCATAGCTTAGTGTTTCTTCTTTTTCATCGATTTCGGCCTGCCCCATTAATTCGGTGAGTAGTTTTGCTGCTGTGCCATCGGTAATACGCAATAAAAGCTTAGTTTGGCAGCCTGAAATGATGGTTTTGGCTAGATCGTGGCCATATATTTCATACAGTTGAGAAAAATCCTGCACTCCCAGCACCATGCATAAGCCGTATTTGCGTGTGTTGGTAAGCGCTAGTTTCAGGATGTCGAGTTTTTGAAGGGTGGGTAATTCATCGATACAAAACCAGAGTCGCTCTTGGTGACTTGGTTCGAGATCCAGTACTGCTTTGATAGCCGTATCGATCCACAGCGACAGCACGGGCTTTAAAGCTTCACGCATGGATTCTCGTCCTGTAATAAACATCCACGAATCACTTTCAGTATGTACCCATTTCCTGATAGAGAAGGGTACTCCTGTATCGTGTAAGAACCGAAAAGACTCCAATTGATTTTGCACGGTCATCTTAATAGACATACCAGTGCGCTCTGTCAGGGGATCAACGTAAGTGGCTCCTGGTGTTCCTTGCAGCAGCGTATACATTTCTTGCAAATTACTATGAGCGATAGCGCGATACACGTCTTGGTTGGTGCGCTTCCCCTTTTCTCCTAAAACACGGAATACTTCTTTGAGCACCATACGCCCCGCTTTTGCCCAGAATGGATCTGCTTGTGCAGGATCTGGGATGAGGCCACTCGCGATAGCATCGAAATGGTAGTCTTTTGTGATTTCATGCCAAATATTCCAATTGGGGCTTCTGGCATCTAGTGGGTTCATCAGAATATCTTTGCCTTCTCGGTAAAAAGCCTGTGTATATTCCCCAGTTGGGTCATACACCATCATGCGTTTACTGCGTGCACGGATTTGTTTCATCATGGCAAAAAATTGCTGGGATTTTCCAGTGCCTTGTGCGCCACCCAATAATGTATGCAAGGTTTCCGCGCCGTGACGCATAGGAACGCCTGCAATTAGATAATCGCTGGCATCCGCGCGTGATCTTAATAATTTTGCTAACTCAGGGCCTTCGACTAATTGCGCTCCACGCAACTGTTTATCCGTTATTTTTTGCTTGCCATGGCGCCACCAATACGCACTGACAAGCAATGCACTACCTATAGTTATGCACAGACCCCATAGGCCCCCATTTTTTAGTTTTTGTAGCGCATGATGGGTCATCTCCTCAGTCAGCCGCATCACTTCTCTTACTTCTAATTGATATAGTCTGCCATTCACACTAAGGTCTATCTTCTTATTAGCCATAGGGAGCGAGTCAAGTGTATGCGCGAGTAAATTGCGCTCTAACGCATATTTCTCGTTGGCGGTAGTCGCTTTCCAGAAATACATACAGGTGGTTACTACACCCAATAACAAGGCGATAAAAGTGACGGTTCGCACTGCAACCAGAAAAAGCTGGATTTGATGGAGCCACAATTGCGCACCGCGTGAAAAGCTGCCTATTTTCCCTCGGCTCTCACGTTGTGCCATTTCAGGCCCCTTTGATTTGTTTTAATGTGGCTTGTGCTGTATTTTGCGCTTCATAGAGTTTTTGAATATCTCTTGCTTCAACAATGGATTTAAGAAGTGCTTCACTCGTTAAAACGGAAAGCAGGACTGGGTCAGGAATAGTCATTGCCCGACTTCCATATAAGTCGGCTTGAATTTCAGACGCTGTATGCTTTAAGCGCTCTTCAATTTCTTGGACATTTTCAGCAATGATGCCATGCATAAGCATTTGCCTAAGAAACTCCGAAACACTTAATCCATGTTCATTTGCTTTTTTTCGATAAAAATGGGCAGTATCTTTATCCATGCGGATATTGAATCGCTCGGTTTCGCCTTTTCCTATTCCTTTTTGTCTTGGCATTTTCTAGATCCTATAAAAAGGTTGAAATTGCTCTATTTTTCGGTGTCGCCACATAATATTTTCAGTGTAGCCACGATATAACCTATATCTATATTAGATGGGCGCAGATGCAACCTTGTTGCGTGGTGTGTGAACGATTTTAAGGGGTGCGGGGATAACCCCGTGAATACGTAATTTCACGAAATGTATTATGCTAGGCTGTAGTGGATGATATTAATAATATGTACACATATGAACATTGGGTACGCACTGTTAGCTAGCAATACATCCCATTTTCGCGTGCAGTCGATTTATTTTTTGAGCGCAGTAAGGCTGCAATATCAGTGATTGCATAGCTTATGTTCTGGTGTTAATAGAGTTAATTCTGCTGGTAACCCTGTTATGGTGCATGCCTAGCTTTAAGCCGTGAGCTTAAGAAATTTTACAAAGTCAGAGTAGTGCTCCATTTTTTCGATGCCATCAAACAAAAGGGCTGGATTCTGTATTACACAGAATCCAGCCCTTTTCTGGAAAACTATTTTTATCCGATGTTATTTATATTTTTATTTGCTTCCAACATCTCAAGTTTTGCTTCTAATTTTGCATTTTCTCTTTCAAGCTTAATCCTAGCAGCTCTTTCTGCCGCAATTTCATTTTCCTGTTCAGCTAACCTTTTCTCATAGGCTTTTTCAAGCGCAAGAAGCTCAGGGCTAGGGGTGCGATCAGCGGCTAAGACTTTGTCGAGTTTTTCATTAATAACAGCGGTATCCTGCTTTATTTCATTGGTTTTTTCAAGGTTTTTAGAACCAAAGTTGGTAACTGAGCCGAGTAGTTCATTGGTCTTGGTGAAAACTTCATTTGTTCTGCTAAAGATATGAGCACCAAAGAAAGAGGACGCACGGACCGCATTTTCTGAGTTTTTAGCAGCAGCCTGAATTTGTGAAGAGTCCATTTTACTTTTTAAATCCTTATGAGCAGAACGTATAGTCTCGTGGCACCGTATTAATTGCCGTGTGCCAGAAGAAGCGTTTTCCGCACAGGCGTTTTTATAATCAGGCCAACTTTTTAGGATCCCTGCAATCATACATGCTACCCAAGCAATAGCTGTAAGAGCCTGGGGTACTGCAGCGGTCATAGAGATCAATCCTAAGCAGGTAAGACTATACCAAAGTAGGGTCACCAGTGGTACCAGCACAACGCCAAATAACAGGGCCACCTCGTTATAAAACCGTAGATTAGCTTATGATTCAAGTTTTATGGTTTGGAGCTTGACTT
>JASSUF010000118.1:0-8029 GCA_031963365.1 Mycoavidus cysteinexigens
TCTTTAGCCTCTTCCTTCATCCAGGAAAGCTGCTGTCCTTTCTGAGAAAGATCAACGATCCCACGCCATTTGCTCAGTCCGCTTTTGACATCACTTCCTCCAGGCAATCCGCCTCCCATGCCACCGCCACTCAATCCAAGCTCATCTCCCCCGTCTTCTGCATCGACTTCTCCTTCGGAAGATTTGCGCACGGCCGCATCGCTTTTCTTTTCTTTCTGAGGTTTAATTACCTTAGCGTCCACACCCATACTACGGCTCCAAATTGAGATAGGTCGTCAATAGTGGACGCCCCGAGTAAGAGTTAAGCGGCCATTTTCTGTTGATAAAATTGTTTGACAAACAAAGCCGGAGAGAGATAGCCAATCCTTGAATGCCTGTGTTGCCGATTATAAAAAAGCGCAATGTATTCACTCATTTCGTTACGAGCCTGATCGCGCGTCAAGTACTGTTGATGATGAACGAGCGCATTTTTAAGCGAACCCCAAAAGCTTTCCATCGGGGCATGGTCATAGCAATTGCCTCTGCGACTCATAGAAGCTTTCATCTTAAACTGTCGCAACAAAGCTTGGTATGCATAGGAGCAATATTGGCTACCCCGATCGGAATGGTGAATCAGCCCTGCGGCAGGCCGTTTCGCAAAAGTAGCCCGAAATAGCGCTTGAGAGACTAAGTGAGTGGTCATGCGTCACTTTAATCTCGATCTCCAAACGCACATTTTCCCGGCGTAACGAGTCTACCTCACCATCCCTTAAATCGCCAATAGTGGATTGCAGGCGGGATGGCTGAATAATCCACATAAATTATTTAATTTGGCCCTCTATATATTATCGTATGGATGTAATACAGGTTTAGAATTTTGCTACAGGCGCGATATGGATAAAGCAGGCGAGAAATATGTTGAGATTATAGAAATGGGCATGTCAAGGCAAAGTTCAGATGTCGCAGTCCATTCTAAATACAGTTTTTGTAGAGATGCACTATTATTTAAAAATCGTGTTTTACTTCTAATAAATAGCGTATGAAGAATGACTATGACATCCATTACACCTTTGGCTTCTTCTGGTAATTCCTACGTGCGCAATATAGGCAGTGCTTTGCTTGGATTTAGTATATTCAGCGCGCTAGCGTATATATTAAAGCTTCAACGCCAGGCTGCTGTCTTTGGTGTGATTGTAGTTAGCACGCTCATGTGGAGCAGAGCAGTGAATGCCAATATGATTGATCAATCTATCAGCATAAGCCGACCAGCAAGTTTGGTATTACTTAAGGATATTGCGCCTACTATTGTGCAAGAAATTCGGTATGCTGGTTCGCATAATTTTATTGGTCGCCCCATCGCTGGCTATCAGGCGGCACAATGTATTTTGACAAATCAAGCTGCACATGCTCTGGCCAAGGTGCAAGAGGAGCTAAGCAAATCTAGACTTAGCCTAAAAGTATATGATTGCTATCGTCCGCAAATGAGCGTTGATGATTTTATGGCTTGGAGTCAGCAATCCCAGCACCAAGAAATGAAAATGGAATTTTATCCACGCGTACATAAAAAAGATTTTTTCAAGCTAGGCTATGTTGATGAGAAGTCGGGCCATTCGCGTGCCAGCACAGTTGATTTAACCATTATTGCATTGCCTGTTTTAGCACAAGTAGCATACCAGCCTAGTCAACCTTTGCTTAGCTGCCTATCGCCTGCTAGCGAGCGCTTTCAAGATAACAGCATAGATTTTGGTACAGGCTACGATTGTATGGATACACTATCCCACCACGATTCACAGCAAATAGGTGTGATCGCTACATATAATCGCCATATGCTGCGTAAACTAATGGATAAGCATGGTTTCAAATCTTATCAAAAAGAATGGTGGCACTACACGCTCAAAAATGAGCCATTCCCGTATACTTATTTTAATTTTCCGATTACTGATTAACCGCTTCATTGACGCGCACGTACAGTTGTTTTTTCTGATTTGCTGCTACGCCTTGGTTAGATCTTGACGGAGAACCGGATACAGGTCTGTTATCACGTTGGGCTTGCATGCATTGGGCTACCTGGAGAACATGACTCAACCGTTTATGCTCAACCACTGCCCCTTGATCGATCTCAGACAACCTGTCATAGCGTCGATAGGGAAGGGAGATGCCATTAGCGCGCAACTCAATACGGCCGTCAGGATATTCGTAGACTTCAATGTACTGGTTCATCAGTTTGCGGGTTCTGAACGGGCTGGCTGCCGCGCAGCTTCTATCCAATTGCTTCTCGCTACTGCTAAGCTCAATGGCATTGAGCCGGCTACATGACTTAAAGATACGCTAGAAACACTCCCCACTTGGCCCTATAGCCTCTTGGATAAACTTCTCCCTCTACGCTGCACTTAAACTCGACCCTCCACCTCATCCGAACCACCTGCTTCACAACTTAAGCTTCAGCGTCTACGGGGGCGCGTCGAGCGCTTACGTAACAAGCGATATAAATACATTTGTACTGTATTGACACCCATCATTCCATTTGTAATTAATCTATACTTATTTAAAAATGATGCTTTAAAAAAAAGTATCTAAGTTGGAAGCGCTCTAGAAATAGAGACGCGTTGTGGATCGCCGTATAAAAAAATGGTGTACATTATACAGCTCCGCGTTTTTTGCTGGGCTACTGATCAAGTGGCCAGGGATAAAATTGCTTCACAAGAGAAGCAAAAATAAGATTCATTCAAGGAGACGTCATGGCCCTACCCCTAACCACGTACCCGGGTGTGTATATTCAGGAATTGTCCGACCCGTCGATTTTTATAGCGAATGGGGCAACGGCCGTGCCGGTGTTTATTGGAGGGTTTTCAAAAGCGGATGGCTCACCATTACCTGCAGGCGAGTGTATCGCCATTCAAAACTGGTTGGATTTTACCGCACAGTGCAGCGTACCTACTCCGGTAAAAATTACCATTGAGAATAGAGAGCAAGAAAATAAACGAGTGGCAACGCTTGATTTTTATGAACCCAACAGCCCCATGGCGCTGCGGCATTATTTTGAGAATGGGGGCGGCCCTTGCTACATTCTCCCTCTGAACACGCTGGATGCAGCTACGCTGATGCAGCTCTCACAAACCATTGCAAAAGAGCCTGCAATTACTTTATTGGTCTGCCCAGAAACGGATACCACACTGGGTGTAGGCGGGCGGCAACAAGTGTATACCGCATTAGCCCCTTTGCTGCGGGGAGAGAAACGTCGGAATTATTTTCTGATTGCCGATAGTCAGGATGGGGATAAAGACGTCCCCGAAACAGAAGCCATGTACACAGCCGTGTATTTCCCAGAACTGATTCCGCGCTTCACGCGTATGCGTCCTGACGATGCAAACGTCACAGTAACAGGACATAGCAATGCAGATGTCACCAATCTGGCTACCCTCAAATCCGTCGATGCAGTGCTATATGGGATGATAAATAATGAACTGCGCACCCAATTTTCAACACCCATGACCCTCCCCCCCAGCGCTGCGGTAGCAGGAATCTATTGCACCACGGACAGTGAACGTGGAGTATGGAAAGCCCCTGCGAATGTGGCCTTAAAGGGAGTGAGCGCAGTTACAAGCATAGTCACCGATACGCAGCAAGGCACAATGAACGAACAGGGTATCAACGTCATTCGCTCTTTTTTAGATCAGGGAATGGTAGTTTTTGGAGCGCGCACACGAGACATCGATCCCAGTGCAACCTGGCGCTATATTCCGGTGCGTCGCTTATTTAATGCTGCTGAACGAGATATCCAGCGAGCGATTCAATTTGCCGTATTTGAAACCAATAATCAGCCCACTTGGGAACGGGTACGCGCAGCAATTGGCCACTATTTATACGGGCTCTGGCGCAAAGGCGGTTTGCAGGGCAATACGGCGGAAGAGGCCTACTTCGTTCAGATCGGTAAAGACATTACGATGACCGAAGACGATATCAAAAACGGCAAAATGATCATAAAAATAGGCCTCGCCGCAGTGCGTCCAGCTGAATTTATCATTCTGCAATTTACCCAGCAGGTTGGGCAGGATTAACTGCATGCGATATCCGCATAGGGTGGCCCATTGTCTACGCAATAAAGCGTGGGTTGACATGCTATCCAGATCTCCCCTCCCCCTTATGCCAGATGCCTGACACCATTTTACAAATCATAAAGAGACGGAATTATGACCGATCATAGCGATATCCCCTCTTCTCTCGAAGATGCAACGTTAGAGGAAAAACAAAAAGTAGACACCGAAAAAGCAGAGGCGGTTAAAAAAACCAAGGCCTTCCTTACCGATCAAACGCCTTTATATTGGCGTTCTACCGAGATCGTGCTTATCTCTAATTGGACAGTGTCCACGTTCCCCGCTACCTATGAACGACCTTACAATGAAAGTGAAGGGAGTCAGATTGGCGCGGTCGCCCTATCAGGCGATATGGGACCCACCGAGTTGGTCAATGAGGAGGAGGATAAAGGGTATACCCTGCTTACGGTTTCTCTGAAGAACTCCGCAGACGAGTCATGTTTAGTCAAGATACGTGCTTCGAGAAAACAGGGGGACGGACCAGAGAGGGCTATAAACGACATATATGCCGCTTCAGGCACTGAACCTACTATTTTCAAACTCACGTATGCACCAGAGGATAATGAGGGCCTAGCCTTAGACGGTTATTCTGGCGAATTTAATCTACGCATTCAGAAATGGAAAAATTCGAAGCTGGATGAAGATCTTGAGATACTCAACGTGGGGGTAAACATCAAACTTGAGGCGAAACAAACAAAACTGGTTGCTACAAAGCCAGGTAGTTATTTTGGCGGAAGCCTGAGTCTGAATGAAAATGGGACTATGCTGGCCGTCGGCGCCAGCCGTGAGAATGATTTTAATGGGGCGGGATATGTATATACCCTTTCAAACGATAAATGGACTCTACTACAACCAGTATTGAGCGGTATCGATAGCGAAGCCCGTTTTGGCACTAGCATGAGTCTGAATGCAAAGGGGACTATGCTGGCCATCGGCGCGCCCTTTGCTACCGAAAACTCTGTGCAAATGGGGATAGTGTATCTGTATGCCCTTTCAGACGGCGAGTGGACCCCACAACAAAAATTTTCCAATACCTTCGGTGGCCTTTTTGGCACTAGCGTAAGTCTGAATGCAAAGGGGAACATCCTAGCCATCGGCGCCAGCGACAAGAGTTATGTGGATGTGTATACCCTTTCAAACGGCGAATGGATTAATCAAATTTTATTCGGACCTTCCTCCTTTGGCACTAGCGTGAGTCTGAATGCAGATGGGAGCATGCTGGCCGTCGGCGCGCCTATCGAGAGAAAGGTGTATCTATATACCCTTTCAAATGATAAATGGACTCTACTACAACCAGAATTAACCCATACCGATAGTAAAGCCCGTTTTGGCGACAGGGTGAATCTGAGTGCTGATGGGAGTACACTGGTCGTCGCTGCCCCTCAGGGGGATGCAACGGGGGAGGCAGCGGTGTATCTGTATACCCTTTCAAACGGCGAGTGGACTCCAGCACAAAAATTGCTCGATACTGAGCTCAATGGCTCTATAGAAATTAGCGTGAGTTTGAATGCAACGGGAAATATGCTGGCCGTTGGCGACCCCGACGAAGGGGGGACGGTGTATCTGTATACCCTTTCAAACGGCGAGTGGACTCCGCAACCAATATTGTCCAGTCCCGTGAGCAAGGCCCGTTTTGGCATTAATGTGTGTTTGAATGCTAACGGGAGTAGGCTAGCCATCGGGGCTGAAACTGATGGTGCTGCGGGGGCAGCATATGTTATGCGTGACGTAGGTCGTCAATAGTGGACGCCACAAATAAGAGTTATGCTGCCATTTTCTGTTGATAAAATTGTTTGACAAACAAAGCAGGAGAGAGATAGCCAATCCTTGAATGCCTGCGTTGTCGGTTATAAAAAAGCGCAATGTATTCACTGATTTCATTACGAGCCTGATCGCGCGTCAAGTACTGTTGATGATGAACGAGCGCATTTTTAAGCAAACCCAAAAAGCTTTCCAGCGGGGCATGGTCATAGCAATTGCCCCTACGACTCATGGAAGCTTTCATCTTAAACTGTCGCAACAAAGCTTGGTATGCATAGGAGCAATTTGGCTACCCCGATCGGAATGGTGAATCAGCCCTGCAGCGGGCCGTTTTGCAGAAATAGCCCGAAATAGCGCTTGGGAAACTAAGTAAGTGGTCATCCAATCACTCATTGCATAGCCAACGATTTCGCACGTAAATAAATCTTTGATTGCTGTTAAATAAAGCCATCCCTCTTTCGTCGGGACATACGTGATGTCCTTAATTGAGGACACGCCCTAAGGTAATCCGAGAAATTTACTTAACGCTTCTTCCACACAACGCATAGTATTTCTATCTACATGACCGATGCATTGGCCGATTTTTTCGCGTGGCACTGTAGTTGCCTTGTCAATCATCACTTGCGAAGGTTTCTGTAGGCCATTAGCCTTTTTTGGTTCAATAGTGATGCGTAGTAACGGCCAGTTGTGCAGTTCACTTGTTAAACGCAGTACTGTTACCGAGTTTAATGCACTGAACATATCAGCTTGTATAACTAAAGCGGGACGTGGCTTGCCATAGTCACCTGATACAACAATAGTAATAAGATCGCCGCGCCTTAACTCCATCTATCATCCATTTCTTCAAGCTCAGTATCTATTTCCCGTAATACCCGGGCTTCATCGCTGTTCGCAACAAGAGCAGCAGACGCGGCTTCTTTAGATTGCCTACGTGCCTCTGCTTCAAATTGTTGATGATGACTTTGTTCGACACGGCTACGCATCATTTCACGCAGTAGTTGGCCAACTGGTTTTGATTGATCTCTAGCGATCTCAATAAAATCCGCTTTTAACCCTGAAGGAACGCGGAACGTCATTACTTCTGCTTTTAATCCTGATATAGCTTGGCGCATATCAACCTCCCATGTGTTTGTATTACATTTTACAATACAAATTGTAATACAAATGGGAGAAGTTTTGTCATTACTTGCTGATGGTTGTCGCCGTCGCTTGCCAACCTAGCTCTTGTTTTATTTTAGTCGCATCGATGGCATACGGCGATCATGCCCAAAGCGATCTTTGGAGTTACCCCGATTTCCTGGACAGATTATGGTTTCCCGGAGGAAACGCGATGAAAAATAGGCTGTAGGGGGATTTTTTTGTTATTCAAAGTAAAGTCAGGTAAAAAAGAGAAGGCATCCGGCGTTTGCAAACCAGAGGATAGCGATTGCTCACATCCGTGGTGCGCCTGTTCCTTTTCAAAATTAATAGGAGACAGATAACCCAGTGCGGAGTGTCTGCGTTTTGGGTTATACCAAGCCTCGACCCAACTAAAAACAGCTTTGCGCGCCTGTGCCTTTGTTTTGAACGTATATCGATCAAGTAATTCACATTCAAGGCTAGCAAAAAAACTTTCTGCCATAGCATTATCGTAGGCATCCCCCACCGTCCCCATAGAAAGTTGCACACCAGCAGCCTTACAGCGTGCGCCAAATGCAATGCTAGTGTACTGACAGCCGTGATCACTGTGGTGTATGACCTGTTGGGGTTTGCGTTGTTCAATCGCCATATTTAAAGCTCCCAGCATAAGCTCAGTGGCAAGCGTTTCTTGGATAGACCATCCTACTACACGCCGACTCCATACATCCAACACCACAGCCAAATAGATAAACCCTGCCTGGGTGGGTACATAGGTCGCGTCTGCTACCCACAATGTATTAGGGGCCTGCGCGCTAAAGTTGCGCTTGACTAAATCCGGTGCGCCATATTGCCCACTGGCACGTTTGGTAGTAACAACGGAATAACGGCGACGGCATACACCACGCAATCCATGTAAGCGCATAAGCCGCGCTACTCGCTTGCGACTCACGGCCCAACCCTGCTCACAAAGCTCAGCATGTATACGCGGCATACCGTAAGTGGTATCTGACTGCGTATGAATGTAAGCGAGCGACGCCCCCACCTTTACGAAGAGGGGTAATTAAAAGATCCTCCTA
>JASSUF010000119.1:0-8006 GCA_031963365.1 Mycoavidus cysteinexigens
TGCCGGGTGGTGTGGCAGGGGTGCAGCCTCAGAAGGCTGCCCCCTATGCCGATTCCCAAAAAGCGTGCGGGCGTAATTAGATAACTGCTTTTGAAATATACGTTTGGCTTCGTCTGCACAAGTAATCATCAGTGCATCAGGGCTTATTTCAGCCCCCTCATTTTTTGCTTCTGCAAGGGTGTTTTGTATATTTTTAATCGAAGCGTGCAAAGAGGAGTCAAGCGGCAGGATGTGACCATGGTTGATCATGTCTTGGGCCTGCTCTAGCTCCATAGAGAAGGTATGTCGGAATCGGTCTAAATTTTCTATTTCTTCTGGGGTTAATGCACTCATATTGTGGTCCTTGCCAAAATATTTTTTTATTCAAGGAGCCAATCGTAAGTGTTCTAGCTTGGGCTGCACAATATGCAATACGCCTGATGGCATAAAGCTTTTACAGCGATGTATTGAGGGATAGATTAAATAGATCCTAAATCTTATAAACATATGAAATACCCATAAAAAAAGCCCTCTTATTTTTTAAAAGGGCATCTTTATGAGTCAGGTTAACCTGAATTTTATTTACTGCTCGGCACAACAAACTACTTTTACCCCAGTTTATTTATTAAAGTCGCTATTAACTCGTCTTTCTTTTCAATAGTTGCCTCTTTTGCCGCCAGCTGCTCTCGCAACCGTGCATTTTCAGCTCTTAAATCAGAATCAGGGCTAGCTGACTCGGAACGGGAGGCTAGCAACCGGTCAAGCTTCTCACTAACTTCATTCGTTGCGGCATAAGTGATAGAGCTAGCTCGGAGTGCGTTTTCTATACCTTTGTCCAATTTGTCCAATTTTACAGAGTCCATTTTCTTTTTAAAATCCTTATGAGCAGAACGTATTGTCTCGTGGCACTGTATTAATTGACGTGTACTAGAAGAAGCTCTTTCTGCACAAGCATTTTTGTAATCAGGCCACTTTATTATGAGGCCGAAAATAGTACCTACAACCCAGGCAGAAGTTGCAAGAGCCTGTGGTAGTACAGCAGTCATAGAGAACAATCCTAGATTTCCAAGAATATACCAAATTAAGCCCATAAAAGGGGCGACTAACCCCGCAATAAATAAAACTCCTAAAAACGCTTTCGCAGGGCTGGGTAAGCTTTTTTGAAGTTTTGCTATCTCAAGAACGATGTTCTCTATCAGTGGCTCTAGAGAACTAATATCTTGAGCGCTAATCGATTCTTTGGGATGCGCTACCAGCGTTTGGATAATTTGGCATATGCTATCTACAATACGGAGCGCCTCGTTAACCCGTTCCTGCAAAAATGCACTGTGTGTTTCTTTCGCAGTCTCGAGGCCAATATTGGTAACGGGGTCAATCGGCGCCTTTCCTTCTAAAGAAGCTATCGTCTTGCGCTCATTCTCGCAGATCTCTTTGAGCTTATTTAACCCGCCTTTGGGGTCCGCTATCTTCGTGTAGTGCTCATTCGTAGCACATATTATGCTCTCACACGTATTCAAAATTGTACGGGTGCTCTGATTTTCAGTAAATGCGAAGCTAGTGTTAGTAGAGCAACCTAATGCGCTCGGATCGGGCAAGTCTTGATAGCCAGGCTCAGCACGTTGTTTGCCTTTGCCAGCATAAAGCGCAATAGTAGTCCCGCCAATAGGGGTGCTTGAATTTGAAGAGGAAGCTGCGCTAGTCGATGGATTCAAAGCTTCTCCCGTTTTGCCTTTCTGTGGGGCACAAAAAAAACTATGACGCTCGGATATCTATTTATAAACATTAATGATATTTATCAGTAAATATCAATCCCATGTATACATAAAAGACCTTATAAAAGGCATTGGGAAAGAAAATACGACTATCAATGATAGATAGCCAAAAGGCAAAAAAAAAGCCCCGCATAGCGGGGCAAATCTCTTTTTCAACCATGAGGAATTGCTAGAAAATAACTACGCAGGATTTTCAACTCGTGTGTGCTGATTTGTTGACGGCTGTGCATGGGATTGCTTTTGCACCAGACTAATCAGCAATTCCATGCTCTCTTCAAGCTTGGTCAACCTACTTTCTAACGTTGCAACTTCAAATTTTTTAGAATTAAATTTGTCAGCAACTACATTGAGTTTTTCAAGATTAGCGCCGAATGTTTCAAAATTCGAGGCCTGCTCCTTACGTGCTGTTTTAATAAACTCTAGTGATTCTTCTGCATTTCTTCTTGCTGCAAGCGTTTCTTGCACTGCTTTGCCAATCCTATCGGCATTCATAAAAGTCTCCACTAATGATTCACAGACGGCAATGAGTCCTGCTTGATCTTCTGTTTTCGCTTGTTCAATGCACGTATCAATGCTGTCTTTTATCTTCAAACACAGGCCAATAATGCCGCCGACCAGCGGAATTCTTTTTGCGGTATCGGAAGACAAAATGCCAGATTGCACGATCAATCCCCAACCGGTTAGAGCAATAGGTCCTAAATAATTTTGTATGACCCGTTGCCAACGGTTTACTCGTTCATTTTGAATAGGAATGCTCGGGCTTGGTGATGCGTGAGAAGTTGATACGGCAGGCTTGACTGCCTCTAAGCCCTTGAGCGCTGCTTCAAGGACAAGAAGATTAGTTTGAGTGTCTTTATCACAAAGCGCCTGTGCTGCTTCATGCACCACTTGAATCTGCGCCAACCCCGCCTCAAGTTGTTGCTGAATAAGGGCTTTTTCTTCTTTGAGTAGCTGGATTTTGAGCCAATTTTGATTCAGATCTACTAAAGAGGCTTCAAGCTTTGCTTTGCCTTCTTCACAGGCTGTTATAAGGCTGTCCCACTTCACTATAGGTTTGGATGAGGTAGGGCCGATTGCATCAGACTGAAGCACCTTTAAGTGGAGTCCCATATCTCCAATTGGAGCGTGTATTCGCTCTTTTACAGAGTCATTATCTATAGACGCAGTAGCGGTTTCATAGGTAGGAGGGGGAGCAACGGATTGGCTTTCACTATCGCAGCCAATAAGATGCAGCGTACCCACGTGATACGGATAGCTCTGCGGAAGAGCGAGTGGTAAATGTGTTGGGTTTGTATTCGACATGTCGTCCCCCTTAAGCAGGAAGTGCTAAGAGGCAAACGAAAACCTGGCAATGCAGCATGGAGCGTGAAAGGGCCGCGCGCCAACATGTTTTGATATAAGGAGGATGAAGAAAAGAAGAAAAATTTAGTGGGGGCGAGGGGTAGGATTCCAAATAAAACATGATGTCTGTTCCGTCTGTTAAGGTTTGGAGATACCACCCCGCTTCTATACAGGGTGGCAGCTTGGAACAGGATAGAAGCCAGGAACAGACGCCTGGTACACCCGAAGGTGTGCCTGAACCAAGCCGCCATAAACGGGACCGGAACATCGAAGTGTCTGTTTTCTGAGCTTCTATACTCTGGCCGCCTCTGTATTGGCGGCAGGTTCACTATTGCAAACTTTTCATATCTTGTCAAATACATCGCTCAGAATAGTGTGCTTACCCGATGTATTAAACTTTGTCTTAAAATTTGCCTCTTGCGCCTGGCTAGCCTTCTATTGAGTCTGCCAGAATATGTAAAAGCTGCCTTTTCAAAAAAACATACAAACAACTAGGCCGACTCTCTTTTAAAAGTTAGAGCACTGCTTTTTATAGCATTACACTCTTGCAAACTGTAATCTTAAGATTACAATATGACCATGATGGAAATTCAGAAAACCCCTTCCTTTTCTAGCTGGATAGATAACCTACGTGATCTGCATGCCAGAGCACGTATTCAGATGCGCATTGCGCGGCTGGCACGAGGCAACCCCGGTGATGTGCGACCAGTAGGAGAAGGAGTTAGTGAATTACGTATTGATTGTGGTCCTGGATATAGGGTGTATTACGTGCAACGGGGCCAAAGTTTAGTTATCTTGCTGTGCGGTGGAAATAAAAGTAGCCAGCCATCAGATATTGCAAAGGCGCTCGAGTTGGCGCGTAACCTGTAAGAGGCCATGTATGTCCAAAACTAAAACAAGCCGTTACGATGTTTCCGAACATCTGCGTACTGAAGAAGAAATGGCGCTATTTCTTGAAGCTTGCGTTGAAGAGGCAGATGGGGACGCTGGATTGATTGCTAGTGCACTAGGTGATATTGCACGCGCACGCGGAATGACGCAGATAGCAAGAGATGCAGGAGTATCACGAGAAGGTTTATATAAAGCGCTATCCGGTGATAGTAATCCTGAATTTTCTACCATTTTAAAAGTGAGTAAGGCATTAGGGTTACGCTGGAGTGTCCATCCCGCCTAATTTTTTGCCGATCAACTTACTTGCTACTACCGTGGTATCCATGCCGCGGTGATGCGATTTTGTATCCACTGTCGCTCAGCATCTGTAAGCCCTAAAAGCTGCCGCACGGGATAATGATACTTTGCTCCTCCTACGGCTACCTGGTCTACTTGGCCAAACTGATGCGTCTGGGCAATACGCGCAGCAGATCCACTAAAACCTATCTCAAAACCCTCTGCATCACTCGTTACTTTTAACCAACGCGCTCGACGCAGGTTGGTAAACATCACACGCTGTTTGATCTTGCCGGTGTGAGGTCGGAGGTTTTCTTGAGTGCGATGCAGTCGTATACGCGGTTTGCGCGGCACAAATGCGCTGCCATCAGGGTTGTGCTGTTCTGCAATACGTTTTTGTTGGCTTCGCCGTATTTCGTAGGCAATCTCGCGTATCAAACGTTTTCGGGCTACTGGCTGTAAGCGACTTAAAAAGACCTGCGCCCAGGTTTCCAGCACCTGTAAATCGGCTTTCATGCTCTTCCCCAGTCTGGCAATTGTTCATCTGCATGTTCTATTTTCTGGCTCCCATCCGCCTGTTGCGTCACGATGACGGATTCGGTGAGGGGTAAGGTCAATAGCAAATCACACGTGGTGTGATTTAAATGATCCGCCTCAAAACGCAAATCGGGCTTTTGCTGCATAAGAAGGTCCGGCTGATGGCATTTCACCCAGGCTAGCACGGCCACCATGATCAAATCGGCAGATCCTGCATAGTCGGTAAGCACCACGCTCAACGTATAGTGATACTCAAAAGAGAGCGAAGGCCCGTTCGTCGCTTCAATGTTGCCTGCGTCGATAAACACTAAGAGCTGGTCAGGTTGCTCTTTCAGAGAAGGTATCGCTTCCATCAGCGCTTTGCGCAGGCTATCGGGCTTTTTCATTGGTCTGTGTGGAGGATTGGCACTGGATAATCATATCTACTTGCGCTGCACATTCCGCCCATGCAGCTTCTGCGGCTTCTAAAGCAAGATGTAATTCACCGTTGGTCTGGGGATGACTCTCGGGCAAGAGGCAATGGTGCACACGTGGGCAGGCTGGGGAAATAAGCAGCGGCGTGGGTGTAGGGGCCGTGTGTGCGCAAGCGGATAATAGCGTCAGGCAAAGGAGTAATCGCCCAGGTTTGGTTATCACCCTTTTCATAACTCCTCCGAATAGTGTCCTCGCGCTGCGTATAGGTGGTGCGAATAGCTTCTTGTGTGCTTTGTAAGCGTTGCACAGCATGAGTTTGGCGTTCTGCGTGTTCTTGTAAGGTATGAATAAGGACATCACGGGCATGAGCGCTTTGCTGCGCCGTACGTACCCCTTCTTTGGCAACCATCAGATCGGCACGTAATGCGGTGAGTTGACATTGGCTGATTGCGCTCACGCCGAGCGCCAGTATCAAACCCAATACCCATCTCATTGCATTACCTGTCCACATCTTTTAATCCCAAAGTTGTAGTAGGGGCCGTGCTAGGTTTCTCGGTACTTGATCCGGTAATTCAATCAAGATGCCCTGTGGCAAAAAAGGCCCGTGTTCAGCCAACCCTGGGTGTGCTTCCAACACAGCTTCAACCAGTCCGGCTGTTTGACGCTTATGCCGCCAACACAGCAGATCCAGCGTGTCGTACTGTTGAGTAACAACATGCATCAGATCAACTCCACCGTAATAGGTGTTTTATGCAAAATAGCTCGTAAGGCCTGGCGTGCTAAACGTCGATCTTCATCGATACGACTTTCCAGTTCAACGGCATGCTGTACCCCCGTATGCGTACTATCAAAATCCCGGTACTGCGCATGCAATTCAGCGGCGCTTAAGTAATATACCGCGCGCAGATAGTGCTCTATCAGTACGCTGCGATGGTCGATAGTCGGAGCAGGTACATCAGCAAGCGCTGCATATCCTGCTTCCTTTTGTACCTTTTGCCACGCATATAACTCTTGATTCACCTGCATCACCGCACCGTGTACTGCTGCTTTTAATCGCACTGCAGTAACCGTGCCATCCAGCCGCATCGCAGCGCGCATATCCGCTAAAACGATAGCGGGGAACCATCCGTCGCTAATCACGCTTTCCTGATCGGGGTCGTTTTTTACAGGTAGTGGTTCAGTGGCAATAAAACCCATACGCTTCAGGTGCTTTGACAAAGGTTAAAAAAAGAGGGCGGTGGGCAAGCATCAGGTAAACCCGTACCAGCGCGTTACTTCCGCTTGCGCCGTCCTGGGGTGAGGCACGGTATAGGCAGATGACTTATTTATGAGCCTCTGCTTTTGAGCTGCTCACGTTCGAGCCGATCCATATCTTTTTTGACGCCACAGCGGTTATTCAAGGTGAGAGCGCGGCGTAAATGCAGTAAAGCGGTAGCGCAATCAGTAGGTGCTAACTGTAGACCTACTGCTTTATGCAGCTTGGCTCTGACCGGGTCTGGCATATCGTGCGGTTCCACGAGTGTAGAAAGTTTTTGCAGTATGGCTATAGAAAAATCAGGGTCTGCTAATGCCGCCTGCGCTATTTCTTCGGTAATAAACGTAGCGAGTGTGCGCTCGTACTGCGATGGCAATGACAAATCATGCTGTAAGGCATAGTCAGCTATATTGAGTGCTGCTTCAAAATCCCCAATATCAATACGCCACACCATCACCGTGACTAATACTTCATCCTGGACTCCCGGCTTGCCTTCGAGCACGCCAACGACATAGTCCTCGTAGTCTGGCAATACTTCCCTTTTAACGGCAAGCTTGCGCTCTATAGATTGAATAGCTTTTAGGCGCTGACGATCTGTTGCAAGCTTTGCCTGCATCAGCGTGGTGTGGCGAGGCGTGTGCGTTTCTAAAAGACCGGCACTACGTGCACTCACCCGCTCTACATGCCTTTGTGCGGGGCTTTTCATGCAGCAATCGGCTCTTCAGGGTGGCTTGCATGTTCTTTCGCAAAGGTGATGTTTTCTACAACACATCCCGCTCCAAAATCTTCGACCACATACGCATAATTGCTGGATTCACGATTTTCAATACGGTCAAATTCCGCGTTATCGACCAGCCTGCGTCGTCGTGCGCTAATCTGTGAGTACAGGGATAGATTTTTAAGTCGTGTCACCATCAGCCCATTGGCGGGGAAGGATGGCACACTAATCGCAGGGAGGTGGCCAATGCGCCTTTGGCTTAAAATCACATCCGCTGCGAGCATATTATGCGGGGAATGGTTGGCATTGATGATCGGAAAGTATTTGTCTTGTAAGAGCTTACGACCACAAATCACAACCAGCCGCGTATCTTCTTGGTGCCAAGGATCGATCAGATTATTGACGGCGTCAAAAACCAACGCATCAAGATTGGCGTAATCACCTTCTGGTCCAATCGTGATCTGGCCTTTATTTTTCCCTTCACGCAATACGCGCTCGGGAGCTTGATTGCGGTAGTGTTGTAACCAACCAATATTCACATCTTGTAATAGCGGATGCGTATCTTTGTCCGAGGTATTGGAGCGTTTTTCCCCATTAAACCCAATCATGATGCAATCGAGCGCTTCTTGCTGCACGATGGCATCGCGAATCAGTATCTGAAAGTTATCAAACTCTGCCCAGGCATCGAGCTTGGCATAGGTTAGATGCGTATCAAAGTTGGTCTGTTCAGCGCGATACCGATGGCTGTCTATCGTCGTCAAATCTTGGGTTTTACGGCCTTGTTTACGGGTATCGGTGGTGCTGGCAATGGGGCGTCCTATAC
>JASSUF010000120.1:0-7966 GCA_031963365.1 Mycoavidus cysteinexigens
GTACTTGAGTACAGTGAATACCTCGCACCGCACGACCTCAAAGATGGGCCCTTTGGGGTAATTGAGGGCACACACTAGAGTAACTGGACAATATCCTGTGTGGACAGGGCAATTCAGAAACCTTTCGGTACATTCTGAATGTTAAACGAACAATCTACTCTTAGGCGCTCTATTTTTCAAGCACCTTTGCACCTATTAAAAACTACTTACCCTCGTCTCTAGCATACAGACCGCAGTAGAGTTCAGCTACAATCTACGCTTTTACCTGCGCGCTTTCTTTGTGTATCTTTCTTATTTATTGATTTTACGCAGATATTCAAGAAGACTGTGGTGCGCATGTTGGGGTTCCTTCGTCACCACCAACCTACCGTCCTTTGCTTTTTCTTGTGGTCGATAGAGTGTGGTGAATCCCTTTTACATAGCCATTTCGGTAGGTTGGCGGTGAGGTACGAACCCCAACATGTATACCACAGTCTTCTTGAATACCTGCGTAAAATCAGTTACTTACACTCAGACTGCTATTTTTGCGCATGTTTCACCCTTACATACCCCACCCCATGGAAGCAGAACGCCTCAACGCGCTTGATACCACCCTATCTGAACTTAAAAATCGCCTTACTGCTCTACGGTGGTATCTTTGACTACGGTCCTAAACAAACTCGTCTGAGTGAAATAGAGCAGGACCTAGCTAATCCAGAAGTATGGGCAGATATTGAGCGTACACGCGCCCTCAATCAGGAAAAAAAGCAGCTTGAGCGCGTAGTGGAGCCGCTCAACGCATTAGATAGCCAAATAAATGATGCTGCAGAGCTTTTTGAGCTAGCGCGTGATGAGGCTGACGAAGAGACGTTGAGTATGCTGGAAGCGGAGAATCCCGCTCTAGTTGCACATGTAGCAGACATCGAATTCCGTAGGATGTTTAATAACCCAGCCGATCCATGCTCTTGCTTTATAGATATCCAAGCAGGTGCCGGGGGAACAGAAGCGTGCGACTGGGCAGCGATGCTATTGCGCCAATATTTGCGTTATAGCGAGCGGCGGGGGTTTAAGGCTGAGCTACTCGAAGAATCTGAAGGGGATGTGGCTGGTATTAAAAGCGCTACGATCAAAATTTCAGGCGACTATGCTTATGGATATCTGCGTACTGAAACAGGCATTCATCGCCTAGTTCGCAAATCGCCCTTTGATTCATCCAATGGTCGGCATACGTCATTTGCTTCGGTCTTTGTATACCCAGAAGTCGATGATTCCATTGAAATTGATATTAACCCCGCAGATTTGCGTATAGATACCTATCGCGCATCGGGGGCAGGCGGCCAGCATATTAACAAGACCGACTCGGCAGTACGGATTACCCATTTACCTAGCAAAATCGTAGTGCAATGCCAAAGCGATCGCTCACAGCACCGCAACCGAGCCGAAGCCATGAAGATGCTTCAGTCACGGCTGTATGAGTTTGAAATGCGTAAACGCCGGGCGGAGCAAGACAAGCTTGAATCTAGCAAATCAGACGTAGGTTGGGGACATCAGATCCGCTCTTATGTACTCGACCAAAGCCGCATCAAAGATTTGCGCACGGGCGTAGAAACCAGTAATACGCGCGCGGTGCTCGATGGTGATCTAGATATGTTTATTCAGGCTAGTTTGACGCAAGGAGTGTAAGCCTCCTGCACAGCATCTAAAACATTCTCTCCTTTTTCTTTTTGACTGCCTGCAACTCTTTATATTTTTATGTCTACACCTGATTCCGCCTCCCCTACCCTATCCTCTATTACGATAGATGACAATACCATCATTGCAGAGCGTCGCGAGAAGCTCACTGCACTGCGCACTACCGGGCCTGCTTACCCCAATGATTTTAAGCCCAGCCACCATGCAGGGACTTTGCAAAAAGACTACGCGCAGGCAGATAAAGCCTCATTAGAAACTAGCGCAGTAGAAGTATCGATTGCTGGGCGCATGATGCTTAAGCGCATTATGGGTAAAGCTAGTTTTGCTACGGTGCAAGATGCAAGCGGCTCCATACAGTTTTTTATGACACCTGCGGTATTGGATGAAGCGACTTATGAAGCTTTTAAAAAGTGGGATATGGGCGATTGGATCGCGGCGCGAGGCGTGCTTTTTCGCACCGATCGTGGAGAGCTCTCTGTCCGATGCACAGAGCTGCGTTTATTAGCAAAAGCACTGCGTCCCTTGCCGGATAAATTCCATGGCCTAGCGGATCAAGAAACCCGTTATCGGCAGCGTTATGTAGATTTGATCGTCAACCCCACCGTACGTCAAACGTTTTTAGGGCGAGCTCAGCTTATCAGCACGATACGTAATCTTATGTCAGGAGCGCGTTTTCTGGAAGTGGAAACGCCCATGCTGCACCCTATCCCAGGAGGAGCAGCCGCCAAACCATTTGTTACGCACCACCACGCACTAGATCAAGCGATGTTTTTACGAATCGCTCCTGAGCTCTATTTAAAGCGCTTAATTGTCGGTGGCTTTGAGCGCGTATTTGAAATCAATCGTAATTTCCGCAATGAAGGCGTATCTACCCGGCACAACCCCGAATTCACCATGATGGAATTCTATGCCGCGTATACCGATTACAAATGGCTAATGGACTTTACAGAGCATCTGATCCGAGAATGTGCAAAGCACATACTGGGTACAGCCTCTATTGAATACCAAGGCCGTACTTTAGATTTGGCACAACCCTTTCGCCGCTTTACGATCGCTCAAGCCATTCTTGCCTATAACCCGCACTACACCGAAGCGCAGCTAGCCGATATCGATTTTCTAACCACAGAACTGCATAAATGTGGGATGGCCAGTACGCACCCTGCTTTCTTAAAGCCCAGCGTAGGCACGCTCCAATTGGCACTCTTTGAAGAAACAGCAGAATCCCAGCTGTGGGAGCCCACTTATATCGTGGATTATCCGGTGGAAATCTCCCCTCTGGCACGCGAGTCAGACACGCAACCAGGCATTACCGAGCGCTTTGAGCTTTTTATTACTGGGCGAGAAATTGCGAATGGGTTTTCAGAGTTGAATGATCCTGAAGACCAAGCTATGCGCTTCAAAGCACAAGTTGATCTGAAAGAAGCAGGCGATGAAGAGGCCATGTACTATGATGCGGATTACATCCGCGCACTGGAATATGGCATGCCCCCCACAGGAGGCTGCGGAATTGGGATAGACCGTTTAGCTATGTTATTGACTGATAGCGCCAGTATTCGCGACGTTATTCTCTTCCCACATTTACGCCGAGAAGATTAGTAGGTTGGGGTGACGAAGGAACCCCAACACGCAGGCCACTATCCTTTTAAAACCTGCATACAAATCGCTAAAAGCAATAATTAAAAGTCCGTGGTCCGCATGTTGGGGTTCCTTCGTCACCCCAACCTACCGTTCTTGCCTTTTCTTGTGGTTGGTAGCGTTTTATAGCGCCCTTTTACATAGGCATCTCGGTAGGTTGGTGGTGAGGCACGAACCCCAACACGCATACCGCCATCTTTTTGAATACCTGCGTAACATCAGATGGTAATTTCACTCTTATTTTTACCGGCATATCCTTCATAAGTTTTAGGTTCTTCCTATGAAATCTTCCCTGCTCTCCCGCCTCAGTTGCGCCTGGCTCTTTGGGGTTATGCTAGCTAGCATGAGTCATGCAGCCCCCCAAACTACCGCTTCGACGCAAGAAGCACCGCGCTCGGAAATCATTCATATCGCTGCCGCACAGCGTGTTTATGCAGATGTTATCGAGCAACTTGGCGGGCCTTATGTGCAAGTCGCAACGCTGGCTAGCCAGCCGAATCAAGATCCACATATGCTGGCGATCACCCCCAAGGTAGGACGAGACCTCGCAGCGGCACGCCTAGTGGTTTACAACGGAGCAGCCTATGATGCATGGCTCACTCCCTTACTTGCAGCAAGCCATGTACCACATCGTGCAGAAATTTCCGTAGCCACGCTCATTAACAAGCGTGCGGGAGATAATCCGCATATCTGGTATTTGCCAGAAGCATTACGTGCCCTGGCGCGCGCTGTGCATACTTTTTTATTAGAAACAGACCCTGCACATACCGAACAATACAATGCGCGCTTACAGCACTTTTTAGCTTCTTTAGAGCCTATTCAAGCCCAAATTGCCGTCTTACGCACACGCTATCAAGGCGTGCCTGTAACCGCTACGGAGCCTGTTTTTGAGTATATGGCGCAAGCAATTGGTCTTCAAATACGCCAACAATCCTTCCAACGCGCTGTGATGATGGAAGCGCAGCCTTCGGCGAGGGATATTCTTTCTTTTCAAACTGACTTACAACAGCAACGCGTGAAGCTTTTGATCTATAACACGCAAACTTCCGGCGATATGGCACGCCATATGCTCGCGCTCGCACGCACATCGCACATTCCTGTACTACTCATCACTGAAACGCTGCCTGATGGGCAAACGTATCAAGCTTGGATCTTGAAGCAACTGCAAACGCTCGATCAATGCCTAGCACTACCTAGCTCAGTACCTGCCAAATCTGGCGTAACGGCACTGCAACCGCATGCCCCAAGTGAATGATATGCCTGCTATTGCTCCTTCTCCTCTCGCTATCACCCTGTCTAATGTCACGCTAGCGCTTGGATCACAGACCATTTTGAAAGAAGTGACGCTGAAGATCCATCAGGGAGAATTCGTCGGTGTTTTAGGCCCGAATGGGGCAGGCAAAACTACGCTCATTCGCGCCTTATTAGGCCTGATAAAACCAGTGCACGGCACACTCACTGTAGGAAACCATCCTGCTGGACATACCTCCATTTCGATTGGATATTTACCTCAGGCACGCCATACCTCCAGCTCAGCACACTCTTTTAGCAGCAAACTGAGTGGACGAGAATTTATGGCCAGTTCCCTAGAGGGACATCAATACGGATGGGGATGGCTAGTAGGCAAAAACAAAGCGCATCAACAGCAGGCTATCGAAGAAGCGCTAGCACTGGTGGATGCAAGTGAACTCGCCAGCCGCCCTCTAGGCCGACTCTCCGGCGGAGAACGCCAGCGTGTATTGTTAGCGCAATGTTTACTGGGAAAACCCGATCTCTTATTACTAGATGAACCCCTGATCCACCTAGACCCTCACCATCAGGCTAGTGTGATAGAGCTAATACATCGCGTACAACGTCAGTTAAACATAGCCGTCTTATTGTGTGCACATGAAATTAACCCTCTTCTAGGAGTCATTGACCGCGTGTTGTATTTAGGAAGAGGCCAAGCCGCACTAGGCACGGTCGATGAAGTCATCAATGCCCCTGTACTTTCTAGGCTATATGGCTCAACCATTGATGTTCTGCGGATAAATGGCCGCATTTTTGTCATGTCTGGAAATACAGAAGCGGAGGCTGGAAGCCATGATCACCCTGCTTGATTATGAATTTATGCGCCATGCTTTTATAGCATCTGGCTTAGTTGCCGTCATTGCAGGCATCGTTGGTTTTTTTCTGGTGATGCGCGAGCAAACTTTTGCAGGCCATGCCCTCTCACATATAGGATTTAGTGGAGCAACAGGCGCTGCCTTGCTGGGTCTACCTCCTTTATGGGGGCTTATCGGCCTCACAGCAGTGGGGGGCATAGGAATGGGTATGCTGGGGGAGAAACTTTCTAGGAGCGATGTAGCGATAGGAATGGTGCTTTCTATCTGCCTGAGCCTGGGTCTGCTTTTTCTACACTTCTTAAGCGTATCCACCACCAGCCATGTTTCTACACTTGAACTCAATGCACTTTTATTCGGAAATGTGCTGGGCGTAAGTTCTGCTATGCTCAAATCCTTGGCTGCACTGACTGCACTAAGCCTAATAGCCTTAACTTGGATTGCTCGGCCCTTAATTTTTTCCACCTTACAACCCGAGCTAGCGCTTGCAAAAGGCGTATGCCTGACCACCATATCCACCCTATTTATGGGAATCACAGCAATCGCAGTAGCGCAGTGCAGTCAGATTGTGGGTGTTTTGCTTGTCTTCACTTTGCTAGTCGGCCCAGCCGCAGCTGCACAGAATTTTTGCCGTAGGCTCTATCCAAGCATACTGCTCTCAGCAGGTTTAGCCTTAGTGCAAGCCTGGGTAGGCATAACACTCGCTTTCTACACAAACTGGCCAACCGGATTTTGGATCAGCGCACTGAGCGCATTAGTTTATGGATTAAGTTTAATAAATAAAAAACATTAAGCCTTTACATTTCATATCAAAAAGCAAAGAACGGTAGGTTGGTTGAGGCGCGAACCCCAACACGCATACCACCCACTTTTAATCTTTGCGCTCTGTCTAAGTCAGCGCCAAGAAATACGGTATATGCTGGTTCTATTTTTTTATTAGAAGAGCATATAAAGGCAACCTTGTATGCGGCTTATTTTAAGCAGCAAAGGTCAGATTTCTATGGTTACTTCTATAGACTCCGGTGTAATTTTAAGGCGCTTCTTCGAACATTCCCATGATTGTCTAAGTGGACTGCTTGAAAAGAAGCAATCCCTTACGGAGTCTCTCTCTAGACTAAATAAAAATTATAAAAATCCAGATAAAGTAACCGACTTAAAGCGTAGGCTTTGGCGTTCTGAGAACGAATCACAAAAACAAGAAGAATATTTTCTTAAAGTTAAAGATTTAATTAATAGTAGTGCTCATATCCTTGAGACATTCTCGGACTTTAAAAGTCAAATAGAGGAAAATATTATAAACTTTGGGGAAGATAATTGGTTGACGCCTGAGCTACAGCACACTATCCTCCCTTATCTGTTTAGCGTCCGTTTTTTGTTTAATACGGAAGGGCAAGACGGACAAGAATGCGTTGTGCCAGAAGGTTTATTAGAGATACATAAAGATCTTTATCCTGATGGTTTTTTGCCAACAGCAGAAAGACTACATATAGAGTTAAATGCACAGTCTAGTTTTATATCAGAGCATCTGTCAGAGGTTTATAAGGCCCTAGTTGGTATAGCGAGTACGTTTACAACTATATGGGCCCTTTCCATCCAGGCGGGTTTAATTATAGTATCTAGCCCAGCTGTTATTCCCCTTATTATCTGCGTTTCTCTCGCGTTCCTTGGCGCATGCGCCAAGGTAGCAGATATGCGGCATGCTACGAAAACTAATGATAAACTTGCTCTTGATAAAGAAATTCTTATAAAACTTATTGGAAATTTAAACGTCATGGCAAGCTTTATAAATGCGCTTTTCAGCATTAAACAAGATACTCAACAATTGGTAGCCGCTGCTGAACGCACCGAGAAAAATATGCAGGTTGGCGTAGAAGCGATTCAAGAAATAAAAACAAAAATCGATAACCAACAGCCAGCTATTGTTATAAACAATAACCTCAGCGAAGGGGCCATGAAATTGCTTTTGGAAGCCAATGCTAGAGGAGAGCTTTCATCAAATAATCCTCTTTTGCTGGCTTTTACCGGTCAAACTTCCGCCACTTTACAAATCACCGGCGCACCGCCGTCAGGGGCTAATGAATCTGAATATCTTTCGTTGCCTAGAAAACGGAAAATTTCCGCTACGTCTACGCTTTCTGCTATCTCGGAAGAGAGCTTAAGTGCTAGTTCTTCTAGAAGCAGTACGCCAAACACTGACGATAATGGGCCAGTCACTCCTACTTTCCCTCAGGAAAGCAAATTTTTATCTGATTCCTCTTCCTCATACAAAGGTAAAGGAAAAGCAACTACCCCTTTAATGGTAGAGATAGAGAGTGAAGAGGAATACCTAGCGATTCAAGAGTTCAGAAAGCAACGGCAAATAGAGATGAAAGCAAACCTAGACGCAGCGTAATCATTGCTGTAAGCGTACGGAGGAACCATCTGTATGGTCTCAAAGGTGACCAGTACAAGGTGGGGGAAGCGTACGCTTCCCTTACACCTCCAAGAGTGTGCCCATACTGGGCGCAATCGGCATAGGGGGCAGCCTTCTGAGGCTGCACCCCTGCCACACCACCCGG
>JASSUF010000121.1:0-7960 GCA_031963365.1 Mycoavidus cysteinexigens
TGGTGGTGACGAAGGAACCCCAACATGCATACCACCAGCCGTTTAAAGCCTGCTTTTAATCACCAAAGATAAAGATGATTCATACTTTCTCTTCCTAAAATCTCTGTGCCATGCTCCGTATTCTAATAATTCGCGTTTCTTCGTTGGGTGATGTGGTGCACAACCTGCCTGTTGTAGCCGATATCCTAAGGCTACATCCTGATGCACAAATTGGCTGGCTAGTAGAAGAAGCCTTTATAAACCTAGTGCGCCAAGTCAAAGGCGTGCGCCATGTGATTCCTTTTGCGCTACGTCGCTGGCGTAAACGCTGGTGGATTCCTTCAATAGCGCGCCAAACCTGGCATGAAATCCGCACACTCTATAAAACACTGCATCGCGAACCGTACGACGTCATTATTGACTGCCAAGGCTTAGTCAAAACCGCATTAGCCGGCTGTTTAGCTCGAGGCCCAGTCATAGGCTTAGGCAACCGCTCACAAGATTCCAGCTACGAATGGCCTGCACGTTTTTTTTACCGCCGCAGCATCTGGCTTTCTCCAAAACTACACGTCATCGAGCGTTCACGCCAATTAGTTGCCACTGCGCTAGGCGATCCTATTCCTCAAATAGCGAAAGACATTGATTTTGGCTTGCCTACTCAGGTCCCAGTCTCTAACAAAAATCTGACTAGCAAATGGGATCAGATGGGCCTTTCCCCCCATCCCTACTTAGTATTTATACACGCCACTTCACGTGCAGATAAAGAATGGCCCTTGGCTACATGGATCGCACTTAGCAATAAAGCCATAGCACAAGGATTAAAAATCATACTTCCCTGGGGAAGTGCAGCAGAGCAAAAAACCAGCCAATCCATCGCAGCAGCGAGCGGGCCCGGCGCCTATGTATTACCTCAGCGCCTAGATTGGCCTGAAATCATAGAATTACTGCAACAAGCAAAAGCCGTAGTAGGAGTGGATACCGGTCTGGTACACATTGCCTGCGCACTAAAACGACCCACTATCGAGCTTTACAATTTTGATACAGCGTGGCGAGTAGGGGGGCATGGTGTGCCAAGCACTATTAATATAGGAGGCGCAGCCCATCCTCCTACACTCCAAGAGGTAGAACAAGCGCTACAGACCTTGGGGGTATGGGCAAAGCTCTAACTTTACCTTTTCTTGTGGTTGGTGGAGTTTGATAGCACCTTTTTACATGGGCATCTTGGTAGGTTGGTGGTGACGAAGGAACCCCAACATAATGACCACTGTCTTTTTGAATACCTGCGTAACATCACTTAGTAAAAAACCAGTTCGTAGTACTCTACTTTTTTTCTCTATAAAAACAATAAAAAATCAAATTGAAGCACACTGCATTGGTAAGAGTAGGTGACTTATTAAAAATAAAAATCACTCACTACTCTAAGGGATGCCACCTTTCTATAAACCAATAGCTAGAGGGCATTATTAGAAGGTGCTGTAGGCAAGGGGAAAGCAATGTTAGGCGAAACAAGGTATGCGAATAATGCAGCACCACAGCCTCCCACTGTATTAATACCAAAACGTAGCACTTCATTGTCATCTTTACAGGGGGGTGGTGCATTAAACACACCTAAAAGAAAATCATTAGATGGGAGTGTTTTTTGCGTTTTAAAACAGGCTGTTTCTTCTATCCTTCCCAGTCAATCTGACGCTATATCAAATAGAAGCGTGCGATTAAGCATAAATACAAGCAATACGCCTTCTATAGCTAGTCCATCTGCAATGAGCCCTTCCACAGTGAGTCCTGGTAGTGTGATGAGAAGCCCTACTTCACCTTATGAAAATAACATAATAAAAGGCAAAGCCATTATATATGGTAATGAAAATAAAGAAGAAGCTCTAGGGAAATATAATTATTTTTTAGAGAATTTTAGGGAGGCAGAGTATAACTCAGTAAGCAAAAAAACATTTTGTTATCATTACAAATATGAGAAATTCTTCGATGGAAAGAATACAAAATTTTTGCATGAATTTACAGAAATTATGGAGATAGATTTAACTAAAGATAGCGATGTGGAATTTATAAAACAAGAATTTATTGATAAGTGTAGCCCAGATAAATCAGAACTAAAAGAATTTCTAAGTACTTTATGTTCCATTAGGGATGACTTAGTTTGTAGAGATAGTTTAAAAGATGAAGTATCTGTAAAGGATGCTCTGGGAAGTTTTTTTAAAAAAAAGGTGGCTATAAAAAAATATGATGACTTTATAGAAAATTTTAGCGTAGCAGAAGATCATTCAATAAAAGAAAAAACATTTGTTTTTTGTTATGAAGATTCGCCAAAATATGATAATCATTATAGTGGTGAAAATGTGCAGTCCATGAAAGAACGAATAAAGAGGCGGGATATAGATTTAAATGACAATGCAGATATTGAATTCGTCATAAAAAAATTTATTGATAACTGTAACCCAGATGAAGCAACAGAAAAAGAATTTGGAAGCGCTTTATATTTAATGGGGCAGGGGTTGAATTATAAAAATATTAAAGAAGCTATAAATATTTGTAAAGATAGTTGCAAAAATAATGTGTCTCCAAATGTTGAGCTGCAAAAATTTTTGGATTCAATAAAAAAAGATATAGATAGTGATGGAAAATTTTCTCGCTTTAAAAAAGGTAATTATTTTGAAAAAAATTCTAACTATGAGAAATGTGTAAATTCATTTAGAAAAGATAAAAAAAATGGAGAAAAGGAGTTAGAGAAATTATCTTGTCGGTGGTTGAGTTATAAAGAGTTAGAAGTACATACGGTAGGTCTATTCTCGATAAAAAGAAAAAAATATATAAATATAAATAAAAAAAGCGGAATCCGTGAGGTTGCAAAAATATTTTCTAGTCAATGTAATTTTAATAAAATAGAAAAGGAAATTTTTTATAAAAAATTAAAATATAGAGTGAATGCTGTGAAGTTAGGGAGTGCGTCATTTGATAGAAAGTCATTTATTACAACATTAGAATCATTCGGTGGCATGCGAAATGCAAGTAATTTTGATAAGTTTGTTAATAGTAGATAGTTATAGAGTTTATTGAGATGTGATGGGTAATGTAAAAATTACTTCTGAGATAGAAATATATGGCTGCTTGAGTAAATTATTTGCTTTTAAAGGCGGGGGGTAAATATTTTATATATGAAAATTCACACTTTCTGATGCGAAAACCAGATTATATCTCTATGTGTATAAGGCTATATACGCATAGTATTACGTATAGTCTCGCATAATTTTAAGTTGAAGGATTGTGCGTATAAGCGTGTAAGCATCAGTCGTTGTGTTCTGCTTGGAAAAATTTCTTTATAAAATTTACAATGCATTTTATAAAGAAATTTGTTGCGCGCTATAGTGGGTAATTTTATACTAAATTATAGATAAGTGAATTTTATGAATATACGAGGGTTGACCAACTCTATCTGGGGTCGTCAAAGTAGTACATATGAACAAATAAGAAATATATTTTACAAAGCAGAGGATGTAAAAACAACGTGCAGTAAAAAAACAAATGAAATTTCAAAGAAAGAAGAGGGGGAGCAAATAAATAAAAGACCATCTGAATTCAGAAGTAATCATATGTCAAGAAAAAAAACAAGTCTTTTTGGATATCAAGAAAGAGTTTTTTATTTTGATGGAAATATGAAAGAGGTGGATATAGCAAAAGATATATTTTATACGCTATGCAATTTTATTTGCTTGGCGGTGGATGAGGCTGGAAAATATAACATAGAGCGTATAAGGCTGTTACATAGTGTTGAATGTAATAATGGAGTAGAGAGGAATATTTTTAGAATAAAAAATTATTATAATTTGACTGAGAGAACTAAAGGCCAGATATATAATTCATCATATATTTTTTTTGAGCTAGCTAGTAAAAGTGTAAGTGAAAATACATTTAACAAAAATAAATATAAAGATAAACTGAGTATGGATGTGGTCAGTCTAAAAGAATACCATGCATTTATATTGGGAATAAGGGCGGCTGATAAAGAGGGCGCAATGATGCAGTCATCAGAATATAAAAATACTGAGACTCGCCAAGAAAAGGTGCAAAGTATAGTGCCCATAGAATTTGAAGATACTACGCAACAAGGGTGGGAATCTTGGTCAAAGAATGTACAGAGCGCTATTTTTAATAATTATATAAGATAAAAAAGAAATATTTTTTGCTATAGAGTGCTTATATTAAATGAGGGATAATAGGGACTTCAGCGCATAAAAGTCCTGTTATTTTTCTATAGCAACGCTCTGTGCGCAGCACATTTTTCAGTGATTTCTGTTTATGCTCTTTCGTTTTTTGTATGCCGCTGCTTGGTGGTTACTTGCTCCCTTTGCCGTATGCCGCTTATTCTGGCGAGCCCGCCGCGAGCCCGCCTATAAGCGTCATATTGCAGAGCGCTTTGGCTATGCACCCGCTCATAACACAGTAATACACGGCCAAGCTCTGATTTGGATCCATGCAGTCTCAGTAGGAGAAACGCATGCCGCTCAACCATTGATAGATGCGTTACTTGCACATTACCCGCAAGCCAAAATTCTAATTACCCATATGTCACCAGGTGGGCGGGCACGTAGCAAAGCCCTGTGGGGCGAACGGGTCCTGCGTTGCTACCTTCCTTACGATATGGGCTGGACCGTGCAGCGCTTTTTGCAGCACTATCAACCTGTAATCGGCATTATTTTTGAAACAGAAATTTGGCCAACCTTATTACACCGCTGCAAGCAAGCAAAAATTCCTACCGTATTAGTCAATGCGCGCCTATCTGAGCGCTCTTATCAAAAATATCGCCGTGCTATGCAGTGGACATCGATGATAAGAGAAACCTTTGCTAGCTTTACGCTGATACTAGCCCAAACCTTAGCAGATGCTAGCCGATTAACTGCCCTGGGCGCTTCTGCCGTTAGGGCAGTGGGTAATATGAAATTTGATATACACCCTGCGCCTGCTTTATTAGAAAAAGGCCAGGCCTGGCGTCAGGCTATAGGTTTGAAAAGGCCTGTATGGATCGCTGCTAGCACCCGTGAAGGAGAAGAAGCCCTCATACTAGAAGCCTTTCTCCACAGCGGTTATAGCGAAAAAGCATTATTGATTCTCGTTCCTCGCCATGCAGCTCGATTTGAAGAAGTGGCTACACAGCTGGAAAGAGGAGGGTGGCGCTTTGAGCGGCGCAGTGCCTGGAATACGCAAAACACACACGCTATAGATACTCCCAGCCCAGTGCCTCCCCTTCATAAAATAGCGCCAGAGATCCAGGTCATAGTAGGAGATTCGATGGGAGAATTGGCTGCCTATTATGCCGCAGCAGATATGGCGTTTATTGGAGGGAGCTTATTGCCCTTTGGAGGACAAAATCTTATCGAAGCCTGCGCAATCGGCCTTCCCGTACTATTAGGGCCTTATACTTTTAATTTTGAACAAGCTACAAACGATGCCATTACAGCAGGCGCTGCACAACGCATAGCCAATGCACAAGCCCTAGGTGCTGCGCTGCGCACGCTGTGGGAAAACCCCTCAACCATCGAAACCATGCGCAAAGCCGCCAAAGTTTTTGCCACCACGCACCAAGGTGCCACACAGCGCACCCTAGAAGCAATACAAACGGTAGATTGGCGGTGAGGCAAGCATACCACTGCTTTTGCCATGCATATGCAGATTTTAGAATGGTAGGTTGGTGGTGAGGCACGAACCCCAACATGCATACCACCAACTTTTAATCTCTGCTTTTTTGTATGTACTACCCACATTAAGCAATGTTGGCTGGGAGATATCACAACGTCGACATACTCATATCCTGACTAGGGTTAGCCTAAATATCCGTTAAAGCCCCGCTTATTTTCAAGCTTTATTTATAGCTATGATCGATAAGATCTTTAACGGAGAAAAGTCAATGTCTAGTATTACCTCTACCCCTTCCATCAGCAGCACTCCCCCTTCTTTATCAGAACCCTCTCCAGCGCAAGATTTCCGGACCGTAGCATCGAGTATGCAAAATGCGTTGGTAGAGCGGGATAGAACCATAGAACAATTACTAAAAGAAATAGCCACGCTTAAGCTAGAGGCATCGGAAAATCAACCAAGAGAAGTCAATTACCAGGAAATGGAGGTACCAGATATAGAGGGGGTAGTGAGCCATATTGAGGCTCAAGATGCAGCACTGAGCGCATTAATACAAGAGCATGAAGTTGCACGCCAAAGGTTATTGCAGCAGTCGAGCATGACTGAAAATCTGAGTCAAGTGAATGCAACTTTGGATCAAGAAAATGCCAGCTTGAAGCAAGCGCTTGAAGCTAAAAATCAGGTCATGCTAAGCCAAAGGGTTGAGATTCAGCAAAAAGAACGGGCGGAGCTAGAACGAGATCAAAAGTGTGAAGCCAATACGCAGGAAATTGAAGCGCTATTAAAAGAAATTGAAGGGGATGAGCTGGCTCGTGAAGCGAAAATTCAAAACATTGTAAAAAATGGGCAAAAGCGCGCAGAAGAGATTGAAGCGCTTATACAAAAAAATAAAGTAAATAAACAAGAGTTGGAAGCCAATAAGAAAAAGCGTGAAATGTTAATGCAAGAATTTAAAGCGCTTCCACACAGTTTTAAAGATAATCAAAGGTCTGAAATATTAATAAAAAAGCTTGATACATTGGATCAAGAGTGTGAAAAGTTACTGCAAGAGCTTGAGGCTACTAAGCATGCGCATGAAGCTAATGAGCAAGAAAGTGAAGCAGATAGGAAAGAGATTGAACTACTAATACAAAAGCATGAAAATATAATAAAAAATCATAAAATACTCATAGAAAAATATAAAACGTTTTTCAAAGAATTTACAGCGAAAATAAAAAAAATTAAAGAAAATGGGGGCTGCTCTGAAGCGCTAATATGTTTGCTTAGCGAAAATAATATAGAGTTAAAATGGCTATTAAAAAAACTTAAAGTAGAGAAGCAAGAATTTGAAGTATTAATACAAGAGATTGAAGAAGGTAAGCAAAAGCTTGATGCGCGTTTACAACAGGGTAATTCGCCAATGCAAGAGGTTGATTGGCGAATTAAAGAGCGTGTAGCGTTAATGCAAAAAATTGAAGAAAATAAACTTCAGCTTGAAGTAGTAATAAAAACAATGAAAGCATATAAGCAAGAGGAGGGGGCGGACATACAATGGTTGAAAGATAATAAGCAGAAAAAAGAAGCTGCTTTGAATTATATTAAAAGTTTTAGTAATAGTACAGCACTATCTGAAACTGAAATTCAGTTATTGATTGATATTTTAAAAAATGAAAGTGGGTATTATGCGTCGGAGGATAGAGTTATCGCTGCCGATATATTATTTCAACAATCTACATTATCTGAGCAAGTACGCCCATTTTTGGAAGCAGTGCTTCAAGATAAAGATGAGCAGGTTAGAGCTGCAGTTGCTATAGCTTTAGGCTGGCATTTCTTGGTGTCTGACATCACCCACCAAATCTTACTGGAGGTGATAGCGAATAAAAATGGGATATATGAGATGGCGGATAGAATTAACGCTGTCAAGTCATTGACTAGAAAATCTACCTTATCCGAGCAAGTACGCCCATTTTTGGAAGCCGTGCTTCAAGATAAAGAAGAAAGGGTTAGAACTGCAGTTGCTATAGCGTTAGGCTGGCATTTCCCGGTGTCTGATACCACCCTCCAAATCTTACTGGAGGTGATAGCGAATAAAAATCGGCAATATAGGGTTGGGGAGAGAGTTGATGCAGCTACTGTATTTAAGAAACAACCCGTCTTATCCGAGCAATTTCGCCCATTTTTGGAAGCCGTGCTTGAAGATAAAGAAGAAAGAGTTAGAGCTGCAGTTGCTGTAGCGTTAGGCTGGCATTTCCCGGTGCCTGATACCACCCTCCAAATCTTACTGGAGGTGATAGCGAATAAAAATGGGATATATAAGATGGCGGATAGAGTTAACGCTGCCAATGCATTATGCCAACAA
>JASSUF010000122.1:0-7927 GCA_031963365.1 Mycoavidus cysteinexigens
CACAGGCGGCGAGCGTATTCCCCTTGCGGGTCTTGTATTAGCTACACTCCCGCCCTTTGAAGCAAAACCAAAGGGCGAAAAAATAGCCGCAAGCTAACGGGGCGACATACCGCTGTGTGAGGTGTTTTTTGGCACCGAAATTCACAATAGGATTGTTTCTAATTCATGTCAAGACAATTCTTAGTAGATATTAGAAATATAAGTGTTTGACACTAATAATATCTATCTTTTTAATTTATTTCCATTAAATGGAAATACCTTTAAGTAGGTTGACTCTTCCCTTGCTCCCCAAATTGAATATTCCTATTCTAAAGGGGTGACATTGCCGTTATGCCTTGTTCATTCAGTAGCCGAATAGCTTTTTTATCAAACGATACAAAGACTGTTTTACCACGCGTCATAGCTCTTCCAGTATATGCATTGACCCCGTCAGCAAAATCACCACCGTGTTGTAGCATTTCGATCCCCGCCTCCACCTCATCTTCTTTAATGTTGAGTTTAGGATCGCTGTTAAGCAATGTTTCTATTACTGACTGAATTTTTTCGGTATTTAACTTATAAAGAGAAGTGAGCACCCAAACCAATTCACAAAACACATGTGTGGGAATAATGATCTCATCCGCATCATTAAACAGTGTAGCCACGGCTTCGTTTTGGATTTTGTCAGCCTCAGATTTAACTAGAAATCTCAGCAAAACATTGGTGTCTATAACGGCTTTCATTGCTCACTCTCTAAGCCAGAAATGCCTCTCTTAACATAACCATCCCTAATCGCATTTTGAATATCATCATCGCTGTAGTTCGTGCTGACTTCTATGCAACCTTTCAAGGCATCAAGCGGAATGAAGTTAGCTTTAGATTGAATTTTTACAGCATTGCCCATCAGTTTCGTTACCACTACTTGATCACCGGGTTTCGCGCATATATGTTTAAGAAATGGCTTACTAAGAGTAAATTGGCCCTTACTTGTTAGCTTCATTACGTTCATCTTATTTCTCCTGCCACATAATTTGTAATGGTAATTATAAATTAACATTACAAATTTGCAAGCTAGATTTTTTGTGAACCCTACGCAACGTAGGGCGTTCTCCCAGCATGGCCGGGGTCGGGCTGTCACAATATACGGCAAGCCTGGCTTTTTAAGTTTCGCCCCTTGCGAGCTTCCATCCCTAGCGCACTCGCCTATAGGTAGAGAATGCTCAACCCTGCTAATGTGGGTAGGGGCATAATAGCCTTTCGGCAATGCCTAGCTCCTATTTTCGGCCTTTTAAGTCGGGATCGTTGCCAAAAAATTGCTCAATCTAAAGAAGAGCTATGTCTGGCCTAGCTTTGAGAAGAAGGGCAGGTACTTTTCAACGGCTTTGTACACAGCAATTGTGGATATGTCTGAATCATCTTGCCGAGATTCTTTCTCCCTCATCTATAAAAAGCGCATGGGTAATAATGTATTTATGTGCTTTCAAACACTGATTAGCATCTGCTGGCAGCAGGTAATATTACTTATCTCTAAACTGCTGCAAAATACGGTTCAGTACCTTCACCTATTTTTTCTGGCATGGGCTTTATTTTTTCATTACAAAAAATACTTTATGAAGCTATTTAAAATAAGTGCTATTGCAGCCGAGGCAGAGAAATTTTCTATCAACTTTAGAAAAATCAGTAAAATTACTTAGTAGGTAGATCTGCAGCATATTTTTATGCAACCTAGTGATTTTCAATAGAATTTTCACCATAAATAATCATTTTGATTTGATTGTTTTTTCTAATATCTAAGGTTTTTCCTTAGAGACATACTCTTATATAACGCTACGATAGTAAGATAATTCTTACTATCGTAAGCGGAGTAATTGAATGTCTGCATTTGGAATACAGTCAACAGCGCCAGCAGCTTATTTGCCTCCTGCTCCTTCATATGCTTCTAGAGCCAAAGCTTCAGAAAAAGAACAACTAAAAGCAGAAGAAGCACCGCCAAAATACGAAACAATTGTCGTAACAATACCGACAATAGAAGAAAAGCCGCAAAATACAGACAATAGCCAAGTAGTTAATTTAGAGCCTGCGCGCTCTACTATAGAAACCCATTCTAATAGCGAAACACTGAGCATGCCTGACGGCTGGATGCTTGTTGCGCCTGGTGCAATGGAGTTTGCGCCAAAGAGGGACGCATCGAGTATTTCACAGTACTTCAGTTATCACTACTTAACTGAAGGGCTTTCAAAAAATTTTCAAACCTTTAAAGAAAATTTATTTGCAAAGAAAGACCAACTTGCAGGGCTTACGAATTCTTATGAAAAGATAGAGGGAAGCTGGATAAAAAATCGGTATTTCCCAGAGTTTGTGAGCAAAAGTAAGGAAATAGCAGATAAAGCTATCCCGATTTTTGTAGCAGGTAAATTTGCTGTAGAAGATGCCAAAGCGGGTAAAGGCTCTTATGAAGAAATCACAACAATAAAATCAAGCCTAGAGCAATTATTGCTAAGAATTAAAAGATTTGAACAGGAAAATCCCACACCAGATTATGCGGTATGGGACAATAAGATTTTCCCAATGCTTCTAGTAGGTGCAACGTTGTCCGGCCTGCTAGCTGCACCTGTTGGGATTAGCATCACGTTAGCTGGATTAGCTTTCACTATTAAAGCAGCAACGACGATACTAACCAAACAGGAAGCGGTTAAAACTGAAAACATAAGAAAGATTCGGGAAAGATATCTCGAACCATTATCATACGATTTGATTGAAAGGATTAATGAAATGCCTAATCCAGTAAGTGGAGCACAGCCTGTTACTACTCAGGTTTTTACTGAAGCAACAGCAAAAACACAAGACGCTGTGAAAAAAGCAGAGACCGAAGCCGCTCAAGCTAAGGAAGAAGCAAAAGAAACCAGGAAAGAATTAGCAGAATTTAAAAACTTATTTATTGATTTTATGCAACGACAAGAAAATAGCAAAGCTGTAGTAGATGGAGCTTAAAGAATTCTAGAAGAAATAAGCTAAATCTACTTCTAACAAAAAGGCTCTCAGGTTCAAAAATGAACAGAGGGCTTTTTTGCTATGTTCCCATCTAATTTGAAGAAACCTAAAAGGCTGCCCTTGCCTGATAAATCTTATTAGCAGACTTGCATTTGCTTTTTAATAAGATCGAATAGCTAACCGTACATCAGCTTTGTGCGCGTAGATATTTGTAAATGGTCTCGCGGCACAGGCCAAATTCACGAGCAACGTGCGATTTCTTTCCTCCCTCTGCGATGCGGCGTTTCATTTCAATCACTTGCTCATCGGTGAGCGCCTTCTTTCTACCTTTATAAACGCCTCGTTTTTTGGCTAAGGCGATTCCCTCGCTCTGTCGCTCGCGTAACTTTTCGCGCTCAAATTCTGCAAAAGAACCCAGAAGTGACAACATAAGCTTTGTCATAGGGGAGTCATCGCCCTTAAAAACTAAGCTTTCTTTAACAAATTCAACCCGCACGCCTCGTTTGGTTAAGTCGTGCACCACTAAATGGCGTAAATCATCAAGATTGCGTGCCAAGCGATCCATGCTGTGAACGAGTAAAGTATCCCCTTCGCGGACATAATCGAGCATGGCTTTTAGCCCAGGGCGCTCAATATCTTTGCCTGACACTTTATCCTGGAACAAGCGATCAACTTGGACGTTATCCAGCTGTCGCTCCAAATTCTGCTCAAAACTGCTAACGCGAATATATCCAATACGTTTACCGCTCAACGGAGGCTCCTTAATCAATTATGTCAATTTGAACTCTATGACCCTTAATGGAAAATGTCAATAAATAAACATTTAGACCCTAAATTGACATTTTTTGCTGATATATTTAATGTCCATTTGAGGTATACCCTAAATTGACGTATTGATAGCTCAAAAAAAACTATATTGAGACAGCTTTCTAAAAATATTGAGGGCGGTACGGCGGATGAGCGCTAAATTTGGATCAGCTTGTTTGTGTGGAGTCTTGGGGTAAGAGATATTTGTAAGGCTAAAGTTGTAACGTCGTATCTGAGCAGAGTTCAAATGACGCATGGCATGCTTTCGCTTCTTCATACAGGAGCGAGGCACGGCAATCCTCAATACGATAACGATGAGAGAACTTGATAAGCTAAAATAACTCACTCTTCATAAGACTTACAGCCAACGAAGTATCATTCTTGTGATGCTCCTGTTTTAACTTGAGGCTCCATGGAATTAAGCATTACCTGGGCTGCTCCATAGCGGAGATCCGTGCCGCCTGTCCTGTAGAATAAGTCCGATAAGGCTAAGTATGAATCCACGGACAGCGGAACGATTCGTGACAAATTAGGGTTCTTTCCGAATAACTCGGATGCCAGAGATCTGAGCTCGTGTTCTTCGTTTTGATCTAATAAGATGGAAAGCAAGCCCAAGCGCATCTCTTTGGAGATTACTTCGCCAGGCACATTTTTAAGTATCTTATCCTGACGATATAGTATGTTGCCTACTGCACTCCTGATCTTTTTATCTTCGTTTTTATTTGCGAAGAAAGTAATCAAAGGTAAAAATACGCCATATGGAGGGGTACCATCGGGCAACTTATATCCAGCATGAAATGAAGGGTAACCTCTTAATGCTTCGGCCGCTGCGAGCCTGATATCCATATCTTTTTTAGAGATTAAAATGGAGATCAAGGCTAAAGATACCTCGAAAGATAAAGTTTGCACCGGTTTGCTTAATGCCTGAGCTACCGCAAGCTTGAGCTCTTTATCTTCCCTTTTATTCTCCAAGATAGAGGTAAGAAAATGATTAATTTTATTAAATGCAGGAGTCGTATCTTTTATCTGTCCCCGATAGTTATATAGTAAAACGTCTTCATGCTTGAAATAATTTACAACTTCTAAATATTTTCCATACAGTGCAATAAGCGTTTTTTTATCTTGCAGATTTTCAGGCTCTCTTTTTTGCTTAGTTTCAGCAATTTTTAAAGCAGCGTCATACAGTTCTTCTATCGTGTTTAGGTTGTCCATAAATTCACTTGTCAAACCATCCAAATCAGACTTATAGCTCATTAAAAAATTGGCATACTCACTATAAATTGTAATAAGTAAGTCTTCTTTTTCCTGATTAGAAAAATCTCTTGCTAGCTCTGCTTTAGTCGAGTCTATGGCTTTTTCAAAAAAACCTCTGGCATTCTGTAAATCCTCCTGGTTTCTTATAGTTCTTATAGGTTTGTCAAAAGCTTCTTTATACTTACGTGCCTGCGCTAAATGGTCTATCCCCCCTGCTATAGGAGAAGCTTGATAGGATCTTAGGCTGAGTTGGCTCGATACATTATTGATCATTTTTTTCTCTCAATTATTGAAAATTTACCGTACCAAATGCGTTTAACCTTTCAGTTTTACCCATCCAACTTGCATTTGGCTATACCGACTACCCCTCAAAATCACCTCGTTGTAGATAAAACCATCATGGCGTTTCCCTGGCGCTGCCAGGGTCGGGCTGTCGCGCTGCGCGTCGAGCCTATCTTTGCCAGTCTCGCTACATTCCTACATCCATCCCTAACGCACGCGCCTTTGGCGCTTCAACAACCTAAGTAGCTTGCGGCCCTGTTGGGCCTTCAGATCGGCGCTCGCCGCGCAGCTTTTTGCGTCGGTGTTTTGCAGGTCATACCACGATCTTTCCTAAGTCCTTTCGCCTTATTTCGCGAACATAGCTCACGCATTCCACCCCCACAAGGGCCGCCCCGTTGGGGCTGAAACCCTCTCCCGTTCGGCGCAGCCTGTGGCTGCGTCCGCATGCGGCCTCGCTTTTCTCCCTTGCAGGGGCGGAAGGCGCGGCTATTTTTGTTCGCCAGGCGAAAGAACTCAGGAAAGACGGCGGTATGGCAGACCAATACGCCTTAACACCTCAACAAAAAAATGTAGAGCGAGGCTCTGAATCTTGGAATCCGGTCGGTTTTTAAAAACATTTTATTCATGGATGGAGAAAGTAATGAATGATTTTATTGTGAGCAATAAAGATATTTCAATCATGTTAGGCGCATGGCCTATACCTTTAGAAATCGATAAAGCTACGGAGATAGGACAAGTATTATTAGATGCTAATTACAAAAGTTTTAATTATGTTAATGGGGAAGATAACAAAAGTGTATTTAAGTTGGATGTGGAGGCATTTACTACGCCGCACTCAACATTAGCTGTAATAGCAATTTGCAATAAATTTAAAGCTCAAGCATTTAATTTTCCAGGGGCGGAAAAATCTCCAGCTTTTAATTTTTGGTACAAGTTGCGCGAAGATGTGATTTGTTCTTTATTAGGGCCGTAAAACATATAAATTTATTTAAAATCAAAATGTAAAGCAATTTGTTTAAATGAAATATCATAAATTTTAGGTAGAAAAATGAGCGTTTCTATTGTGAGTAATCAACATATTTCAGCTATTTTAGGCGCGTATTCAAAAACTAGTAAAGAATGGTTTTCGGATTATGACGCCAAAATAAAAGGCCAAATGCTTCTCGATGCAAATTGCAAAAGTGTTAATTCTCGTTATGGAGAAAACAATAATTTGATATTTAAATTAGATATCGAATTATTTGAGACTTTCTATGACATGGTGCAAGCCATGAAATTTTGTGATTCCCTCGAATATCAGTCATGTGCATTTCCTGAATGGCATATATCTAAATCATTTTCATTACTACAAACGATGCGCCACGCTATCAGTTGCTGTGTGCCAGGTTATGCGAATGCTAAATTGAGTATATGAGGATATTTTTAAAAATATAAATCTAATTTCAATGCTATTTATACTAAATAAATGGCATTGAAAATTAAAAATAAATTTTAATTTTTCTGTCTAAGGATTGATCGATGAAAAAGAAGGAAATCACAAAAGAAGAGAATGTTGTTCATGATGAAATTCAAGACATTCCATTTGATCAACTCTTTTTATCTAGTGAAAATGCTAGAAAAAACAGCCCACTGGCATTGAAGAATTGGCCATCAATATTAAAGAAGAAGGCTTGTTGCAAAATTTGATTGCTAGCCCTGTGATGGAAGGTGAGCATAAAGGCAAATACGCTGTGGTAGCGGGAGGGCGTCGTTGGCGTGCAATAGGTTTACTTGTGCAGCAAAAAGAATGGGAAAAAGAGGTCAAAGTGCCTTGTAAGGTCTTGCCGTTAGTGCAAGCAATCACAGCAAGCTTGTCTGAAAATGAGCAGCGCGAAATGATGCACCCCGCAGATCGTTTTGATGCTTATAAAAAGCTGATTGATTCTGGAAAAACCATTGAATATGTGGCGGCAGTGCATGGGGTGAAGCCACGGACGATTGAGCAATATCTAAAACTCGCCGATATATCCCCCAAAATATTTGAACTCTTTCGTCAAGATCAAATCAATCTTCCACAAATGCAGGCGCTTACTTTAGAGAATAATCATGACATTCAAGAGCAAGTTTGGTTTGGCGCTCAGGAGTGGCAGCGACAGCCTTATCAATTAGCGCGGCGTTTAATTAACGAGGATATCGACTCGCAAAGCAATCGCATCGCTCTCTTCGTTGGCTTATCAGCCTATGAAGCGGCTGGCGGCCCCATCCGCCGCGACCTCTTTAGTACAAGTGACACGGGCTATCTTTGTGATGCTGAACTTTTGCATCGCCTCGCTAAGGAAAAATTTGAGGGTACAGCAGAAAAAGTGCGCGCAGAAGGGTGGGGGTGGGTTGAGATTAATCCAGACCTTTCTTTTGCAGAGCTGAGTAAATTTTCTGAGTTACCTTCGACGCAGCGCGAGTTGTCAGCAGAAGAAATGCAGCAGTACGAAGACTTGCAAGAGCAAGAGGGAAATTTACGCGAAAAGATGGAGGTGCTTGATATTGATGATGAAGAGGAATATGAGGAATATAAGAAATTAGGTAACTCCCCAGGTACCGCTGGATTATTGATCAGCAGGAGGAACATGAAGTGATC
>JASSUF010000123.1:0-7867 GCA_031963365.1 Mycoavidus cysteinexigens
GCCTCATCTGACTTTCCTGCGTATAACGGTTTGCCATGATTTCTTGCCCATCTCGACCAAGTGCAAGTCTGCTCGCTTTCGCGCGAAAGAATGTTTCACTCTCTATCCACCCCATTACAGGGTGGCATTCGCTTTTTGCACCCTCCTATACCCACAACGCCAACAGCATTCCTCGCGGTTTGCCTGCCTCTAAGGCGACGTTATGGGCTTACCCTGTTCCGTTTGAATTTCAGTGCGAGTCGGGCCCCTCCTTTTTGCCGACGGTTGTTTGTCCATGTTGGTCGAGATTCCAACGACCAAACCTAACCGCATACCATTTTGGTTCAGGCCCAGCACTTTTGGCCTGTTCATGTTAACGACAATTGCAGAGATTCACATATGTTGGCCGTATTCACACATCCCTAGCCCCTCTCCGCTTTAGTGCTAGCAGATTCGGCTTTGCCTCACGGCTCCGCTTACCGATTCCTCGGCGGTTACATTGTCCTCGGAGCTTCACACCGGGCTGTTACCGGCCCCGCATGTCCGAGTAGGGAACGATTGATGGAGCAATCGGTCTTATCTGGTTATATTTCTCCTGTAAGACAGAAGTTCAAACGACTTTCAGGTCGCACAGTAATCGATCATGCCAATGACTTTACGTGGCCTTATTAAGGCAAAGATCTGGGCGCCCTACTCTCTCTCGTTCCAAAGCGCGCTAATTGCCGCAATCCCATAAGCGCCATGCTCCTGAGCATTAGTTAAATCTTCTCTTTTCATTCCTCCTAATGCATAGACTTGGCTTTTGGTAAAGGAAGTCAGTTTTGCAAAATTATCCCAGCCTAAAGGCTTTGCTTCAGGGTGGCTTTGAGTATGCAAAACAGGAGATAAGGTGACGAAGTCCACGCCAATACTTTCAGCTTTTTTTAGCTGTGCCTCATTGTGGCAGGCTGCAGATACAAGTTTGTTTGTGCCCAGCGGACGTTTTTGACAGGACATTAGTCGTGTACTATCTAGATGCACGCCGTCTGAATTTAGCTCAATTGCTTTTTGGGGGCTGGAATTCAACAATAAGAGAGCCTGATATCGATGGCAACAAACCAATGCTTGTTGGGCTAGTAATTCGTATATTTTAGGGGCTAGTTTTTTGGCCCTTAATTGTACTAATCGAATTCCTGAAATAAGCGCTTTTTCGAGATGAGCTATGAAATCGGAAAGTTCATCTGCACCGCTTGGCTCAGGCGTAATAAGATATATACGTGGCAACTGGGAGAACATTGGAATAGAAGTCGATAGTTCCATAAAAAACTCCCTCTAAAATATTGTTATGCCAAAGAGTACAGCTGCTCTACGTTTAGGCGCAAGCAGTGCTTATCGCGCAAGGGAAAGCAGTCGAAATTCAATCACCGCCAATAAATAACATAGAAGAAAGACTTACTTATTTTCAAGCATGGGCCCCTATGTCAGCTTTGAAACTATCGTCGGCACCCCACATTATGCTTCCGGATAATATTTGGAAACTTTTTGCCCAAGCGTCTGACATATCCAATCAGCCAATTGATTGTTCAATCGAAAAACAAGCTTTACTTTTGGCGAAGCATGCAACGGTGTCTCGATTTTTGGCTTGCTTGGTCAATGAAGGGTTGGTCTTAGGCAATATTATGATTGGCATATCGCCAACTGCTTCGTTGGGTAATGGGCATGAATCGTTAAAGTTACTTGCTTTGAGGAAACGTGATATAGCTAGCGATGAGCAATACAATGCAATCACTACCGATATTCGCACCGCTAAATATCTAATGCTTCTCAAGCGATTCCCTATGGTTCATGATAGTGATAAGTCAAGATCAGCATTAATTGATCCCTGTGATTTTTCCTCAGTGGTTGTGGATACCTCTAAGCTTGAGCAGGTGACTGATGTTGGCGCCGTTATGAAGCAAATCGGTGAATGGAATAATTATAAGTCCGATGTGATTCAAAATATCTGCGCTGAAATGGCTAATTCTATAGAGCATCAAACTTATCGTTATAGGCATCCTTCATCTATAAAGCTAACTGCGGACTCTCCTTTAATTGATTGGGAGCAATCGATTGTTGAGGGGCATCCCACTCATCCCATGCATAGAATGCGACAGGCGGCATACCTGATTGAGCCTATATTGCCATCCACTGATTTATCTAATGTTTATCTTCGTTATGTGATTGCTAATAAGGATGAACTTATCATTACAGGTGATTTTGCTGATCTGGCTAAACCGTTCTATGCTGATCATTTAGGTCAACTTGCTCAAAATGGAATTGCATTTAATCCAGAATCAGAATTGATTATGCCAGTTCATGAGTATCAGATTCCTAACGTTCAGCTTAAATTTCCTAATGTTCGGATTTTGCCAAAATGGTTTAGCACTTTATGCAAGGCTCAATCTTCAAACCGCACGCTTAATTATATTGGATACGATAAATATTGTATTAAGCTTCCGTTAGGGGTGAAATTAACATCTGCATTACGTACGATTACGCCATGGACTACTTCTCTTGGGCCTAAAATGGATAAAGTGTTGGATGCAGTCATTGCTGATAAAAATGCATTGATAGCCATGCGAGAGCCTGCTTCAGTGAGTTCATCCAATCCTAATTTCGATATTGCCAGGCACCTCGCATGCATTATTCGTGATGACGCCCAATACCAGGCAAATTTGCGTAATGAGCGCGCTGTTGTTTGTGTGGCTTTAACTGAATCTTTACCATCCACTACTAGCCCCACAGGTAGAACCTTACCTTTTATACACAATATTTGGGGTAATCGTCTAACCACTTTACAAGGTAAATTGGACTTCTTGGAAGAATATGCGACTGCTTACTTGAAAGTTTTTTTGCCACCAGTGATACATCATGGATTCACGTTTGAAGCACATCAGCAAAATACACTGATACGCTTTAATAAGGACACACTGCAAATAACAGGATTTATGATTAGAGATTACGGTGGTGTTAGATATTACCCACCAGCATTACGTGAGAGTACACGCCACTTACCAGACGGGCCCATTGAAATCGATACTTTTCCAGATCATTGTATTAAAGCAAAGTCAATTGATGTGGTATACCGTTCTGCCTTTCATACTATGATCCAAAATCATTTAAATACGATTATCAAGTCACTTGGATTATTTCGTATTGATGAAAATGGAAAAGAGGTTATGGGTAGTGGATGTGGCTGGAAGATTATCCGCAATATTCTTCAGCAAATTATTCCGCAGAACCATGTTTTATATAAATTGTGGCTTCAATCAACTGAAATTCAAAGTAAAGCTTTATTAACGATGCAAATTTCAGGGGTTTTTCGTGAGCATTCTTATGCGAATATCCCTAATATCATTGTTAGCTAAAGCGTTATCGAGACGCGGGTAGCATTTAGGGCTACCCGGTTTGAATACATAAGCGCTAAAGCTGAACATCTTAGGTTCTTGCTCCGAATCGCTTTCAATATCCCACAACTTCGCTATCTGGCCTTTTCCTGCTGGTGGGCGTTCGCGAGTAGGACCTAAGTTGAACGGAATGTTCAAAAAAAAGCCTTCCGGCTGGAAGGCTTATAAACACTGGTGGCCCGAGGCGGACTTGAACCACCGACACACGGATTTTCAATCCGCTGCTCTACCGACTGAGCTATCAGGCCACAACTATTGAAGGATGCGAGTATAGCAAAGGGAAATGCACTGGTATAGCATGCATGAGATAACTCCCGCGTCAGGGCGCTTAGTAGGTTAGTGTATATCGCGGCAAACAAAATACATTAATTTGTCTATGCTGCGAATAAGTTCTTTAACCTCTGTTCGGGATGTGAGTGGCCCCACGCCCACCTCAAGCAATGCAAAAACAAGCGAAATCAAACAAAAAATGCCCTAAACAAATAAAAACCAAAAATTAATGCTCTATAAGCACAGAAAAGCTTGAGGAGCGCATTTCCCTTTGCTATACTCGCGCCCTTCAATAGTTGTGGCCTGATAGCTCAGTCGGTAGAGCAGCGGATTGAAAATCCGTGTGTCGGTGGTTCAAGTCCGCCTCGGGCCACCAGTGTTTATAAGCCTTCCAGACGGAAGGCTTTTTTTTGAAATGTGGCAACGTGAATAGAATCTCTTTGCCCTCATTTATGCTGCATCCAACATCCCATTAAGCCTAGCCGATGCGTGCGCTAGATGGCTCGCAGAAAAATGTGCGTAACGTCTCACCATTGAGGCAGATTTCCATCCCCCAAGCTCCTGTAATTCAGAAAGAGTGGTGCCTTTCATTGCCAACCAAGTCGCCCAGGTATGCTGCAAATCATGCCAGCGGAAATTGCTAATACCCACAAGCTATCTTGTTGAGTGGCATAGGTATCCCCCTCACCTCCCTTAGCTTGATCTGGATAAATCCAAGCTGAACGTTCCTCCAGATTAATTTGTTCCCACAGTTGGCTTGTTTGTCTGGTGGCGCATTTTGCTGAGCCTTATGACATACCGCTTGGACGATGTTATGCAACATGATCTTGGCTTGGATTTCCTGCTCGATGGACGCCGGCAATTCACCGCTGAAGCCTTCAAGATGTTGGCGTTGTTTAACGAGTTTGAATTCTTCTTCTATGCCCCAACGGCTGCGATAAAGTTTACCGAAGTCTGCCGCGGGATAGCGCTGCACTAGGAATGGTCTGCCTCTCCTGCCCTTTGTATTATTTGCCAAGCAGGCATTGATTCGATCAGACTACATTGGCACCCGGCGATATGTGTCGGGCTAAAGTAACTCCGCCCTACATAGCCTTCTTATTATGTAGGGTGGAGAACACATCCATGTTATTTTTTGAAAATTGCAAGATCAATTTTTTGATGGTTTGGTTCTCTAGGTGCTTTATCGGTAACGACGTAATAACAATTACTAATTGCCACTCCGTGCATTTGGCAGGTTTGATCCGCTTTTCGTGATAATTCTATTTGACCAAGAGGAGGTACGCCTGCTCGGTCGATAGAGTGCAGACCTATTTGGACATAAGCAGTAGACTCTCCCTGTGTGATTTGTGTTGCAGCAAAGGCGGAAGCGGAGAACATTAGAGAAAGAGCCAGTATTGACATGTATTTCATTGCATATCCCTATATTGGTAATGGTTAGTATGGTTTTATGTTTTTTTATCAAATCCATTGACGTTAAATTCTGATAGAACAAGTGTGCAAAGAACTAGTAAACGATCTTACACCTTTACGCACGAATCTTTACGTCCTTGAGATATTAAAATAAACGCTACGCTTTTTTTCTAATGGTTTTACTGTAACTTTTGCTGTCATGCCGGTACTGCGTATGCGTGAAAACACATGCAGCACTGGGCTGTTTATCAATGCCATTAAGTCAAGCCATCAAGCCGCTGCGCGTCTGGTGTCCAACTTTACGCCGCACGAACACATTTGCCTTCTTCATTTTTTCTTGTAATGCTTCAAGCATAGTTTTCGCAATTTCGATTGGCGTTAACTGCCTAGCTTCGCGCAGCTCTTGGAGTTGCATTTCCACAAGTATGGCTTCGGTGCGTGCAGCAGAACGTGCCTGAGCCTCTGACGACATTTTTGTGCGCAATTCGCTGAATTTATTAGGCAGTCTTCATTGAAAATGAGTCGAGAGTGCATTTTTTGAGATGTGCTTTTAAAATTGAAACTATCTCAACATCTTCTCCAGCTAAATCTAGAGGCGTGTATCCATCTTCGTCTTTTAGATTAAGTGAGGCTTCTGCACTATTTTCAAGCAGTCTTCCGACTATATCGGAAAGTCCTGAGCTAGCGGCTTCATGTAATGGTGTTCTGAAAGGAATGCCACTATAGATATTTACAAAGAGTCCACTTTTTACCATGTTGGTAATAATGCTTTCACTTTTATCCAAATTTTCATCAAGACTTTCATCATTGATAACCTCTAAAATTCCCGATTTAACATACTTTTCTGGAACATGAGAGAAAGCTTGGAGATCGACTGTGGCCCCAGACACTAAATGTAATATGACACCATTGGAAAGAAGATGCTCTTCGTGCGCTGGTTTTAACTTTACTTTGCCAAATTGCTCTTCTTTTAGTAGACCTAATTCTCTTAGGATTTTTGGGTCTTTTCTGGTGTGCTCCGGTGTTTTGATCAAATAATCTGCTACGCTGGGAATATGTACTCCTAGAGGAATGCTAATTTTCTGTGATTGATTTAAATTTACAGTTTCACGCAGTCTACTTAACTCATAGGAGAACTCATAATCTCCTTTTAAAAAATTTTCTTCTTCTAATTTATTTTTAAATAAAGCATTAGAGGATTTTAAATTTTTTCGTAATTCATTTCCTTCTTTACCGCTACTAGAGCATGATGCAGATGGTGAGCCATTCTCTTTTATAGTGCCATTCGAGTGTGATACAACGTGGGCTTTATGAGAAATGCTTGAGAAGTTGGTCATCGCGGAATTACCCTATAAGATTTAATTCTGGATTTTGTCAAATATTTCGTTATATAGCAAAGAAGATGTCCTATTTGGACAATTTGAAGAATAAAGTAGATCGATGATGCTATGAAGAAATAAAACTCGGTAGGCATTAATGAAAAACCCCAAAAGATCAGACCAATGTCTAACTTTTTGGGGCTACTTTTTATAGTCGTTACAAACAGGTTTCTTGACAAGGACTAGTCCATATTAATGACAGACGAAGGAGGGAATATTGTTGAATAAGTTTGATTTTAAATAAGAGCGAAATTCCCTCTTAATGGTGCCTTTTTTCTTGAGTGGCCTTCCCACCCTTGTGCCCTGCTTCATGTGCTTCTTCTGAAGTAGAGTGATGTGCAGTCCATTTTTCTTTAGCAGCCTGTCCACCTTTGGAAGCTATTTCATGTTGACGCTTTGGATCCATCGTCACGAAACCTTGCCTATTGCGATGGCCATCTCTGTGTTCTGACATAGCAGCTCTCCTATAATTAACCGCGCGATTAAGCCAGGCAAACTGATGCATTTTTAAGGAAGGAAAAGTCTTATTTAGCCTGACGAGAACATTTGTTACGTGCGCCGTGCTTTTTTTTAGCAAGCGATGCTGTAGATAGCCCCTTCGTCACTCGCAAAATACTGCCCCAGCGTTTTGAATCTATCGAAGGTTGTTATATTTATGCCTTTTATAGCGACAATAAGGACAGTCATATACCGTATATTTATCAGATTTTTACCTCATTTTGTATTGCATCGGAATACATATCCGATACCACTATACCGTATCGGTGTAATCAATCTTCCAGGCCAAAGTCTTTCCTTATATCGGTAGCGGAATAAATGGTTCTTGTCCTTTGCGCACACGCTAAAGCATGGCAGCAGATAGATATCCGTCCTCTATATCTTCAAGGCCTCGTTCGATAATTTCGCGTAGGTAGTAAGCTTTAGTACGCCCTGTATGTGAAACAAGAGAATTAAGCCGTTTCTCGGTTGCTTGGACTAAGCGGATTGAAGTAGTCATGTGATACCCCTCAGACTGTAATAGCCTCCCTGTGTGCCTTACTTTTTAGGCACTGATGATGTAAACACCGGCTCGACTGTGACCTTAGCGGTGCCGGTATTATTACGATAAAAGAAATCAGTGACTCCGGGCAGCATCAGCACCGCGTCATTCACATATAAGAATAATTCTCCTGTAGTTTGTGCTTTGATTTCGCTAACAAGTACCTTGCAGCCGTCAGGTGTTATGGTGGCGGCTGTGCTGTTTTGGGCGATGTCATTTCTGATCTTGTTGTGAGCATCGCTACTTTTTGCTGGCTTGATTCCGTTATCGTAAAGAGGAGCGCGATATTTCTCGAATGTATCCGTTGGATTCAGCTTGCAATTACCCACAATTATGAGAGTGGTTAATGCCTATTAACAAGA
>JASSUF010000124.1:0-7818 GCA_031963365.1 Mycoavidus cysteinexigens
ATTGTATGCTGGGCATCCAGGAGGCCGTGGCGTGCATGTTGGGGTTCCTTCGTCACCGCCAACCTACCGTTTATCCAACTGGTTGGGATGAGTGACGCCGCTATAGGGTTTCGAAAGAAGTCTATTCTTTACCGCGAGTATTTAGTGCATAGCAATACACTTTCGCCCAAACTGTATCCAGTTATTACCATCGATGGCCCCACTGCATCGGGTAAAGGAACGATTGCCCGCGCTGTGGCAGGGAAACTGGGATTTCATTATTTAGACAGTGGCGCGCTGTACCGACTTATAGCCCTAGCCAGTTTGCGCAATACGCAGTCTGACTCAGCTATAGATGGCACGCCTGAGTACATTGCAACATTAGTTAGGCTTATTGAAACGGTAGATATAGAGTTCTCGGAAGAACGGATAACGCTAAATGGGCAGGATGTCACACAGGATATCCGTGCTGAAGAAGTAGGTCAGCGTGCTTCGGCCATAGCGGTATATGCCCCTATTCGTGCAGCACTATTAGCTCGGCAACGTGTATTTCATCAGCCTCCTGGCCTGGTTGCAGATGGGCGCGATATGGGTACCGTGGTGTTTCCTGATGCGCCTTTAAAAATCTTTTTAACTGCAAGTGTAGAAGCCAGGGCAAAAAGGCGATACAAACAGCTGCAAGAGCAAGGTCAAGATTTTTCTGCTAGCATGCCGACCCTTTTGAAAAATTTAGAAGCGCGCGATGCGCGCGATTACGCGCGAGCGGTTTCTCCGCTTAAACCTGCGCCAGATGCTAGAATATTGGATGGATCGATGATGAGCGTTGACGCAGTCGTTGCAACCGTTATGGAATGGTTTCGTAGCGCAGATGTATAGTTGTATTTTTTAGCAGTCCCACAGAAACTTCACAACACGCATGTTGCGAAGTATGTTTTTTAACCTTTTTAATCATGGTTGCGCACGCTTTTGTTTCTAGAGAATTTCTTAGGGTGTGCCCTTAATTAGCCAAAAGAGCCCATCTTTGCGGTCGTGCGGTGCTCGGAATCCTCACTGTACTTAAGTACAGTTCCGGTTCCTGTGCTCCTGCTCCCCCAAAATATGGACCCTTTTGGCTAATTAAGGACACCCCCTACTCTAGAAGCGTTTTTGAGTGTAACCAGTCCCTTTCATGTCTGATTCTCACGCTTTTGTTTTATCTGTCAAGACATTAGATTCTGACCAATCTCCTTTAGTAACTTCGCTTACTGAGGATGCGGCTGAATCTTTTGCTGCCCTTTTTAAAGATTCCATCTCGCGCCAAAATATGCGAGCTGGAGCGGTTATTTCCGCTGAGGTAGTACGTATTGATCACAATTTTGTGATTGTAGATGCGGGCCTTAAATCTGAAGCGTATGTTCCTCGCGAAGAATTCCTCAATGACCAAGCTGAGCTTGAAGTGCAAATTGGAGATTTTGTCTCCGTTGCTATCGAGCTGTTAGAAAATGGTCGTGGCGATACCGTGCTCTCCCGTGATAAAGCAAAACGCCTCGCCTCTTGGCTGGCGCTTGAAAAAGCATTGGATAGCCATGAGTTGGTTACCGGAACGATTACGGGTAAGGTCAAGGGCGGTATGACCGTTATGGTCAATGGTATTCGTGCCTTCTTGCCAGGTTCCTTGATCGATGCACATCCTGTCACCAAAGACATGGCTCAACTGCAATCGCAGTATGAGGGCAAAACGCTTGAATTCCGCGTTATCAAGCTCGATCGTAAGCGCAACAACGTTGTGCTTTCACGCCGTGCTGTGGTTGAAGCTGAGCAAAGTGAAGAGCGCGCTAAACTGTTCGAGACGTTAGAAGAAGGCGTAGTCGTTAAAGGCGTGGTTAAAAACATCACGAACTACGGTGCATTTGTACGTTTGGCTGGCACCGTTATCGATGGCTTGCTGCATATTACCGATATCGCATGGCGCCGCGTATTGCACCCAAGCGAAGTATTAACAGTAGGTCAAGAACTCACAGTCAAGATTTTGAAGTTCGACAAAGAGAAAAAACGTGTTTCTCTAGGCTTGAAGCAATTGGCTGATGATCCTTGGAAGGGCCTTGCACAACGTTATCCTTCCGGTACACGCCTATCTGGGAAAGTGACCAATATTACGGATTACGGCGCATTTATCGAAATCGAATCTGAATCAGGTATCGAAGGTTTGGTACATGCTTCTGAAATGGATTGGACCAATAAAAATATTGTACCTAGCAAAGTCGTCAAAATCGGCGATGAAGTGGGTGTAGTGGTCCTCGAAATTGACGAACAGCGCCGCCGTATCAGCTTGGGTATGAAACAGTGCAAAGAAAACCCATGGGATGACTTTAATCGCACCTTCAAAAAAGGCGATAAAGTAAACGGCGTGATCAAATCGATCACTGATTTCGGTCTCTTTGTTGGTTTGCCTGGTGATATTGACGGATTGATCTATCTGTCCGATTTGTCCTGGAATGAGCCTGGTGAAGAAGCTGTGCGTAAACACAAAAAAGGTGACAGTGTTGAGGCAGTGGTATTGAGCATTGATGTGGAAAAAGAGCGCATCTCGCTGGGTATCAAGCAACTCGAAGGCGATCCTTTTGCACAGTACGCTAGCATCCATGACAAAGGCTCCAAAGTAGAAGGCCAAGTACAGTCTGAAGATGCCAAAGGGTTTGTGATTACACTTGCACCTGAGGTTGAAGGATATATTCGTGTAAGCGATACGGAATACTCCTCTATTGAAGAAGCACGTGAAGTACTCAAAGAGGGTTCAACCGTTGCAGCTACGGTGGTCAATTCAGACCACAAAGCACGTCGTATTTTCCTTTCCTTAAAGCAAGGTAAATCACAGGAAGTAGCGCAAGCTGCAGAACCTGAGAAGAGTGATGCGACCAGTTTTGGTGCGCTGCTCAAAGCTGAACTGAATACACAAAAATAGAAAGTAAAAATCTGCTCAAAAGCATGCTTTTGAGCAGATTGTAGGGCGTGTCCTTAATTGCCCAAAAGAGCTCATGGTAGGTTGGTGGTGACGAAGGAACCCCAACATGCGTACCACTGACTTTTCCAAAATGGGTTCTTTTGGGCAATTGAGGACACGCTCTAGTGTGTATTTAATCTGGAAGCCAGCTTATAGGCAGCTCAAAAGCGACGTTCCCAGGTAATATGCCGCAAACCATGATCCTAATAGATCATGGTTTGCGGCTTTTCCAAATCTGGAATAGGGCGTGTCCTCAATTGTTCCAAAGGGTTCATATTTGGGGGAGCAGGAGCACAGGGACCGGAACTGTACTTTTTGTACAGTGAATACCTCGCACCGCACGACCTCAAAGATGGGCCCTTTTGGGCAATTGAGGACATGCCCTAGGTATTTTTTGAGCCTTATAAGCAGGTTTTTTTTGACATGTGAAATCAGTGCGGTAGATGGTATGACTCAATCTGAACTGGTGGCTCTTCTGCATCTCAAGTTTTCGCATATAGCTTTAACAGAAATCGATGCAGCTATTAAGCATATCCTGAGTGCGATGACGCAAACGCTTTGCGCCGGTGCGCGTGTTGAAATCCGCGGGTTTGGAAGCTTTAGCTTGCGTTATCGTGGGCCGCGTGAAGCACGCAATCCTAAGTCTGGTAAAAAGGTTTATGTGCCAGGAAAATCGGCTCCTTACTTTAGAGCCAGTGATCATTTGCGTGCGCAGATCAATATTTCTGCTGATGCTGAGCAGGCTTAGAAGCGCTCCATACGCATAGCAATCTCGAATTACTTCAATGAGAGAGATTGCAGACAGATCGGCTATGAACACCCTCGGCGGCCTTGTATTCTTTGTGCCTGTGCTTTTTTGTCCTCTTTTAGGGTTTTTGATCCTATGAAGTTTTTTCTGATTGCGATTCGCATCCTGGTATTTATTCTTCTTTTTGGTCTGGCATTGGCCAACACACAAGAAAGCCAGCTCAATATCTTTGACTATACAAGCTGGCGTGCTCCGATGATCGTCATCAACCTTGCCTTTTTTATCGCAGGTTTAAGCGTGAGCTTGCTATTCACCATACCGGCTCGTCTACGTAGCCAGGTTGAAATCACTCTACTCAAGCGCCGTCTCAAGCAGCGTGGGAAAGAGCAAGATGCCAATCTGGTTGACTCCGGGAAGCCTTCTTAGAGCCTGATTATGGATCTTGATTTTTGGTGGTTATTGCTAATTCCTGTAGTGTTTGGGCTTGGTTGGATGGCAGCGCGTTTTGATCTTAGACATCTTTTATCTGAGCGCGCAAATCTTCCCCGTTCCTATTTTCAGGGCCTTAATTTTTTGCTCAACGAGCAAGCTGACAAAGCGATCGACGCTTTTATTGAAGTAACCAAGTTAGATCCCGAAACTACCGAACTCCATTTTGCCTTAGGTAATTTATTTCGAAAACGTGGTGAAACAGAGCGTGCCATTCGTGTACATCAAAATGTTTTTAGCCGCGCGGATCTACCCAAAAAAGAACGAGACCATGCCCTCTATGAGCTTGCTCAAGACTTTTTAAAAGCAGGGCTGCTTGATCGTGCAGAAACAGCTTTTAAGACCTTTATTGCGCCCGGTTATACAGACCAGCGGTATGCAGATGAAGCCCAACAGTGCTTACTCACCATTTATTCTTTAGAAAAAGAATGGCCTGCTGCTATTGCGTGTGCGTTGGAGTTGGAAGCGCGGGGAGTGGGGACCTATAAAAAAGAAATTGCGCAATTTTATTGCGAGCAAGCACAAGAAGCTTTTGATGCTCAAAAAGAAGAGGTCGCACGTGAAGCATTAGCACAGGCGCTCATTGCCTGTCCGATGAGCCCCCGAGCTCTTTTGCTTTTAGGTGATGCGCAGATGATGGCAGGTGAGCCACAATCTGCTTTGAGTACCTGGGCGCACATAGAAAAACAAAATGTAGCCTACTTGCCTTTGGTAGTGCAGCGTTTGATGCAAGCACATACCTTGCTCAATCAAGCTGATACAGGTGTTGAGAAGCTTATAGAGACATTAGAGTGCCATCCCTCGAATGACTTATTCGAAGTGATCTATCCCTACGTGGTGCAACACCAAGGTTTAGATCGTGCTTATGCGTTAGCGCGTAGCGTGATGCAAAAACTACCCACCATGAGTGCAGCGATGGCGCTTCTTGAAGCGCATTCAATAAAGGCACGCGAACCTAAACGCAGTGAACTAGAGTGGATACGCCGTTTAATTACCCAGCGTATTCAAAATAAGCCTCGCTACCTATGCCAGGAGTGTGGATTTAGGGCTCGACTTTTTTATTGGCAATGCCCAGGCTGCCAGGGATGGGAGTCCTCAAGAGCCGATGCAGGATCTTAAGGTCATTAATATTCAGCTAATGGTAGGTTGGTGGTGACGAAGGAACCCCAACATGATAGCCGCTGTCCTTTTAAAGCCGGCATATGTATGTCAAAAGCAATGATTATAAGTCGGTGGAGCGCATGTTGGGGTTCCTTCGTCACCACCAACCTACCGGCCATTATCATGTAGGTGGAAATGTTCTGAATATTCTAGGGTGTTGCTGCCCTTGCTCTATTGCTTGCGCATGCTTTGTCCATAGATCTTGCCATTTTTCTAATGGTTTTGGGGAGTGTTTTGCGAGTGCGACTTCCTTCCGATATTTTTTCTCTTCTTTTCTCTGCTTTGATTGTTTTTGTTTTCGTTCCTGTTTGATATTGTTTTCTTGCTCCCGCTGCCCATCCAAATATTTTTCATGCTCTTCGCTGAGCTGCTTTTTTTGTGCATGCAAAGATTTAGAAAAAATCACTGCTAATAAAAGTGATGCGGGGGCTAGGCTGCAGCAAGCTATTTGTAACCAGGGCAAAGAAAATCCTGTTATATATTGCACTAGTTGATGCGTGGCGAGGCTAGTGCCTGCAACTTTTGCTGTTCGAGTGCAATACTTAATGCCTCGCTCAAGTCTTGGAATGTCTGAATTGCGCGGAGGGCATTTCACGCCCATGCATGCAGGTTTGATATATGGCTTCGTGCTAGTAGACGAAACAGCCAAATTGGGCACCGCATTCTCCAGTTTTGCAGGTTCAATAGCGATGGGCGTGACGCATCCCACCCTAGAAACTGCTTTGGGTTATTAAAGGATATTTAATAGTTCATTTAATGAAAAATAAGCTTTCACATCGATAAGATGGGGAGCAAATTATTTTTATGTATTATAAGATAATTCTTATTTTTGTGTAAATTATATGCAGAAATTCATGTCTTAAGCTGATTGATTTTTAAGTGAAATAAATATGAAAGAGGGCTTAGACCCTATCGTAGCTATTGCAACCGCCTCAGGTCAAGGGGGAGTTGGAGTGGTGCGCGTGTCGTTTGGGCGAGCTGCCGACGAAGCAATACAGGGGTTTATTCAAGCTCTATGTAAAAAAGAATTGCGTCCACGATATGCAATACATACAGCTTTTTGGGATGGACGTGAGGAGAAGCTCGATCATGGGATTGGGCTGTATTTTGTTCGTCCGCATTCTTATACTGGTGAGTCGGTACTCGAACTACAAGGCCATGGAGGCACGGTAGTTTTGCAGCTATTGCTACGTCGATGCTTGGAGGCGGGGCGTGCAATGCATATGCGCTTGGCTGAGCCTGGGGAGTTTACGCGGCGAGCATTTCTCAATGATAAGCTTGATTTAGCGCAGGCTGAGGCAGTGGCGGATCTGATCGCAGCCAGTACAGAAGCAGCGGTTCGATCAGCAGGGCGCTCATTGAGCGGTGTATTTTCAAAAGCAGTGAATGCCTTGGTAAAACAGCTCATTCATTTAAGGATGCTGATTGAAGCTACGCTAGATTTTCCAGAAGAAGAAGTGGATTTTTTAGAAGCAGCCGATGCACTGGGTCAGTTAGAACGTATCGATCAAGCATTGTCAGATATGCGCTCTCAAGCAAAGCAGGGTGCGCTACTGCGTTCAGGCCTATCGGTAGTATTGGCGGGTTCGCCGAATGTGGGTAAATCTTCGTTACTAAATGCGCTAGCAGGCGCAGAGCTTGCTATTGTTACCCCGTTTGCAGGGACGACTCGAGACAAAATTACCCAGACCATTCAAGTGCAAGGGATCCCCTTGCATCTTGTGGATACAGCAGGCTTACGTGAATCAGAAGATCCTATTGAACGCATCGGTATGCAACGCACTTGGGAAGAAATTGAAAAAGCAGATGTAGTGTTGCATGTGTTTGATGTGCGCGATATGGCACAGGTGCCTGTAGTGGCTCAGCATGCTGATAGGTGCGCAATATCAAATACAGCAGTATTGAATTTACAGTCCGATAATTTTGCACAACAAATTGCCCTGAAATTTCCGCCTAGGCTTCCAATTATTCAAGTTTTCAACAAAATAGATCTACTAGACGAATCAGCGCGCAAAGCATTGCTTGAACCCCAAGCGCATGTTCCAGCGCAGGAGGCTGTTGAGCCTTTGGAAAAAGAGCTTACAAAAAGAGTATATCTCTGTGCACAGACCGGAGAGGGGATAGACCAACTGCGCGCGCAGCTACTTGAGCTCGCAGGCTGGCAAGCAGGAGAAAACACGTTTCTAGCTCGCACGCGCCATCTCGAAGCATTAGAAGCTGCGCATGCACATATCCAACAGGCCATGGCATACGCAGCAGCCAAAAATAGCGCGCTGGATTTGTTTGCAGAAGAGCTACGCTTGGCGCAAGAGCAACTCAATACCGTGACGGGAGCATTTACTAGCGATGATTTGCTCGGTGAAATTTTTGGTCAGTTTTGTATTGGTAAATAGAGGGTAGGATTTTTGTCAAGGCAAAGTTCAGATGTCGTAGGGCCAGCAAAGTTGAGATGTCGCAAGAG
>JASSUF010000125.1:0-7812 GCA_031963365.1 Mycoavidus cysteinexigens
AAGGGTTCATATTTGGGGGAGCAGGAGCACAGGGACCGGAACTGTACTTAAGTACTGCGAATACCTGGCACCCCACGACCCTGAAGATGGGCTCTTTTGGGAGACTCTAAACAGGTTCTTAAAGGTAAAAATGAGAGGTGAGCGGTTGGTAGGTTGGGAGCGCTTCGTTGCCCCAGCGTACAAGCTGATTTTTTCAGGATTTTTCAAGAGGGTTGACGTGCTACATATATTGACTCGACGTGCGTGCGCATCTGGAATAGCAAGCCTAGCTTTGTGGGGAGGATGGGGCTTAGCCGCTCTGGGGACCACTAGTGTATATGCCCAGGAAGTACGGGTTGCGGCTGTGAACTCTGACCGTATTTTGCGAGAGTCTGCGCTGGCCAAGAAAGCAAAAGATAAGCTGGAGCAAGAATTTGCAGCAAGAGGGCAGGAGCTACAAAAAATGGAGCAGCGCCTTAAAAATCTCTCCGAGGCCTATACCAAAAAAAGCGACAAACTCTCAGGAACTGCGCTGTTAGAAGCGCAGCATGAGTTATCGCAATTCGATGAAAAATTTCAACGCAAGCAGCGTGAATTTCGTGAAGAACTCAATCGCCGGCGCAATGAAGAAATTGCAAATGTGTTGGAACAAGCCAATGAGGCAATTTTACAAGTCGCTGAAAAAGAGCACTATGATTTAGTACTCCAAGAAGCGGTCTATGTAAATCCACGCATCGATATTACGGATAAGGTCATTAAACTTTTGGCAAATGGCGCTCGCTAAAATCGCGATCTAGAATCAGGTGACAATTCTCAAAATTTAAAAAATTATAGGAAGGTTAAAAAGTATGGCGTTTACTTTGCAGCAGCTAGTTGAGCGTTTTGGAGGGCGAGTAGTTGGAGATGCCCAGATCAGTATAAATAGTATTGCCCCGTTAGATAGCGCCTCTTCTGGACAGTTATCTTTTTTGGCTAATTCAAAGTACCAGTCATTATTAGGAATGACTAAGGCTAGTGCTATTTTGCTGACAGAAGAGGATTATTCTGCTTTTTCTGCAACGCAAGAAAAAGGTGCTGTAGAGCATGCTTTTTTATTGACTTCTAAGCCCTATGTGTATTTTGCGCGTGTAGCTGGACTTTTTGCCGAAGAGGCGTCTGTTGCTACGCATTCTTTTAAGGGCATTCACCCCACTGCTGTAGTAGATGCGTCTGCACAGATAGCCCCCGATGCTTTGATCGGTCCTTATGCCGTTATTGAGGCGCAGGCAGTAATTGGTGCGCGATCCAGAATTGGTGCGCATGGCTATATTGGACAGGGTGTGGTGATTGCAGAAGATGTGCTGCTTTACCCCAATGTAACTATCTACGCCTTTTGCAAAATTGGCGCTAAAACCATTCTCCATGCCGGTGCAGTGATTGGTGCAGACGGGTTTGGTTTTGCTCCCGATTTTGAAGAAGTATCCGGAGAAGAAAAAGGGGAATGGGTCAAAATTCCCCAAGTAGGAGCCGTTGAGATTGGTGAGCGGGTTGAAGTGGGTGCAAACACCACCATCGATCGCGGAGCCCTTGCTAATACCGTAATCGAAGAAGACGTTAAAATCGACAACTTGGTGCAAATTGCCCATAACTGCCATATCGGTGCACACACCGTTATTGCGGGATGTACAGGCATTGCAGGCAGCACCACCATTGGTCGCCACTGCATGCTCGGAGGTGCGGTTGGAATAGCTGGCCATCTCACGCTCGCTGATCACGTGGTGGTAACTGCAAAATCAGGCGTTTCGAAATCACTCATGAAGTCAGGTATGTATACGAGCGCTTTTCCTGCTATAGATCATGGGGCTTGGTTGCGCAGTGCTGCGCACGTACGCAATTTAAGTAGTTGGCATAAGCGTATCCAACAACTTGAAGCACAAGTCGAAAGTTTGACGCGCGATGTGTAAACACGCGATTTTTGATTGCATAGATCGGAAAAAATATGAAAACTGATGCAGCAGATGCTCGTATATCGAAAATAAATTTCGATATACATACCATTCTCTCCTTACTTCCGCACCGCTATCCTATTTTGTTAGTCGATCGCGTGCTGGAGCTCGAGCCCCATAAATATATTCGGGCTCTTAAAAACGTATCGATTAATGAGCCTTATTTCACAGGCCATTTCCCCAGTCGCCCTGTTATGCCTGGCGTTTTAATTTTAGAAGCTTTGGCCCAAACTGCTGCGTTGCTGACTTTTTCTGAAACGGAAGAGCCTAAGCCACAAGAAAATAGACTGTATTATTTTGTAGGAATTGATGGAGCACGTTTTAAAAAGCCCGTTGAACCCGGCGATCAACTCATTTTAGAAGTTAATTATGAGCGTTGCCGCCGCGGTATTTGGCAGTTTCAAGCTTGTGCAAAGGTAGAAGATAAGGTGGTAGCCGAAGCTCAACTAATGTGCACCATAAAAAACACATAAAGCGTAAGATTACTTCTGTAATACGTTCTAAAAAGGAGTACAGCATGAGCAATGTATGCAAGTCATTTGCTTTCGCAGTTTTTTTGGGACTTAGCCTTGGGGCTAGCCAAGCTTCTACGATGCATGAGCATAACGCTGAACAAATCAATCCTAATCGGAGTGCACCTAAACGACATCTGCCCAAGACAGAGCAATCAAGCTCTATAGAAATGAGCAAGCCTGCCTCTGCGAGCGCAGTAGAGTTGCCAGATCTGAAAAAAATTAATCAGTCTGGAATAAGCGTACGCTCCACCGTGCAAAACCCTATTTCCAGTGCACCTACTTTTCATTACCAAGATGAACACGGTAATGAAATTACAGAGCGCCGAGAACTTGGGCAGCCCTCAAGCATTGACGTGCGCTCGAGTATGGGAACGCATTATCAGCTCTCTGAGCCCATGGACCCTACCCAAGCGCCTAATGGCTCTTTACGAAGCGTGCCTTCTGTAAAGCTCAGTTATTAGCTTGTAGGTTGGTGGTGAGGCACGAACCCCAACATGCGCGCCACTTACTTGTAATCTTTGCTTTTTTGGTAATTAAAAGCAGATCTTCAGAGGGCGTTGGTAAGGTGTTGGGGTTCCTTCGTCACCACCAACCTACACTTTCCCCTTTTTTTATTTGATGGCATGGCCGTTTTTACCGCAATTACAAAAGAAGAACTTGCAGTATGGTTGCAAGACTATACGCTTGGCACGCTAGTAGAGATGCGAGGTATTGCTGCAGGTATTGAAAATAGCAATTTCTTTTTGACTTTCAATTCCCCCAGAGAGCAAGCTAACTCTCTTACCCTTTCATCGGACGAAGGGGGATTGACGCCTACCCATGTACTGACTATTTTTGAGCGACTGACTGAGCAAGAGTTACCATTTTATTTGGAATTTATGCTCCACCTGTCGCAGCATGGGGTGCTGGTCCCACGGCCTATTTTTTGCAATGAAGGCCGTCTGTTTACTATGCTGTGCAACAAACCTGCTGCGATAGCTACTAAGTTGGAAGGGCAGGTACAACTTAACCCTGCTCCAGATCACTGTGCGCAAGTTGGTGCGATGCTAGCGCAGATGCATGAAGCAGGTCGCGATTTTCCGCTGCGCCAACCCAATTTACGCAGCCTAGATTGGTGGATTGAGACTGTACCGTTGCTTAAGGCCTTTCTCAGCGCATCACAAAATGCGTTATTGGATGAGGAGTTGCATTTCCAAAAAAACTTCTTTGCCTCAGAACAGTATGCGGCATTGGGCCGAGGCCCATGTCACTGTGATTTATTCCGAGACAATGTATTGTTTACGCCAGGCACTCAAAATAATCTACAAATCCCTGCAGGTGAGTGTGCGACGCCTATTCCTGCGCAAGAGTCTCGAGGCGATACGCTATCGGGCTTCTTGGATTTTTATTTCGCGGGCGACGATACTTGGCTTTTTGATTTGTCTGTATGCGCAAATGATTGGTGTATTGACCTTGAATCAGGCGAATTGGATTGGCCTCGCTTACAAGCCTTGGTGCAGGGTTATCAAAGCGTGCGCCCCCTCTCTGTGCTAGAAATAGAGCATTTTGGTACTGCATTGCGGGCAGCAGCATTGCGTTTTTGGATTTCGCGCCTATATGACTTTTATATGCCACGGGAAGCGTCGCTACTAGCTGCACATGACCCAGACCATTTTGAGCGGATCTTACGATTACGCCGAGATAAAAAGCACTTGCAGGATCTACAAACTAACCTACAGCGATAGGTCGGTGGCGAGCAACATGCCTAACATGCGCACCACCAACGTATAACCATAGCTTCAACATACCTATGCAGAATGGTAGGTTGGGGTGACGAAGGAACCCCAACATGCATACCACCAACTTTTAATCATTGTTTAAGACACCTTTCTATGCATCTCTATTCCCTTTCCCCGAAAGCAGGTTGGGACCAGTTTAAGCAGGGCATTCAAGTTTTCAGTCAACGTCCCTTAAGCTTTTTAGCCATTTTTTTGGCTTATATTTTCCTGATGTTGATTCTTTTTAAGACTCCATGGATTGGATTTTTATTACCCTTTTTTTTCGTTCCTGGCTTATCAGTTAGTTTTATGGTGGCGGGAAGAGGTGCGGCAGAAAATGAACCGGTAACACCATTGGTCCTTTTTGATGGTTTTGCTAAGCATGGATGGGAAGTAGCTTCCCATCTTCTAATACTGGGTGTGCTCTACGTAGGAGCGACTTGGGTGGTGCTTGCCCTCTCTTATTTGATCGATGGGGGAGTATTAATGCAATTTATGGTGTGGGGACGGCGTTTAAATCAAGCTGCATTGGCTAAACAGCCTGCTGTGCTTATTTCTACAGCGGTTACAGCTATACTTTTCATACCCATCTCTATGCTGTTTTGGTTTGCTCCTATCCTCACCGTATGGCACCGTATTTCTCCTTATAAAGCCCTATTTTTTAGCCTTATTGCATGTTGGCGTAATAAAGGCGCTTTTTTGATTTATGTATTGCTATGGGCAGGTTTTGGATTTTTAGGGTCGAGTGCGCTCGTTTTTGTGCTGCATTGGCTGCAGTCTGATGCACTCATACTCACGCTTTTAATGTCGTTCTCCCTAGTGTTTACCACAATGTTTTATTGCTCGTTTTATGCAACCTACTGTGGAAGTTTTGGCAAGCTTAAACGAGTGAAATAATTGATGTTAAACACGTTATAGAATTTACAAACTTCACCAACCACAAGAAAAGGCAAAGCACGGTAGGTTGGTGGTGACGAAGGAACCCCAACATGCAAGCCACAGTCTTCTCAAACACCTGCGTAAAACCAGTGAAATAAAAGACGGTGACCACGCTTCTTTTAACAGGCGCTACAGGACTGCTAGGCCGCGCGCTGTTGCCTTGTTTGCAAAATTTTGCAAGTGAGCATGCACTCGCTGGGTTGCAAAGCCCATTTAAACTACTAGCGCCTGGGCGCGAAGAAATGGATTTCACACAGCCTGAGCAGCTGTATGAAAAAGTTTGCCGTTTGCAACCACAAATAATAGTGAATGCAGCAGGCTATACGGCGGTAGAACAAGCTGAACAGGAAGAAGAGCAGGCCAATCTAATAAATGGCACAGCAGTACACGCGCTCGCTCGGGCTGCGCATGCAGTAGGTGCGTTACTAGTACACTATTCAACAGATTATGTGTTTGATGGTCAGCCAGCACCGCCTGTGCAGCCTTACCGGGAAACAGATACACCTTGTCCTCTTAATGCTTATGGCCGTAGCAAGCTTTTAGGCGAGCGCTATATTCAAGCTTCGGGCTGTGATGCTCTCATTATGCGTACGGCCTGGCTGTATGGCGTGCAAGGTAAGCATTTTGTCAATACGATTTTGCAAAAAGCTTTGCAAGGCGAAGCAATTAGCGTAGTCAATGATCAACGCGGAACCCCCACCTCAGTTCGCCAGCTCGCGCAATTAACCCGTATGCTATTGATAGAGGCGCAAAGCCGGCGGCAAAAAGGCATATTTAAAAGCGTGCTATTGCATGCTACTGCGGCGGGAGAGGCAAGCTGGTATGAGTTTGCCTGTGAGATTGTGGCGCAGGCTCAGACGCTTGCGACAGATGAAATAATAAAGCAGGCTCTTAGTGCTTGTGTAGTTAGCATGAAAAGTAGTCAGGATGGGGCGCATGAAAGCGCAATAATATCCACTCGCATGCCTAATATGCGGCAAACAGTGTTTGCGCATCGCCCTCCTTATTCAGTTTTATGCAATGAGGCGCTAGAGAAATATTTAGCCAATTCATCATATAGCACGCTGTGCACGGAGCGTTGTCATTGGAAATTAGAGTTGGCGCGTACCTTATTCGCAAGAATATATTGATATTGCATAGTCTTTTAAAAATGTCCTCTTTGATCCTTTTTGTTTTGCTTGCAGCTTAGATGGAGGCATCTTTAGCGGCTAGAAAAGCAATTTATTTAGTTTGATTTGATAGTAACTCTTGACGTTATTATCTTGTCGCGTTACTATTCTGTCATGATTGAATCTTTCAAATGTTCTGATACGCATCGCCTGTTTGATCGCCAGCGCGTGGCACGTTTTGTCAATATTGAGCGTATAGCGCGTCGTAAACTGGAACAACTTGAATGGGCCGGATGCCTGGAAGACTTTCTTGTCCCTCCGGGCAATCGGCTCGAACGCCTAAAAGGTGATCGAGCAAATCAATACAGTATTCGTATTAACGCTCAGTGGCGCATCTGTTTTCGCTTTGAAAAGGGCCATGCCTTTGACGTTGAAATCGTTGATTACCATTGAAAGGAGCCTCCTCTCATGCCTCTCATGCCTCTCATGCCTCTCATGCCTATCATTGCTACCAAACTCTCCCCCATTCATCCGGGTGAAGTGCTTCTCGAAGACTTTATGAAGCCTCTTGGACTGAGCCAATATGCAATAGCGAAAGCACTTAATGTTTCCGCACGCCGTATCAATGAAATTGTTCACGGAAAACGCAGTGTGACTGCTGATACTGATTTGCGTCTATGCCGCTATTTCGGTTTGTCTGAGGGCTACTGGCTACGAGGCCAGGCCCGTTATGATTTGGAAACAACCAAAGACACACTTATTGATATTCTCGCAACTATTCCTCGTTGTCCCCTGCTGTTAGGCCGCGCGCAGGCTTGAATAACCTAAAGAGGCTTGAGGTAGGCTAATTCGGCCAAATATAAAATGCATATAAAAAAGGGGTTTGCGCGTTTCTATGCTCATATTGCATACTAATTTGTAAATCACTTTTGACGCTGGGCTGCAATTCCTTTACAATCGCCGCCTTTTGCTCGCACGAATATGCTTGCCGCGGGCTGGGGCTTGTTCTCCATAACTGATAAAAGTTGAGAAATTTCGCATAATGAACAAAACATTTTCTGCTAAACCAGCTGAAGTTGACCGTAAATGGTTGATAGTTGATGCCAAAGGCAAAATTCTGGGTCGATTGGCCAGTGAGTTGGCAATTCGCTTGCGCGGCAAGCACAAGCCTGAGTACACTCCCCATGTGGACACGGGTGACTATATTATCGTTGTCAATGCAAAAGACATTGTAGTGACAGGCGCAAAGTCGACCGATAAAAAATACTATCGGCACTCTGGCTACCCAGGTGGTATTTCCGAAACTACATTCGGGAAAATGCAAGAGCGCTTTCCAGGCCGTGCGCTGGAAAAAGCGGTTAAAGGCATGCTTCCAAAAGGTCCATTGGGTTATGCAATGTTCAAAAAGCTTAAAGTATATGCTGATGATTGCCATCCCCATGCAGCACAGCAGCCGGTAGCAGTAGATCTGTAAGAACCTGTTTAGAGTCTTCCAAAAGGGTTCATATTTGGGGGAGCAGGAGCACAG
>JASSUF010000126.1:0-7720 GCA_031963365.1 Mycoavidus cysteinexigens
CTCTTCCTTCAGGTTCGCTTTTTTCAGGTTCACCCCACTCTTTGAGTAGCAAGCGTGGGCGCTTCACACTGCCTGAATATGATCGACTCCTTCTATGGGCTGGCATGATGTTGCTGGGGCTTGGATTGGTCATGGTGTACTCAGCCACCATTGTGATGCCAGATTCCCCAAAATATGCGTCTTACCACCCTGATTACTTTTTATTACGCCATATATTTTCTTTACTCATCGCGCTTTTTGCGGCTGCGTGCACCTTTTGCATACCAACGCGCGTATGGGATCGCTTCGCCCCTAAGATTTTTCTGATAGCTTTAGTGCTGCTGGTACTCGTATTGATTCCCCATATAGGTAAAGGAGTCAACGGAGCGCATCGCTGGATTCCGATAGGGGTTATGAATATCCAGCCATCGGAAATGATGAAATTAGCAGTCACGCTCTATGCCGCAAATTACACCGTCCGTAAACAGGCGTTTATGTCCAGCATACGGCATGGTTTTTTGCCGATGATGATTGCGGTAGGTTGTGTAGGCGCGCTGTTACTTTTAGAGCCAGATATGGGCGCTTTCATGGTGATAGCGATCATTGCTATGGGCGTGCTGTTTTTAGGAGGCATTAATGGCACTCTGTTTAGTAGCTTAGTTTTAACAGGAGTAGGGACATTTAGCCTTTTAATTTGGCTCTCCCCTTGGCGCCGTGAGCGCATTTTTGCGTATCTGAACCCCTGGGACACGCGCTATGTACAAGGCAAAGCTTACCAGTTGACCCATTCTTTGATTGCTTTTGGGCGTGGAGAGTGGCTAGGCGTTGGATTAGGAGGCAGTGTAGAAAAATTAAACTATCTACCAGAAGCACACACCGACTTTATTCTTGCTGTTATTGGCGAGGAATTAGGGTTTGTAGGCGTGTTTCTGGTGATTGGTTTATTTTTTTGGATGGTGCGCCGCGCATTTGAAATCGGCCGCAATGCCCTTGCTCTCGACCGTGTTTTCTCCGGTTTAGTTGCAAAGGGAATCGGTTTGTGGATCGGCGCTCAAGCGCTGATCAATATGGGAGTCAGTCTAGGTCTTCTACCGACCAAAGGACTGACCTTGCCATTTGTAAGTTATGGTGGTTCTGGCATGTTGCTGAACTGCGTTGGTTTTGCCATTTTATTACGGGTGGATTACGAGAACCGCGTTTTGATGCGTGGAGGAAAAGTATGAAGAAAACTACCCCCCCCAACCTTTCTCCGTCTATGCCTACGCTTTTGATTTTAGCGGGTGGCACAGGCGGACACATTTTCCCTGCACTAGCGGTAGCTCAAGAATTGCATGCGCAAGGTTGGCGTATCGTATGGCTTGGTACACGTGCAGGCTTAGAAGCCACACTGGTCCCTCCCTACGGTTTTACGATGCAATACATTGATTTTGCTGGACTGCGAGGAAAAGGCTGGCTTGCTAAACTGCAACTTCCAGGTCGCTTGCTTCGTGCATGTTGGCAAAGCTTGTGTGTATTAAAGCGTGTTCGGCCAGATGTGGTGCTGGGCATGGGAGGCTATATCAGCTTTCCAGCAGGGCTTATGTCGGTACTGACAAGACGTGCCTTAATCCTGCATGAACAAAATTCAATTCCCGGGCTCGCCAACAAAATACTGGCCTCTATCGCTCGTCGCAGACTAGTTGCCTTCCCAAATGCCTTACCGCATGCCCAATGGACAGGTAATCCGCTGCGCGCTGCTTTTCTTAACATAGCGCCTCCTAAAGAGCGCTATGCCAAACGCACAGGTCCTCTACGGATACTGGTTGCAGGTGGCAGCCTAGGCGCTACTGCGCTTAATGAAGTAGTCCCTGCTGCACTAGCGCTCTTACCGAAAGCGCAGCGTCCCTGGGTAGTACATCAAGCAGGGCAAAAGCATATCGATGCGCTACAGGCGCACTACCAACAAGCAGGTTTGCTAGGAGACCAGGTTGATTTGGATTCCACACAATACCCGCTAGACGTTCTTTTATCTGGATCCGGTCCAGCACCCGATCAGCATGTATTGGACCTAACCCAAGCTGCGGCATCCGAGACGCGCACTGAATCTATAGAGTCCACACCAGCTCTGACTTTCTTCAATACCTCCACGCCTACGCTTGTATCTTTTATCGACGATATCAGCCAAGCCTATGCACAAGCAGATTTAGTGATTTGCCGTGCAGGCGCGATGACGGTTGCAGAAATTGCTGCTGTGGGAGTTGCTGCTTTATTTATACCTTTCCCCCATGCAGTAGATGATCACCAAACGCATAACGCGGCTTTCTTGGCAGAACGCAAAGCCGCACAGGTAATACAACAAGCGCAGTTATCCGCTACCACGCTTGCAGCCTGGCTAAGCACACAAACCCGCACTCAGCTAGCAGCAATGGCTGAGCAGGCGCGCGCAGGTGCGATGCCTAACGCTGCGCAACAAATTGCACAAATTTGTATCGACGAGTGTCAGAGATAAGGAAGAGCTATGAAACACGTCGTCAAACATTTGCACTTTGTAGGTATCGGCGGAGCAGGCATGAGCGGCATTGCTGAAGTGCTCCTCACATTGGGATACGAAATAAGTGGCTCAGATATTGCACAAAGTGCAGCAACTGACCGACTCACCACACTCGGCGCACGCATCACGCTTGCTCACGCTGCGCAAAATATTGCGCAGGCCGATGCGGTGGTCGTATCTAGTGCCATTAGCCAAGATAACCCTGAAATACAAGCGGCATTGCAACAGCATATTCCCGTTATCTCGCGTGCCATTATGCTTGCTGAGTTAATGCGCCTAAAACAGGGAATTGCTATAGCAGGCTCACATGGAAAAACCACCACTACGAGCTTACTGGTTAGCGTACTTGCACAAGGGGGGCTGGATCCCACTTTTGTAATCGGAGGCAAGCTAAATAGCGCAGGCGCCAATGCCCGCCTAGGTGCTGGGGACTTTATCGTTGCAGAAGCCGATGAATCCGATGCCTCGTTTTTGAATTTATTCCCGGTTATGGAAGTCATTACCAATATTGATGCAGATCATTTGCAAACGTATGGGAATGACTTTGCACGCTTAAAGCAGGCTTTTGTGGAATTTACGCAGCGCCTTCCTTTTTATGGAAGGGCGGTGTTGTGTATCGATGACCCAGAAATACGCGATATCTTGCCCCATATTACCAAGCCCATGATCCTCTATGGTTTAGCAGAGGATGCGCAGGTGCGCGCTGTCGATTTAAAAACCGTAGGCACGCGTATGCACTTTACGGTACTGCGCGAAGACTTAGATCCTCTGCCTATAGAGCTCAATTTATTAGGCATGCATAACGTTCAAAACGCACTCGCCGCCATTGCAATTGCTAGTGAGCTTGAAGTGCCAGATGAAGCCATTCAGTACGCTCTCTCACATTTTAAAGGGGTCGGCCGTCGCTTTCAGAGTTATGGAGAACTCCCGCTTTCAACAGGTGGAAGCTATACCTTGATAGATGATTATGGCCATCATCCTGTTGAAATTGCTGCCACCTTGAGCGCTGCCCGTGCTGCTTGGCCCGATAAAAGGCTAGTGCTTGCTTTTGAACCCCACCGGTTCACCAGAACACGAGATTGTTTCCAAGATTTAATCAATGTGCTCGGAACAGTAGATGTGTTGTTATTAACCGAAGTCTATGCAGCGAGTGAACATCCCATTGCAGGAGCGGATGGGTATGCATTGACACAGGCATTGCGCACTAAAGGAAAGATAGAGCCTGTATTTATAGAAAACGTTGATGACCTCTCTGGAGCACTGTTAACCCATCTGCAAGATCAAGATCTTGTTATTACGATGGGAGCAGGCTCTATTGAAGAAGTGCCTAAACGTTTAGCTGCGCTCTCAAAAACACCGCTTCCTCTTATTTTTTAAAATTATTTTTAGAAACCCTTTATGTCCACCCTCTCTCCTCTTGCTTTTGGAAAAGTTGCTGTCCTCTTAGGTGGCGATTCTGCCGAACGTGAAGTCTCGCTCAATTCAGGCAAATTGGTGCTCGCTAGTTTGCAGGCCCAAGGAGTGGATGCACATGCGTTTGATCCTGCATACCGACCTTTAACCGAGTTACGCACACAAGGTTTTGATCGGATCTTTAATATTTTGCATGGTGGCAATGGCGAGAATGGCACGCTGCAAGGAGCACTGGAGTATTTGGGGATGCCTTACACAGGCTCCAGAGTGCTAGCCAGCGCACTCTCCATGGATAAATTGCGCAGTAAACAAATTTGGGCTCAGGCAGGTATTTCAACGCCTGAATTTGACATCGTACTGCGCGGTGAAAACGATGCAGCACGTGCACAAAGCCTTATTGAAAAACTCGGGTTACCGCTTTTTGTCAAACCTGCATGCGAAGGTTCAAGTGTTGCCATTGCTAAAGCCCATGATGCACAAGCATTGATACAAGCGATTGACGAAGCACACAAACATGACCCAGTCGCGCTTATTGAGCGCAGCATTGAAGGGGGCGGCGAGTACACGGTAGCATTGGTTGAAGGATTGGATTTGCCTGTGATTCGTATCGTGCCCGCTGGAGAATTTTACGATTACCACGCCAAGTATGTCGCCAATGACACGCAATACTTTATTCCAAGCGGGTTGAATGCAGATGATGAGCAAGTTGCAAAAGTACTTGCTAAAAAAGCGTTTTTGCTTTTGGGATGCTCAGGCTGGGGGCGAGTCGATGCAATGACCGATGCGCTGGGCAAGCTCTATTTCCTAGAAGCGAATACAGCTCCTGGCATGACTGATCACTCCTTAGTGCCTAAAGCCGCACGTGCTGCAGGAGTCAGTTATGACGCATTGATATGGAGAATACTAGAGCAGACTCTGGAACAGGCATCCAGAAAATAAGGTCCAAGTTTATAGAAGCTGGGTCTCATTTGGACTGGTTCTAGTTTTAAGGAAATATTATGTGGAGTAACGCCCGTCGACTAAATCGTCTTGCTGGTGCGCTTTACGGCTTGGTCGCCCTGCTGTTATTGAGTGCAGCGGGGTATTGGACGGTGCAGCAACCGCTGTTTGTATTACGCACTATCCATATAGGTGGAGAGGTTGACCACCTGAATGCGCCCACTATACGAGCTGCACTGATAGGCCATTTGGAAGGTAATTTTTTTACTGTAAACCTGGTAGAAATTCAAACAGCAATCAATTCCATGCCTTGGGTGCGTAAAAGTAGCGTTCGGCGCGTGTGGCCTAACCAACTTGCGATCGTACTTGAAGAATACAAACCTTTAGGTTTATGGAAAAACGACCAACTGGTAAGCCAAGAAGGGGAATTATTTACGGCTAATCCGGAAGAAGCAGGTGAGAATTTGCCACTTCTAAGCGGGCCAACAGGAAGTGAAAAAGAAGTAGTGGCGCAATACCGAAATTTTTCACGCTGGCTAGCGCCACTTGGCCTGACCTTGCACAGCGTCACTCTGTCAGCCCGTTATGCATGGACTGCAGAACTGTCGACCGGTTTACGTTTAGAAATTGGAATGGAGAGAGATAGCCACACACTAGAAGAGCGCTTTCAGCGTTTTATAGCAGCATGGCCTCAGATTAAAAAACAATGGGGTGAGCGAATCGAAGCTGTTGATTTACGTTATCCAAATGGGTTTGCGTTGCATATCTCTCTTTCTGTAAACCAAAAGCACTGTGAGCACTTTGCTTAATGAGTACACCATATGAAACAAGACTATAAAGATCTCTTGGTTGCACTAGACATCGGCACCTCTAAAGTGGCGGTAATCGTCGCCGCACGCAAAGAAGGTGGCCACCATGAGGTAGTGGGGTTAGGTGAATGCGAATCAAAGGGCTTGAAAAAAGGCGTAGTGGTCGATATTGAGGCCACCGTACAATCCATCCAGCGCGCGATTGCTGAAGCAGAGCTGATGGCAAATTGCAAAATTACGCAGGTCTATACGCAAATCGGTGGTAGCCATAGTCGCGGCATAAATTCAAGCGGGATGGTGGCAATCAAAGATAAAGAGGTTACCCAAGCCGATGTGGTGCGCGTAATCGAAACCGCGCAAGCTATCAATATTCCAACAGATCACCAAATCCTGCATGTCCTCACTCAAGAATTTATTATCGATGGGCAAGATGATGTGCGCGAGCCTGTAGGTATGAGCGGCGTGCGGCTGGAAGTCAAAGTACATATTGTTACAGGAGCCATGTCTGCTGCCCAGAACATCATTAAATGTGTTCGCCGCTGTGGCCTTGAAATCAATCAAATAACGGTTCCTCCACTACCCTCTAGCCTTGCTGTACTGACTGAAGATGAGAAAGAGCTAGGCGTTGTATTGGTCGACATAGGAGGAGGAACCACCGATATCGCTATTTTTAGTGAAGGGTCTCTACGCCATACCGCCGTGATTCCAATTGCAGGGGATCAAATTACCAATGACATAGCAATAGCACTACGCACTCCTACTGCAGATGCACAAGATATTAAAGTGCATTATGGCGTGGCTAAACAGGCACTGGTTGATCCTAACGAAACCATCGAAGTGCCAGGACTTGGCGAACGCGGGCCTCGCATGCTTTCGCGCCAGGCCTTAGCTGCGTTTATTGAGCCCCGTGTAGAAGAACTTTTTTCACTGGTACAACAAGTTATCCGTGAATCTGGCTATGAGGACTTAGTATCCTCTGGGGTAGTACTTACAGGAGGCTCAGCCCTCATGCCAGGAATGGCTGAGCTAGGTGAAGATATCTTTTTTAAACTCGTGCGTATTGGGGTGCCCAACTACACCGATGGTCTAGCCGATGTAGTGCGCAGTCCGCGCTACGCAACGGCTATGGGCCTTTTGCTCGGCGCAGAAGCACAACGACACACGCTATCAGGGCATGCATCTCCCCCATCAGGGACATTCAGCCGTCTTGGTCAAATTTGGCTACGAATAAAGGAATGGTTTGTAAAAAGCTTTTAACGTGCTCCGGGAGATCTAGCCTCTCCTGTAGCAGCATTTAACAGCATCTTATTTTTAATTTATATATTTTTGAAAATCGCATTAATTTAGTGGGAGTTATTATGGAATTCAATATCGTGGAAAATGAAAGGAGTGGCACCGTCATTAAAGTAGTCGGTGTAGGTGGCGCGGGCTGTAATGCCGTACAACACATGATTAATCGCGGGCTGCAGGGTGTCGACTTCATTTGTATGAATACCGATGCACAAGCACTGGCTCGCTCACAAGCGCACGAGATTATTCAGCTTGGCAAAACAGGGCTAGGAGCAGGCGCTAAACCTGAAATGGGTAGCGCTGCTGCAGAAGAAGCGCGTGAGCGTATCTCCAATGCCCTCAAAGGCGCGCATATGGTATTTATCACCGCAGGCATGGGTGGTGGTACGGGCACAGGTGCTGCACCCGTAGTGGCACAAGTTGCGCGTGAAATGGGCATCCTCACCGTAGGCGTAGTCTCTAAGCCGTTCGAATTTGAAGGTGGAAAACGTCGACGTGTAGCAGAAGATGGTGCACAAAAACTAGAAAGCCAAGTCGACTCTCTCATCATTGTGCTCAATGACAAGCTTTTTGATGTCATGGGTGGCGATGCTGAAATGGATAAATGTTTCCAGTGCGCCGATGATGTATTGCACAATGCCGTGGCCGGGATTGCTGAAATTATCAATGTAGAAGGTTTGGTCAACGTCGACTTTGAAGACGTCAAAACCGTCATGAGCGAGCAAGGTAAAGCCATGATGGGTACTGCTACCGTCGCAGG
>JASSUF010000127.1:0-7553 GCA_031963365.1 Mycoavidus cysteinexigens
GTACTTGAGTACAGTGAGGATCTCGAGCACCGCACGACCTCAAAGATGGGCCCTTCGGGGCAATTGAGAACTCACCCTAAGCTATTTCCCTAAATACCCGACTATCTGACGCACTATTTTTTAGTAGGGTATTTATTCTTTGTAATTTTTGGAGATTATTAGGGCCTGTGGCATCTTCCAATAAGTTTTCAGCTTCGGCTATAAATAAAGCATTATGTGGCGAAAGCCAAGTATTGGGGTTGGGTATGGCCGCTTTTAGAACGGCTAGTGCTGCGATGGCGGATTTTGCAGCAGATGCTGCTCGTTGAGATATCAACGGCTCTCTACTTTGCCCTTCTTCCAGCTCATCTAGCCTTAGATCAGAGATAAAGTTTTTAAAAATATCACTGACTCTAGCATTGACCACTTTATTTTTTTCACTCTGTTCTTTGTGTTTGTGGTCTTGTACACGCGCTTGTGTAATCGCAATAAAAGCGCCAAGTAAACCCATAAGCATAGAGCTAATGGCCGGAATAAGTAGATTTATTATAAGAGGGAAAACCCCATATGCGATTCCTGCCCCTGCTATAGCACTCACCCCCGCCCCAACAAATAAGCTCCATTTAATATATCCAGGCACTTTTTCTAGTGCATACATCCATGCAGGCAAGAGTTTGTCATCTTCTAATAGCGCTCGCAGTTGTATTTGCGTTTCAAAAAGTAAAGGATGGCGTACTTCATCCAGGTCAGACATGGGGATAGCGATGTACGTACCCTCCATGGTGCCATACGATGGGCGCCTAGGAATGGAAGGGACTTGAAAAGGGTTTATTGATATATTCATCTGTATATTATGTGCGCTAGATACGCTATTTTTTTACCATAATTCTCCCATCATCACGTAGATTGAGGTAGGGCATTATTACAATCAGGATGCGATTTTTCAAGACTGAATATCGCCCGTAGATAAGAAAAAAATAATATTATAGGATTTATCAAAAACCAAGTTAGCCATTCAGGCAATAACTGAAGGGCTAGTGCATGAGAGATGTGCATAGCTATTTGTCTTTGTCCATTTTGTATAGCTATTTTTACCATGGCAAAGAGATAGGAGGTGCCAAAACAATGGGCTTGCTTTTTTAACAATAAATTAATTATAGCACCATCCGCATTTTTCACTGCATAGTGCAGTGCGCGCTGCACAAGTGTCATCATATCCAGAGAAGCAAGACTATCTTTGGTATATTTCGTAGATGGATGTATATACTTTTTAAGAAATACCTCTACTAAAGAGGGCGAGCCTTCGTTTATAATTTTATTTAATAAAATTTCACCATCATCATTTTGTATATATATACTCGTACCGTAATTTAATAAAGCATTTACTGCTGCTACATCTTCCTTTTCTACTGCATGACATAGCGCAGAACCTAAAAGGTTATTCAAACTATCCTCACTCAAATCTTCATGAGAAGATGGCACAAAAGTGCTATTTTGTTTTATATACTGTTGAAGGCATTTCTTCAATATAGAAGGTGTGGCTTTTTGCAGCGCATAGGGGAGTATTGCTTCGTTTTCCTTATGATACCCTCCTATTTTTGCGCCATTTTCAAGTAAAATTTCTGCTGTAGCAGCATGGTCATTTTCTATAGCTATACGCAACGCATGCTGCAAAAGCCAGTTGAATTTATTTTTACTGGAATGGGTATATATGTGATTTTCAAGTGGTATGTTTGGATACACGTATTTATACAGAAAAATTTCTGCGACGGGGGAAACATCTTTTTTTATAAATAGCGTGTGAAGTGCACGATAATAGAATTGTCTACAAAAAGTGCTTGCTAATGAAAAATTACACATATCTTTAGGCAAGCAGCGCTCAAAAATATTTAGGAGTAGTTCATTAGGTAGATCTTGCAGTGTGGCGCTTTGTTTTGCGGGACTTTCTAGCACTTGTGCTGCAGGCACAGATGCTATGGGTTGAATGCTGCTCTGTGGTCTATGAGAAGGGGGTGAGGCTTGGACGGGCATATCGATGTCCTTCAGGAACGGGGTCCTTAGGATACTTCATTTAATCAAAAAACTCGTTACTTTATAGAGATAATTCTTATCTGAAAGACAAGTAAAGGCCTTATATTTTGCTTTCTGGGGGTGGGCGATTGGGATTGTGCAGGAGGAATGCTTGGAATATCGCTGACCCAGCCATATATCTTCAAATAAGGCGTAGGTTGGTGGTGAGGCACGAACCCCAACATGCATACCAATATCTTTTTAAAACCTGCATACAGATCGCTAAAAGCGATGATTACAAGTTGGTGGTGCGCATGTTGGGGTTCCTTCGTCACCACCAACCTACCTTGATGCAGAGCTTGGTGGTCAGGCACGAACCTTATTATTTTCATCCGTTGGGGTTATTTGCAGTAATTCTGTATTAATTGCTAGCTGCATATTACGTGCAGTATGTGCCGCAGCTTGTGCAAAGTCTTCTTTGGCGCTGGCGTAGAGTACGGCGCGTGAGGTGTTGATGAGCATGCCTGTTCCTGCTGCGTTGCGGCCGGCTTGGACGGTGGCGCTTAGGTCGCCTCCTTGGGCTCCAATACCAGGGATGAGTAAGGGCATCTCTCCTACTATCTGGCGTACGGCAGCGATTTCTTTAGGGAAGGTGGCGCCTACTACTAGGCCAATCTGCTCTTTTTGGTTCCATTTTTGGGAGGCTAGATGGGCTACATATTGGTAGAGTGGTTGCTCTGCTGGTGAGCCGTTTATAGTGGTTTGTATAGTTAGATTTTGAAGGTCGGAGCCGCCTGGGTTAGAGGTGCGGCATAATAAAATGACCCCTTTATCTTCATATTCTAGATAGGGCTCAATCGAATCTAGACCCATGTAAGGGTTAACGGTTAGGGCATCTGCGCGATAGCGTTCAAATGCTTCACAGGCATAGCACTGTGCGGTAGAGCCAATATCACCACGCTTTGCATCTAAAATAACAAGCAGGCCTGGGTGGTGTGTGTGAATGTATTCGATTAATTGTTCTAATGCTTCTTCTGCGCGATGTGCTGCAAAATAGGCAATTTGTGGTTTAAAGGCGCAGACATATGGCGCAGTGGCATCGATAATCGCGCGACAAAATTCAAAAAAAGCGTCTTTGTGTCCAGCTAGATGGGCAGGAAAACGGGCAGGCTCAGGGTCTAAGCCCACGCATAAAAGCGAATTCGTGCGCTGCCAGGCCTGATTTAAAGAGAGAAGAAAAGACATAGCAGCCCCGTTAATGTGAAATACATACTCAATGCATAGCAAGATTTAAAAATGGCGGATGCCTCGCTTCTTACTGACGCATTGTCCTAGCTAATTTTGGCACAGCCTGTTCATAGTTGCTGCGAAATGGATTGATATCTAAGCCGCCGCGCCGTGTGAAACGTGCATACACGCTAAGCTTAGCAGGCGCGCATACTTTTAGCACATCTGTGAAAATCTGCTCGACACATTGCTCATGGAAACCTGCATGTAGACGGTACGATACTAAATATTGCAGCAAACTTGCATGGTCAATGGGGGCGCCACTGTATTGAATATCTATGCTTGCCCAGTCTGGCTGTTGGGTTACAGGGCACATGGATTTGAATAAGTCTGAGGTCAGCTTCTCTTCCACGATAGTAGTTTCGTTATGTATGCGCAGCAAAGAGGGCGTGGGTTCATACACGCTGATGTCGACCTCTATTTTATCTAAAGAGATTCCTTCTAGCTCTTGTTGCACCAGCACGCTGTTTGGTTTGTGCGGGGCTGCCCAAGTTTCTTGTAAAAAGAGCTCAAGGGTTACGGGAGCACCGCAAGCCTGCGATATATCGCGGCTCATCGTTTCTCGCATTTCTTCTATCGATGCTACTTTGATTTGTGCAAACCCACTCAAATAGAGTTTCAGCGACTTAGACTCGACCAAATAGGGTGAGGTTGCAGGTACAGTAAGCGTAGCGATGCCAACGTGTGGTTTACCGCGCTGATCTAGCCAGGAAAGCTCGTAAGCATTCCAAATATCTACCCCCCAAAAAGGCAAAGGCGCTGTTATTCCAAGCGCTTCTCGTGCTGCTTGCCGGGGGATAGGGAAGAGTAGATCTGGATCATATTGCGTGACAGCCGCACTCACTTTACCTAGAGGGGAATCGTTAGGGGTGTGTAGTGCAAAGGAATGCATATAGCGTTTAACCGGTTAGAGCAATGAATATGGGATGGCTTATGGGAAATAGCGTGTTATGCCTCTACCTATTAAGTATTGAAGACACACCCTACTGAAAAATAATTCAGATTTCACTTCTTCCGCCCTCCTGCCTTTTCTATAAGAATACCTCATTCATTAGGATCTTGCTTTTCTAATTGCCTTACACACTTGCATTCATACATTCTTGGCTTCCACGAACCCGCATAAGATATGTATTTATAATCTCAATATGTTCAACGTAAAAAACCAACTCCCCCCTCCTGGAATATCCGCTGCAAACGCATCATCATTTTTATCTTTTATTAGGAATGAAATATCGGAAGTATCCAAACAGGATACTAGCGCATTGCCAGAGAAAATTTTCGCAGAAAGCTCATTAAACTCCGATAAAAATATGCGCCCTACCGCAGATTTTTTAATAAATTATATAACGGCATTAAACAATAATGGATACACATCGGATACGATCATTTCCATGCTTCTACAGTACTTGAATACGCATGTATTGCCTATTGATGCTTCGCAACATGCAATACAAAATAGCCCGTTTTCTACTGCGCCACCCCCTGCGCCTTACAAGCCTACTCTTCTTGAATCTTACTATTTTGATACTTCAGAAGAAGAAGGAGATGCTATCAAAGCATCTGCACGCCCCATATCATCACAAGGCACGCAAAATACTACCTCTTCTATACAGAACTTCGAAAACACACCACTTACTCCGATAGAAACGCTGTGTCCCTCTCATACTGTATTTCCTGATAATACATTCGATAATACCGCTGCCCATACTCCCCTGCTTGAGAAAAATTATATTGCGTTGCATGCACCTTCCCCTATACAACTTTCTGCAATACCCTGTATTCCAAAAAATAAGGTAACAAACACTACGATGCATATAGCCACTCTACCTTTTATAGCCCCAAAAAAGAGTACAGATACCCTATATAAACCAATCAGACCAAAAGAAACTACATCAACAAATACCTTTAAAAATAAAATACAAATTATTATAAATGAAGCCCTTGGAAGAAAAGATTTTTTAAAAAAATCTAGCCATCTGAAAAAAGATCACGCCTATATATCTTATATCCATGCAAATACTAATAAACATAAAGATAAAGTAAAACTTTACTCTATAGAATTTCAAGAATTAGTGGTGGATACCTATAAAAAAATTTCGGATAAAAATAAAACATACCGACCAAGGGAAGATAAATTTATCCCATTAAATTTTATTGGTGATTTATTTGACATGGGAGAGCGTCAACTCAAAAAAATCATACGCTCTTATACATTCAGTGATGGATCCAAAATTTCTGTACCGCGCACCAAAAAGATAGCCATGCATCGCAAAATAGCGTGATAATTTTTACCTACCAATTTACCGAGCTGCTAAATTAAGGCAGACTCTAGGCCTTTTGCGCAGCTATCTATTGCATGCTTCGGCATGCTGATGCTGCATCATTCGTTTTAACTGCTTTTTTGGAATCCATGCATGAAGGCTTCTCACTTTTTAATCCGTACACTGAAGGAAGCACCTAGTGATGCGGAGACGGCCAGTCATCAGCTGATGATACGTGCAGGCATGATTCGCCGTGTGGCAAGTGGAATTTATAGTTATTTGCCGCTTGCGCTGCGCTCAATGAGAAAGGTTGAAGCGATTATTCGAGAAGAAATGCAAGCCGCAGATGCATTAGAAGTTGCATTGCCTAGCGTCCAGCCTGCAGAGTTATGGAAAAAATCACAGCGTTGGACGAAATATGGTCCTGAGCTGCTTCGTTTTAAAGATCGCCATGATCGCGATTTTGTTATTGGACCCACACATGAAGAGGTCGTGACGGATCTTGCTCGTCAGCTGATTAAAAGCTATCGCCACCTGCCATGTAATCTCTACCAGATTCAAACCAAGTTTCGCGATGAAATACGGCCTCGCTTTGGTGTAATGCGCGGTCGCGAGTTTTTAATGAAAGATGCCTACTCTTTCGATCGCGATGCAGAGGGTTTAGCAGCAAGTTACGACAAAATGGTGTTGGCGTATGAACGGATTTTCACGCGCCTTGGGCTGGTTTTTCGTCGGGTACAAGCGGACAACGGAGCGATTGGCGGGCAAGCTTCGCAAGAGTTTCATGTCATTACGGCGGCAGGGGAAGATGCGCTGGTGTATTGCCCAGAATCTCAATATGCGGCAAATATAGAGGTTGCAGAGGCGCTCCCCCCTTTAGGCACACGCCCAGCACCGCATGAGACGCTCACACGTGTAGCCACGCCAAACACACCAACCTGCGCAGAAGTTGCTGCTTTTTTAGAAGTCCCTATTACGCACGTAGTCAAATCGATTGTGCTGATTGCTCAAAAAGAAGGGCAGGCACCCTACCCTGTTTTGGCACTGGTGCGCGCAGACCATACTTTTAATGAAATTAAAGCGCATAAAGTCATTGGGGATGCATTCCGTTTTGCAAGCGATACCGAAATTTTGCAGTGGTTTAAAACGCCTCCAGGGTATATAGGCCCACTCTTTCAAGCCGAATCTACTGAGGCTCAAACAACGCCCTCCCCTATAAAAATCATTGCCGATTGGGCGGTATTGCAAATGAGGGATTTTGTCATTGGGGCCAATGAGGCCCATGCTCACTATCGAGGAGTGAACTGGGAACGTGATCTCGCAGCACCAGAAGGAGCGGATCTACGTAATGCTTGCGAAGGCGACCTCTCACCGGATGGCAAGGGTACCTTAGCCGTATGCCGTGGAATTGAGGTAGGGCATGTATTTCAAATAGGTACGAGTTATTCCGAGGTAATGGGAGCAACCTGGCTCGATGAGACAGGCCGCACGCAACCCATCAGCATGGGTTGTTATGGCATAGGGGTGAGCCGCATTTTAGGTGCAGCTATTGAGCAGAACTATGATGCTAAGGGAATAATATGGCCTGAAGCACTGGCACCATTTGAAGTGGTGCTCTGCCCCTTGTCTTACAGCCGCAATGAGCGCGTTCGTGAAGCCAGTCAAGCACTCTATGCTGCACTGCAAAAAGCAGGCGTGGATGTAGTGCTCGATGATCGTGAAGAACGTCTTGGCGCCATGCTAGCGGACTGGGAACTGATTGGTATTCCACACCGCTTAGTAATTGGTGAGCGCAATTTAGAATCTGGGTGCGTGGAATATCAAGGCCGACGCGATGAAAAAGCCATGTTGATTCCACTTGAAGAAGCTGCAGATATCGTGGTATCTAAACTTTCAAAGGTCACTCTGTAGACTGGCTTTGGTTTAGGGCATGCCCTCAATTGCTTGAGGACATGCCCGACTCCGTGCGACCTGAAAGTCGTTTGAACTTCTGTCTTACAGGAGAAATATAACCAG
>JASSUF010000128.1:0-7539 GCA_031963365.1 Mycoavidus cysteinexigens
CGCACGGTTCTTAGGGGACGGCGGCTCAGCAATGCGCCGCTGTTACCCGACTCATGAAAGGCTTTTAGACAAAATCCAGCAGCGGTTCCAGATATCGTTTCGGATCATTGCCAAACAAGAGCAAATCGAAAAGCATGACAGCACCTTATTATTTCACGGTGGAATGTCAGTAAATCACAACGTGTGCTTCGGTCGGCAGCGGGAGATCCCACCGCACGAGCATTCCCTCGAGGGTCCGGTTTGACAATGAAGTGTCACGCCGACTGTTCCGACGAAGAAGCTCTGCGCGGGGTTTCTCCAGATAAACCAGCTTTACCTCGGCGTGGTATGCGAACAGCAGGTCCAGCGTTTTAACGTGTTTGCCTAACAAACAATTGCGGCGAGCTACTACAGGCATTTTTATGGGCCTTAAGGCGCATGCGATTCGTGCGCGGTCTTTTAAAAAGACAATCCATTAGGAAAAAAGTATGTTTGGAAGAATCACTGGCCAACCCTCCAGTTCAAACCAGGCGCAACAGACCCCCATGCAAGCATCTGTGCAGACATCCGAGCCGATAGAGGAGGGAGGTCTAAAGCGTAAGGCAGCTGCTGACCACTTGTATAAAGGCGACAAGGAGTTTTCAAAGGCTGCTGAGCACTATAAAAAAACACAAGACTGGGGTTATGAGGAAAGGCATCCTGCATCCATTCCTCCCGCCGTTATGGGCTATAAAGGCATGTCCGCTATACCGGCAGCTGCTTCAACCCCTTCTGCAGATAGCACCATCCGTTTGACTCAGTCTGCCGAATTTTTTCCTTCAAAGGTTTCTTTAACGCCATCGCCTAAGGCGCCAGAAGCGTGTCCGCAGGAGAAACATCAATGGGTGGCCCAGGTCTTTGAAACCATCCTACAACAGTTTCATGACTTAGACTTGTTTCAAAGTTCGCCGAGTCTTTTTTTAGTCTATGCGCATAACAATAATCCGCTGGGCAAAGCTAATGCAGAAGTTTCCCAGGGCGTGATTCAATGGTTATCGAACCTGCGCTCCAATTTGCAATCTGATCGCTCAGCCAGTGGCCACCAAGTTTTACCGCTTCCCGCCACGCCGGAAGACACGGCCAAAGCTAACGATATCTTATCCAGTCAACTTTGCTTATTACCCAACCACGATGGTTCAGTAGAGCACGTTGTGCTGTGTGGTTCAGAACTGTTGGGGCGCTATATGGACCCGCCGTACTATCGGCGTTTTTGTGAGGAGATTAAACGCGCCTATCAGGAAACCATTGAGCGCACGGATGACTTTACTCAGGTTGAGGCCGCGATACGCAAGGTGGTGAATGCCAACTTAAACGAAAAGGATTTCCACCATGTGCTGACGGAATTGGCGTTTTTACAAATCCGCTATGAGTACCACAAGGACAAGCATGGCATTATCCCACTCCTGCTTAACAGCACTGCTCAACAATGCTTGCCGAAGTTTATTGTTGGCTCGACCGCGATTCGCATCGAAGACTCCATCTGGCGCACGCCCAGCCAGTGGAAGGGAAAGCAGACATATCAAGATGAAGGCTTGCACATAGGCTTCTTCAAGCTATTAAAACGGCTGTTAGTGAAACAAGAGCGGTGCATAGCGCTGGTAGGAGAAAAAATCTATGAAGCCTGCTTGCAGAAATTGCGTGAAGATCAGTCGCATACGTTGACAGCAGAGGAATTTTCACGGTTCATGAATCAAGCCTGTGTGAAGGCCCTCGAAGCGTTGAAAAAAGACCACGCCGCTGATCTACGGGAGCTGAGTGCCCAAAAAGCTCAGGAAAATATCCTGACAGCAATCAAACAGATCACTGGCAAACTGCTCGTAGCGCCTGATCAGCTTCGATCCGCTTTGGCGGAATCGTATTCTGCCAAGAGCTTGTCAATCCAACGGGTGTCGGGAGAGGAAACCTCGCTGAATAATTGCTATATCAATCTAGCCATTGTGGAAAGCCAGGCGCAACGTGACAAAGATAAAGAGGAACTGAAAAAACAAGCGAAAACGTTCGAACGCTTACCGAGTGATGAACGGCTTGAAGCGACGAATCTCAATAAATTGATTCCGTTAGAGCGGCTTTTTGAGACGCAGAAACTGCGCAATGGATCAGAGGCTATTCCCAAGCGGATCTTAATTCAGGGGCGAGCGGGCATTGGCAAGACGACTTTATGCAAAAAACTGGTTTATGAGTATCACCACAATAAACTTTGGCAAGATCAGTTTGAGTGTGTCTTGTGGGTGCCATTACGACAACTCAAAACTTCTTCTCCGCAACGCTTTGAAGACTTGCTCTGTAACCAATACTTTAGAAGCCATGAGAGAAGCCGAGCGGAAGCATTAGCTAAAACTTTTTACGATCATCGAGACAAGACGCTTTTCATCTTAGATGGCTTAGATGAGGTGGCAAGTGAATTAGCAGATGATCGTAGTCCACTCAAGGGATTTCTAGAGGAGCTGCTTAATCAAAAGCATGTGGTAGTCACCTCTCGGCCAGCCGGGGTAGATAGTCGAATACTGGGGCAATTGGATTTAGAGTTAGAAACCATTGGGTTTAGTCCAGAGAATGTCCAAACCTATATTGAAAAATTTGCGCCTCCATCGGCCCAGACTGCGATTCAGCAATTTATCAATCGCACTCCTATAGTTCAAAGCTTAGTCAATATTCCCATTCAGTTGGATGCGCTGTGCTATAGCTGGGACAGACTTCCCAGAAATCAAGCGGTGACAATGTCGATGCTCTATGAAGCGATGGTCGATAAATTATGGCGTAAAGATGGGAAGCGTTTAGAGAAAGAGGCTAAAGCGGGTAAACCCTTTGGGCCTTCTGAGCTCTTCGCTTTGTCCAAAGCTCGAGTCGAAAAGGTCATGGGTGCTGAGATCTATTACTTGGGTTATCTCGCCTTTAAGGGATTAGAGAGAGGGCAAATTGAGTTTAGTATTGATGAACTTGATAAATATCAGGCAGAACTCGAAACACAAGGCCCATCAACCCTCATTTTGCCTGACGATTTCACGATTGATCTGAAAAAGACCTCATATTTACATACGGTCGATGCAGAACAGCCTGAATCCGAGCGGCACTATCATTTCTTGCATTTAACGTTTCAGGAGTTCTTTGCGGCGAAATTCCTGGTACGGCATCTACAGGCTAATTCAAAAGTAGTGCGCCCTGACTCAGGGTTAATGTTCAGTCAAGCGGAACTAGAAAGGTTTATTGCGCAACATAAATATAACCCGCGTTATGAGATTGTGTGGTGGATGGTTGCTGGGCTGCTCAAGGACGCTCCATTAGAGCGCTTCTTTACACTGTTAGAGCAAGCGCCGCGAGATTTAATTGGAGGGCGTCACCAACAAGTGATGATGGAGTGCTTGAATGAGGCGCACGCCCAATTAGATCCAGCAACAGTCAATAAACTAGAAGCAGAGTTGATGCAGTGGTTCCATTTTGAAATGAAGCTGAAAAAATATTGGCGGAGTGAATTAGGTCGTCAGAGCGCTTTTCCAGAGCATTTATTAATTAAGAGCCTGGACGCCCTTAAAAATAAGCGACAAGTTATTGAGACTTTAGGAGCTCGCTCTGTTTTGTCTGTTGAAGCCATCTCTGCCTTGATTAATGCATTACAGGATGAAAATGGGGATGTCAAAGCCGCCTCTTTTAAGGCGCTAAGCCATCAAAGAATGCTGCCTGCTGATGCGGTCCAGGCTTTGATCGTAGCGTTATGGAATGAAGATCGATTTATCAGAGATGAAGCTGTCAAAGCATTAGGCCTCCAAGAAACGCTGCCTGCTGGTGTGATTCAGGCTCTGATTGTAGCGTTACGGGATGAAGATCAGACTGTCAGGAGTACGGCTGCTAAGGCATTAGGTCAACAGGAAGTATTGTCTGATGAAGCCAATTTGGCTTTGGTTGCAGCACTACGAGATGAAAACGAGTGCGGCATATCCGAGGCTGCCGAAAAATTGGGTCAACAGAAAACGCTGTCTGATGACGATATTCAAGTATTACTCATATTTTTACAGGATAAAAGTAAAGATAAGCTCTCTAGGCTTCTAATTGCCAATGAATTAGGTGAGCAGAAAACGTTGCCTGAGGCTGCCATTCAGGTTTTGATCACGGCGCTACAAGATGAGGAAGTGCTTATCAGAATTGGATCTGCCAATGCATTAGGAAAACAAGAAACACTGTCTGATGAAACCATTGAAGCCTTAATTGAAGCATTAGAAGATGAAGAAAAAGATATTAGATCTGCAGCTGCTCGCGCATTAGGCCAAGAAAAAATGCTTCCAGAAGCTGCCATTCAAGCCTTGGCTATATTGTTAGATGAATATGGAAACGAGGATGTTAGGTACGCGGCTACTAGAACCTTAAACCGGCAGAAAATCCTGCCTAATAACGTCCGTCAAGCTCTGGACATTACGATTTTAAATGATGAAGGCTGGTATGTCAGATCAGAGATTATTAGAGCGTTGGGTCAACAGAAAATATTATCTGATAGGGTCATTCGGGAATTGCTTATGGTCTTACGGCATGACAGTCAGTTTATTAGATCTGCGGCTATCCAAGCATTGGGCCAGCAACCAGAGCTGCCTATTATTGCCAACTTAGCTCTGGTTGAAGCATTACACGATGAAGATTGGTCTGTCCACTTTGAAGCTGGTAAGGCACTACACACACAGAAAATGTTGTGTGATGATGTCATACAGGCCTTAGCTGTAGCACTACAGGATGAAAGAAAAAAGAATAAGTATGAAATTGTTAGCTTATTAAAGGCACAGAAAACTCTGCCTGATAATGTCATTCAAGCCCTGATCATAGCGTTACAGGATAAAAACAAGGAGATCAGAGATGCGGTTGCTAAGGTGTTAGCCTGCCAAAAAACGCTGCCTGATAATGTTATTCAGGATTTGATCATAGCATTACGGGATGAAAACGAGGAAGTCGGAAATCCAGCTGCCGACGCACTAGTTCATTGGGAGAAGTTACCCGACAGCGCAATTCAGGCCCTAATGGTAGCGCTACAAGCTGAAAGTAAATCTATTAAACAGAGAGTTGTGAAAGTATTAGGTCAACAGAAAACGTTGTCGGCCGACACTATTATGGCTCTAATCACAACCTTAAGAGATGAAAACGAGGGCGTCAGATGCGCAGTTGTCAAAGCTCTAGCTCATCAAGAAACATTACCTGGGAATGTCGATCAGAAATTGACCGCAGCATTAAAAGATGAAAGCCGGAGCGTTAGGATTGCGACTATCAATGCATTAGACAACCAGAAAATGCTGTCTGATAATATTAACCAAGCTCTAATCATAGAGTTAATAAGAGATGAAGACAAGGACATCAGATACGCAGCTGTTAAAAGTTTAGGGCGTCAGGAAACGTTACCTAGGGATACCATTGAGAAATTAAGCGCAGCATTAAAAGATAAAGATTGGAGTATCAGGGTTGCGACTATCGATGCATTAGGCAAGCAGAAAATACTGTCTGATAGGATTATCCAGGCCTTAATCACAGTGTTGCAGGATGATGAGGATCGATGGATTAGAAGGTCGGCTGCTGAGGCACTAAGCCACCAGGAACTGCTGCCTGAAGATGTCGACTTAGCTTTGATTGAAACGTTGAAGAATGAATACGAATATAAAGACGAAGACGAAAAAATCGTAGATGAGATTGTCAATACATTACGTAACCAGAAAATGCTGTCTGCTGACGTTATTTTGGCGTTACTTGATGCAATAGAAGATGAGAACGAAAAAGTCAGCGACAACGCTATTAGTGTATTAACTGCCCAGAAAATATTATCGGCCTCTGCTATCTTAGTTCTAACCGAAGCATTAACGGATGAAAATAAGAAAATCAGAGATGCGGCTGTCGCAGCATTAGGCCGTCAGAAAACACTGCCCGATGCCGCTATTCAAGCTTTAATAAAAATGCCAAAGGATGAAGTGTATATTCGGGCTAGGATTGCTGAGGTATTAAGGTCCCATATTGATCAACTTTACATGTTGCTTTTGAGCTTAACATTTGAGCAGATTCAATTCCTTTATAGCTACGTCTTGTTTCCATACAGCTGTACCCATATTGCACCGTTATATATTCAAGATCAGAGACTGAAGTTCTATACGGCAGCAGGGCTAGGACAATCCGATCCTCTCACACTTGAACAAATCGCCGTTGTAACCCAAGCCTTCCAGGTTACCCAAGCTACGCTATCTGATAGAGGAGCAGCCGTTTCTGATTGAAGAATAAATCTTATACGTATAAGGCAAAATCGGTTTTTCTTGGCATTCCTAAGAAACTTTCCAATAGCAGGTTTACTGTATCTGCAATACGCATTTGGTTTGTTTGATGAAGAGGTGGTGTTGGGTTGGATAGAAAACCCTTATCAGCAATATTTCACAGGGGAGACGTACCTCCAAACGGAGGCGCCGATTGACTCGTCAAATCTGACGCATTGGCGTAAACGACTTGGAGAAGCAGGAGTAGAAGAGTTATTGGCTGAGACGATTGAAGTGGCTAAACGTAGCGGCGTGATTAAAGCGTCGAGCGTAAAAAAGTGATCGTTGACACGACGGTGATGGAAAAGGCAATAGTGCATCCAACAGATTCTCGTTTGCCCGAGCGTTGCCGAGCACATATTGCAGCTATGGAGAGAGGCGCTGGTAAAAGGGGAGGGCTCATTGTGAACTGACGTCGGGTAGCCAGGGCATAGCAATATGGCTCGGCTACCCGACGTCAGTCTCCTCAAGATTGCGGGCGTTCTTCAACGCCCCATATTTCTAATTTGCCTCACCTCATCAATACAGTGCATGACCCGATAGGCAAAGGTTTCGGTCTTCAAGTACTAAACAGGCCTGGAGCATCAATTATCGTGATGACAATTGAGAGAGGATTCGACAAAGAAAGCAAATCGTTAAAGTCAAAGAGAGCCATTTTGATAATGCCTCCTTGAAATTTGAACAGACATTATCAAGCGCATATTCTAAAGGATAAACGCGAGTCTGAAGCTGCCAGGGCACTAGGCCGACAAGAAAAGCTGACTAAAGACACCATCTTGGTCTTGATCACAGCATTACAGAGTGAAAGTCAATATGTCAGATCTAGCGCTGCCCAAGCCTTAGATTTGCATGTTAATCATCTGTACACTTTGCTTCCAGGCTTAACGCTTGAGCAAATCCAATCCCTCTATATCAGTTACTTGTTTCCCTACAGTTGTAAACACGTTGCCCCGCTTTATATCCAAGATAATAGACTCCATTTTTATACGGAAGCAGGGCTTGGGCAACCTATTCCTCTGGCATCCGAACAAAGAGCTACGTTGATTCAAGCCTTTAGAGCCGTCAGGGCGAAAGTTCAAATTGGGCTGTTACCAGAGGAAGAGTCATTTTTTATGGAGACGCGAAGCAATCAATAGGCACAGGATCTCTCTGTACCCATCGACTATAAATTTTACATAATGCTAATTATCGCATTATTTTTTGTAAGAGCAAAGTTGTAGTGTCGTATCTGAGCAAAGTTGAGATGTCGCATGGC
>JASSUF010000129.1:0-7532 GCA_031963365.1 Mycoavidus cysteinexigens
ACCCAAGGCCGGCAGGAAATCTAGGGCCATTTTTAAAGAAAAAGGGTGATGCTTTCGCGCGCTTAAACTCCGAATAAACCCCAGTGCTACTCTATAACTGCTTGCACTTCCATAGGTTAAGCGGTCATAAACAGCATACTGTTTGATAAAAGAATAAACATCTTGATCGGAAAAAGGCGCTATTTCTGCTATCTGCAAACTATCAGATTGGTTGTCCGGGCAAAACAGGTAGTCGTAACGTCTGCTGATCTCTCCAGCACGAGCAGTAATGATGGTTTTGGTGTTTTTCCACTTCTTTAATTGGGCGCTTCCATAAAATTTGGAATGTTGGTCTGCAAATCGCTCATACCCATCTAAAATCAAGACAATGGGCTGCTCCCTCTGTAAAGATTTGACATGTGAAGCCGAAACTTCTGCTTGCGGAGCCATTCAGTAAGTAAATTACCAGCTTCAAAACCTGATGTAGATAAGTCAATCAATAAAGGTATACGCGGGTTCTTTTGATCTTGCTTCGAATTCTGTTGTTCCTCTTGGCTGGGGGAGGCTTCCCCTAAGTGGTAAGCTTCCCATAGTTGTTGCGCTAAATGGTGACAAAATAAGGTTTTCCCGCTGCCTGCATCACCTAATAGCAGCAATACGTGTTTACTTGGATCGGCTAGAAAATCTTTAACTGTTCGATCTAATGGATAACGCTGTAAACCCTCCTCACTTACGCGAGTTTCTTGTAGCTCAACATATTGCGCCAGCGCATTTTGGATAGAGGGGGTTTTCTTTAGCTTTGTAAAATAATTTTTGCTTAGAGCTTCAATATTGCTCTTTATATCTTTAAAGTCATTTGGATGAGGTTGAGACAGTAATTCCTGTCTAGCTATACCTAATAAGGTACTTTCTGCTGCTGGCGACTCTAAATTGATATTCCAAGGGAGCTCTCTATTAATAACGCTTGCAGTATGACTAGGTTCAGGTAATGTTGTTTGTTTCCCAATCGGATTGCTCAAGGTTGCGTCAATCTCTTGTTGTAATGTTTCGCTGAGTGTTTTTTTTATATTTACTAGCGCCGCTTTTACAGCGTTTTGGACTTCTTGATGATTGCCCCATTGTGTATGGTCTTTTGTCAGGCTGCCTAAGAATTTGATAGTGCCTTTCTGGGCTTCAGGTTGCATTGGATGAGCAAGAATCAGCTGCTCTAGGCGCCGGCAAAGCCCCAATAAAAAATCTTTATTTTTTGCTTCGCCGCTATGACGGACAAATTTTTCCAGTAGCACTAAATTGCCGGCTTCAATGAAGATATCCACAAAGCGTAATGCCTACATACCAACTTTGAGGTGAAGCGCTGTTCCTGCGATGTGATAGTACATTAGGAATAGTAAGTACTATATTTGCAGCAAGATGCGTAAAGGCATGGAAGTGGTGCTTACAGAAATGGAGGAAAGGTATTGCGAGCGTTCCTATCAGATACATCTCAAATGCCAACAGTATAGCTATAGGAACCGATTCCTCAGAAAAATGATGTACTAAATGACTCCATGGGCCTTCATTGTTGGGTAAGTATGCAAGTGCATATCTGGCATAGTTTGCTTGCCAAGCTAATGCTGGATTTTCTTTTTGTTTGCATAATTTTTCAAGCAAGCCATCTAATGGTTTTTGTATTTCAGCATAATCAATCTGATTGATGCCTACTAGGAACATTGCATCGAGTAAATGAGAAACAGTTTGCAGTACAACTGACAGTGATTTTTCATTATATTTTTCATGCTGAATAAGATCTTTTAGAGGCGCTTGAAAAATTCTGAGTAGTCGCACTAAATCGCATGTTTTTTCAGCGCCAATGAGTAGGTTCGCGGGGCAATTTTTAATCATTATGCCCAACCCCCAGGTAGCGGGTAGATTGTCAATAGGAGATAAACATTGCTGTGCAACGGCACTCATTATTTCACGATATAAATCAAGATCTTTGACAGGAACGAGTTGTATTAATTCCTTTATATTCGATATATCCTTAGATGCTCCTCTTTTAAATACCTCAGGTAGTTTAACGGCCAACTCCATGAACGGTTTTTTTCCTCTTTCTCCATCTTAACCGATTGCAAGCAACGCCTTAAATGCTGGGTGGTTTGAAGATGGTTGATGCCTGTTGCATTGAGACAGGTATCTTCGACTGAGATAATCAGATCCTGTTTGAAAAATGTATTCTCTTTTGCTGTAGCAGATAATAATAATTGAAAATCTTTTTCTGTGGTAGATGATAATAATCGAAAATCTTTTTCAAATTTGCTTATATTTTTTATGGTGAGATCGTGTCTGGAGGAGCTAGATAAAGCTTGTATTTTTTCATCACGTTCTATAGTGAATGATGATGATTTCTCATGAACCGCAAGTGATGAATTACTGCTATTCTGCACTTCTGTATTTGCTGTATTTGAATAATTTTGGCTTGCTCTACTATTTGCGTTGCTGGAAATTGAACTTGGATTCATTAATCATTTTCCTGGTGGTGATAGGGTAACAAAGCCTTACTGACATGCTGCACAGCAGCTATATCATTGGCGCTGTCGTTATAGATAGCTAATTCAGACGTGCTGTTCAGGCAAAATGTAAAGATAAAAAGTACTTGACAATAAGATGTTTATATGAATTTTGGAGGCTTTGCTTGGAGAGCTTCTATTTACAATAGAAAAGCATTCTAATTCGATCAGTAATTTTCTGTATTTTTACCAATGATACGGTTTCATCGCTAGCTGTAAGTACTACACTTTGAATACGATAAAGGGCAGCAAATAGATTCATTCGGTACACAAGTAACAAAATTATAGGTAAAAGACCTTATAACTAAATGTTAGTTTTAATGGTATCAAGGCCGATTCTATCCTTGACTGGCATTTTGATAGAAAGTTCTGTTTTGGTAAGCTTAAAAATTGATAATTGCAATATGCATAAATAGTAGTAGCATACAATGTAAAAGAAGGTATTAATTTTCAGGCTGGAGATATTTCTAACTGTCGAGGAATAAGAATGGAATATATTTTTAATACTTGCATGGATTCTGTTTCTCCAGGTTATCGAAAAATGATGCAGATGGCTGGAAATACTGCTTCAAGAGCTTTTGAAACAGCATTAAAAGATATTAAGTCTATTTTAGAGCCTGAAGTTAAAACGGTTGAGACTGAATATGCTTTTGAAAGGAGTAGTGAAGCTATTCCATCTATTCCATTTCTTATTTGTAAAATTTATGAAAGTAATAGATTTGTAAATATCAAGGATGTGTTAGATTTAAATTTTACTGGGGACAGACTGCTCACTTATTTTGCTATTCTTCACGACCCTCGTTGTTTGAAAAGAAATGGAAGTATTGATTTAAAGTACACCAAGATAATTGCCCGCTCAATTTTAAAAGATATAAAAGAAAAAAGAGAGGTTGGGGATTCAAATTTTTCTGCAGAAGCTGAGCAAAGAATTCAAGTTTTTTTAGAAAGAATGGAGGAAAGCAATAGGCAACAACTTTGTGCAATTCAAAATATTAAGCTTGAATGGTTAACACGATATAAATGCCGGCTGATTTTTGGTGAGGTAGAGGCTTTAAATTATAAGGTGGGTGAGCTGGCAGGGCAGATTCTTTTTAATTTTAAATCACAGGGATTGCCACGCTGAAAAGATTAGCCATTTGCATGGCTGCCCTATAGTTTTTACGGGTAGACTCCTCCTAGCTTTAGGATATAAGCAATAACCCTATATAAACAAAGTGTTAGCCTATTTCTTAGAAGAATAAGTGCGATGACTACTACAATTACCCCTGCTTCAAATATATTTTTCAATCCATTACTCATGAGGGAAATTGCGAAATATCTAGAGCCCTCGGAGTTGGGGAGTCTTTTTAGTGCAAGCAAGCAGTTTTTTCCATTAGTCACTGATACGGTCAGTTCGCTTTCTCTCGAGCAGAGACGAGACTTCTTTGCAAGCCATCACACCCGTTTTTTTGCTCGAAAAATTACAGCAGTCATGACTGATAAGGAACTTCCACCTCGTGAGTATGTGGAGAATACTGCATGGTTACTACTGCATTGTCCATCACCTAAAAAAAGACGACTTTTGGTCGACCAAGTATCTGCTTTGATTGATAAAGAGGATACTTCAGTGCCCAGGATGTTGGATCATTTAACTGCCAGCCTCATGCCCGAAAGGGATGATTTAATGGGCAATTTAAGCTTGAATTGCGAAAGCAGTCATCCTTATATTGATTCTGCTCAAGCCGCTCTGTTTAATCATCTCCGACATTATTTTGACCGTAGCAAAATATTAGATAGCATGTGTATGCTTGAATATTGGACGCGCTGTACAGTAGCGCTCCCCCTAACTAGAGATCAGAAAATAAAAAATTATCAATGTTTGATTAGCTTTGTTTCTTCGCAGGAAATGCCTGACCAGCTAAAAGAGAGAGTGGTTGAGCTTTATTCTTATGCGCTTGGTTCACTGGGGGGGGTGCCACATGATGATGTTATAAAAGAAAAAATGTTGGATGAAATAAATAGTCTTTTAGACAAAGGCGGAATAACACTGGAAATAAAAAAACAGATTTTATGCAATTTATTATCTGGCCGAATGCTATCAAAAAAATTTCCATATCTTTGTGAAAGATTTGAATGGATAGTAGAGCAATTATGCTCCGAAGTAGAATTATCCCAAAAAGAAAGAGGGAAGGTTTTAAATTTTCTTATATCTAACCTATATTTGGACAAAGACTGGGCATTTAGTCAAATAGACTTTTTTTCTCAAAAAGAAATGGCTCTAGAAGAGATTGCGCCATCAATTCCTTGTTTTATGGGCATTGTTTATTATTTTTTAGATAACAACGATCATAAAATTAAGGCATTAGATATACTTGAAAAATGGTCCAATAAGCCAATGTCAGCTAATTTGAAAAAGAAGATGTTTTATAATTTGCATTGGCTGAAGACTAGCGCCAATTTTATTTCTTTCCATGAAAATATAGATAGAATCCTTAAAAATATAAATGCCATACAAATAATCTGGTTTTATTTCGATTTAGATTGGCTTCAAATTGGGTTTTTGTCTAAAATTTTGGGGCAGTTTAAAGAGCAGCTTTTAGCTATCTATGCTAGATGGTTCAGAAAATGAAAGTGCATGATCTCTAATGCATGCACTCTTTATATAAGTCTGAATCCAGTGCACTCGATGTGATGGATGAGGGTAGAAGGAATAAAGAGCAAAACATTCTATTCTATGTTTGCATATCTGCTATTTTCAATAAACATTCAAATTCCTTCCGCCATTGTGCAATATAAACAAATAACTTGCACAGCTCGCATAATTTAAATGCCAGGCTATAAAACAGGTTTTATCCTTGACTGGCATTTTGATAGAAAGTTCTTTTTTAGTAAGCTATAAATTGATAATTGCAATACAAACTGTAGTAGTAGCATTCAATGTAAGAGAAAGTATTAATGTTCATGACTAAGATGTTTTTGATTATTGAGGAATAAAAATGGAATATATTTTTAATGCTTGCATTGGTTTTGTTGCTCCAGGTTATATATTAATGATGCAGCAGGCTGGGGATACTGCCTCAGTAAATTTTAAAAGAGCATTAAGAGCTATTCAGTCTATTTTAGAACCTGATGTTGTAGTTAAAGATAAGGCTAAAGCTGAAGCTGAATATGAATATATGGTTAAATTTGATTTTAAGGTTAAACCTATTAGCAAGGCTATTCCATCCATTCCCTTTCTTATTTGTAAAATTTATAAAGAAAATAAATTTGAAGGTGCCAAGGATGCGTTAAATTTAAATTTCACTGGAGACAGGCTGCTAACCTATCTTGCTATTCTTCACGACCCTCGTTGTTTGAAAAAAAATGGAAGTATTGATTTAAAGTACACTCAGATAATTGCCCGTGCCATTTTAAAAAATATAGAGGAGAAAAGAGAGGTCGGTGATCCAAATTTTTCTGAAGAAGCCGCACAAAGAATTCGAGTGTTTTTAGAAAGAATGGAGGAAAGCAATAGGCAGCTACTTTGTGCAATTCAAAATATTAAACTTGAATGGCTGGCACAAGATAAGTGCCGGTTGATTTTTGGTGAGATAGAGGCTTTCAATTGTGAGGTTTGTGAGCAGGCAGGGCAGATTCTTTTTAATTTTAAATCGCAGGAATTGCCACGGGGAAAAGATATAGAAAGGATTGTTATCCTGGTGCCAGGGGTAAGTGATCTGATCTACAGGCTGGGGGCTGCTGAAAAGTTAGTGGGTGTGGCGAAGAAAGATAAGCAATGGCACTCAGATCAAGTGATGCAAGTATGCCGAGGGAAGGATATAAATTTTGATCTAGTAAACCAGCTAAAACCAGATCTAATTTTGGCTTCCCCCCATCAAGTTAAGGAGTTGTTCCCCAGGCTAACAGGCCAATTCGGAGTGGAGATTTACACCGTTTCGCCCAAGCAAGATACCGCAGACTTAATTTTCCAACTTGGAAAGTGCCTGGATGTATCGAAAAAAATAACGAGAGAACTGGCTTTGGGTTATGGGGAAGGCGTATCAACTGTCTCTTTTAGGCTCGTGTAGGCTAGCAGTATTTTCTCTTTTTAGCATGAATTTTCTGTCATGCGTTTCAAATTCAGCCATCATTAGACTCACTTTTTCTAAGGCTTGCTTGGCTTTTTCTTGTGGAGTTAGTGAGTATGCTCTTTGCTCTTTTAGTCTTGATTGATAGCATGCGTTAATTTCGTAGAGAGGAATATTTTTTAACTCTCGTTTTGCATGTATAAGAAAATCAATATTGGTATTGAAATTGCGGTTAAAGCATTCGTCTACTTTTTTATTAATCGATTTTATTAGATTATGTTGGGTCTTATATATTGGGTCTGGATCGGTTGTTATTTTTGAGTTGATATATGCGTCTAATATTATATATAAAGTATTTATCGATTGTTGAATGTATGCCTCGCATGAAGATGCCGAATGCATAGTGATATTTTTAATATTTGACTGTATCGAAGTAAGGCCAATGTCTAGGATAAAATTTTCGATTTCATCTATATTTTCATATGGAGAGGTATATTGAATAGAGTTGGCTAAATCTGTGCTATAAGAAGATGTATAAAATACATTATTGTAAGCCGTATAATTTTGATTTATATACATAGAAGTGAAGGTAGAGATTTTTCTGGCTAGAGTGGGGAAATAAGGTATTACTTATTTATTATAAGAAATATCTTATAAAGATGCAAAATAAAAAACCGCAGACCAATTTGGCATGCGGTTTTTTTGTACTTTAAGAATGCAAATGTAGGTGATTGCTTAACGGGTTTCGATCGTGTGATCCTTAGACGATGTCTTGCACTACTGCCTCTTGCTCTGCCAGCTCGTCCACTGCGCCTCCCTGCTTCAACAGTTTTGTATCCACCGTGCTTAAGCCTTGTACCCCTTGGATTTGTGCGTCCTTTATATTGAGAACCTCAGAATACTTTTGTGGGTGCGCCCAGCATGGGCGCAATCTTGGAGGTGCAAGTCCTCCCGTAAGTTG
>JASSUF010000130.1:0-7532 GCA_031963365.1 Mycoavidus cysteinexigens
TACCCTCTTGAAAGCCTTCTTCCTTGAGTTGCTGACCCAGAGTCCTAGCCTGTTGCATACCCTCTTGAAAGCCTTCTTCCTTGAGTTGCTGACCCAGAGTCCTAGCCTGTTGTATACCCTCTTGAAAGCCTTCGGCTCTGAGTTGCTGACCCAGAGTCCTAGCCTGTTGCATACCTTCTTGAAAGCCTTCTTTCCTGAGTTTCTGTCCCAGTGTCATCACCTGTTCTCCGTAATGTGGAGCGTGTCCATCTACCAATGCAATGAGCTGCTCATAATCGCTACACTTGCCTTTTTCCATTAAATAGTGAAGTACTGCTCGTTCTCTGTCAATGGATAGTGGGTACTTTGCCAATAATGGTAGTACTTCTTGGAAAAGAGGTACTAGGTCTTTTGTGCGTATGTGTTTCATTATTATTTCTAATACGGCAGCATTTTGATGGGTACGTAGTTTTTCATCGGGAATGAGGTTCAGGTCAATAAGCTGTATGGGGCCAAGAAACATTTCTCGCGCTAGTGCAGGCTGCTCAAAGCAATCCATTATATTGAGCGGGTGAGCGTATGGGCGATGTTTGGATCCTTGATAAAAGACCATCGAGATGACAATAGGGAGGCGCTTGCTTCGCTTTTGATCGAGGTGTTTTTGCATGACACCGAGTTGATAGCGCAACATCCGCAGCGGCATCATTCGCTGGGCTTGATTTTGATGCTCAATCACTATGTAAATATAGGCTCCCCCTACTTTTGATCGTAGGCTGTAAACGATATCTGAGAAGCGCTGTTGTATTTTGTCTTCGATAAATGCGCTATTTTCTAGACGGAGTGTGGAGAGCGCGCAGTGTTCAAGCACGGCTGGAGGTAGATGTGCAGCCATAAAATCACGGGCTATCGTGATATCGCTTAAAAGTGCCTTAAAAATTCCATCGTGCGGTTGAGAGATCATGTGCATGACCTTGGCAAATAAGAGAGAGAGAAGAGCACACATCCTATTTCAGCTTTTCCGTGCTGTCTTTCTGCCAAATGGCCAGGTCATACACTTTCTTTTTGTCTAAAAGCAGATTTTTATTCCACTTCTGCAATCAGCTCCATTTCAACGCATGCACCTAGTGGGAGTTGGGCGACACCGAAAGCTGAGCGCGCATGTTTGCCTTTTTCTCCGAAAACTTCCACTAGTAACTCAGAAGCGCCATTGGTAACCAAATGCTGTTCTGTGTAGTGAGAGGTGGAGTTTATGAGGCTCATTACTTTCACAATACGTTTGACGCGGTTTAGGTCTGTGGTGTGTGCATGCAAGGTAGCCAGCATATCTATAGCTACGGCGCGGGCAGCAGCCTGGCCGGTTTGTGTATTGATAGTACTGCCTAATTGACCTACCCAGACGGCATTTTCTTTTTTGGCAATATGACCAGATAGGTAAACGAGGTTACCGCTTTGCGCGCTCATGACATAGGCAGCAGCAGGGGTGCAGGGAGTAGGTAGGGTGATGCCCAATTTTTTTAAATTGTCGTAGACCGACATAGGAAAGCTCCAAATAGGTGAATGCATGCTCTTGGTTGAAAGTGTATTTCTATCTTAAACATCTGATGTTACGCAGGTATTCAAAAAGACGGTGGTATGCATGTTGGGGCTCGCACCTCAACTAACCTACATTGAAGCGTAGGTTGGTGGTGACGAAGGAACCCCAACATGCATACCACCGTCTTTTAATTTTTGCGCTCAACACGCTTGAGAATAGCTTGAAGTAGAGCTTGTTTATGTGTTGAGGGCGGCTGAGTTAAGGGCTGGGAGTGATTGGCAGCTGTATTAACAGGATCGGGTGCAGGCGTATCTGAAGCTGTACTTTGGTCACCTGGCAAAGTGGTATTAGCTACTGCACGCTCCGGTTTAAAAGGTTTTTGGGTGCGTTTTTGAAGGCGTTCGAGTCGTTCGGTGTGCTGTGCATAATGCAGGCGTGCGCGATTTGCTTCCTCGATAGACCAAGCGGCCCAGCCGGTTGCTGTGCCAGTGATGGGAAGTAGGCTAATACAATCTACAGGGCAGGGTGCTATGCATAAATCGCAGCCTGTGCAATCCGATGCGATAACGGTGTGCATGTGTTTTGGCGCACCTACAATGGCATCTACTGGGCAGGCTTGAATGCACAGTGTGCAACCTATGCAGCGTGTTTCATCGATATGTGCTACGGGACGAGGGCGTTCTACCCCTTGTCCTAAATTTAATGGAACAATGGGTCGATGGAGTGCCTTTGATAAACGCGCTATGCCTTCTTGTCCGCCTGGCGGGCACTGATTGTGTTGGGCTTCTCCTGCTGCCATAGCTTGCGCATATGCGCGGCAGTTTGGATAGCCGCACTTAGTGCATTGTGTTTGTGGCAGTAGGTCTAAAAGCGTATTGGCTAGTGCTGTGGTGTCTTCGGGCGTCACACAAGGCCCTTACGAGAGAGGTTATTCTGAATGAAGCTTAGGACACGCCCTAAGGGTAATGGAGAAGAGAGTAGATTCTTCATTGCCCTCAAGGCGCTTTTCTTTACAAAATGTAACGTGAAAGATCTTCATTCTTGACGATCTCGGTCAGCTGACTGTCGACAAAGCTCGCATCAATGTTGACCAGCTGGTCAACGTACTCATGAGTGGAGAACGAGATTTTTTCGAGTAACTTTTCCATCACGGTATACAAGCGTCGTGCACCGATATTCTCTGTTTTTTCATTGACAGAAAAAGCAATCTCGGCGAGCCGTTTAATACCATCTGGGCGAAATGCTAGTTGCACGTTTTCAGTGGCAAGTAGCGCTTGGTACTGCTTAACTAAGCTCGCATCTGTACTCATGAGAATCGATTCGAAATCTTCTATGGAAAGCGAATCGAGTTCCACTCGAATGGGGAAACGTCCTTGTAACTCAGGGATTAAATCACTGGGTTTGGCCAGATGAAATGCGCCGCTGGCAATAAACAAGATATGGTCTGTTTTGATCATTCCATACTTGGTATTGACGGTGGTGCCTTCTACTAAGGGTAATAAATCACGTTGCACCCCTTGGCGTGAGATTTCCCCGCCGCTTCCATTGCCCCCATTGCGAGATGCAATTTTGTCGATTTCATCGAGAAAAACGATGCCATGCTGCTCAATGCTTTTGATGGCTTTTTCTTTGACATCCTCTTCATTGAGCATTTTCTCGGCTTCTTCGTCAGCCAAGAGTCGGAGTGCTTCTTTAATTTTGACTTTGCGTTGCGATTTGCGTTGACCGCCCATATTCGCAAACATGCTGCGAATTTGCTCCGTCATTTCCTCCATGCCTGGAGGGCCCATGATATTCATGGTGGCAGCAGGTGTAGCTAGGTCGAGCTTAATTTCTTTGTCATCTAACTCGCCATTGCGAAGGCGCTCACGGAAAGTTTGTCGAGTGATTCCTTCTTGCTCATTTGACGTATCGTTTTCATTGCGCGTTTCAGTATCTTCTTCCTCTGCAGTAGAAGCATTGGCTCCGTTTTCTTCATCTGAAGCGCTGCGTTCTCCTTCAGTCAGGAGTTTCAGAAGATCAAATTTACCGTTTCTGCGGCTTTTACCTTTGGTGCGAGGCAGTGGGATCAATATGTCTAAAACACGCTCTTCTGCGCGCTTTTCAGCTTGCACACGAACTTTCACCATCTCCGATTCGCGCGTTTCTTTAATCGCGATTTCAGCTAGGTCGCGAATAATGCTATCTACATCTCGGCCCACATATCCGACTTCGGTAAATTTGGTCGCCTCGATTTTAATAAAAGGAGCATTGGCCAGTTTTGCCAAACGCCGGGCAATTTCCGTTTTACCTACACCGGTTGGTCCAATCATCAATATATTTTTGGGCGTAATTTCTTGGCGCAAGGGCTCAGCTACCTGCTGGCGGCGCCAACGGTTGCGCAGGGCAACAGCGACAGCGCGCTTTGCCTTGTTCTGGCCGATGATGTGCTGATTGAGTCTTGAAACAATTTCTTCGGGAGTAGGGGTTACAGAGGGCAAAGCAGAGGTGTCGGTAGAGCTCATGGTTATTCTTTGTCGAGCGTTTCGATGATGAGGTTATGATTGGTATAAATGCAGAGATCGCCTGCGATATTCAAGGACTTTTCAACGATCTCTTTAGGGGTAAGCGTGGTGTTTTGCAAGAGTGCTAGCGCTGCGGATTGCGCATACGATCCTCCTGAACCGATGGCACAAACGCCGGTCTCAGGATCCAAGACATCGCCATTACCCGTTAAAACCAACATGGCGTCTACATTTGCCACAATTAGCATGGCCTCGAGGCGGCGCAAAATGCGATCTGTGCGCCAGTCTTTAGCTAGTTCAACCGCTGAGCGCATGAGGTTGCCGCCATGCTTTTCCAATTTGGATTCAAATCGGTCTAGTAATGAAAAGGCATCTGCAGTGGCGCCTGCAAAGCCTACTATCACTTTATCGTTATAAATGCGCCGGACTTTTTTGCCTGTGCCTTTCATGACGATATTGCCAAGGGTCACTTGACCATCTCCGCCTAGCGCAACTTGATTGCCACGTCGAACACACACAATGGTTGTGCCGTGATACTGCTCCATAGGATTGTCCTTTTGTGTAGGTTGGGGTGAGGTACGAACCCCATACGCGCTAACTTAAGCCAAAAGATAGCCTGTTCATGGAAAAAATCCCCTTTTTTCGCTTAACTTTTTGTACAGTTTAGCGACAATATGCTCTGGTCTTTGGCTTAAGTTAGTGCGTATGGGTACGAACCCCAACATGCGCACCACTGCCCTTTAATTATGCCATTTTGGCACTATAGGCCGGTTTTAGAAGGTCTTTGGTCTGCATGTTGGGGTTCGTGCCTCACCCCAACCTACCATGCTAAAACCTGCATATGGCTATTAAAGCAATGGTTACAAGTTAGTGGTCTGCATGTTGGGGTTTGTACCTCACCCCAACCTACGAAAAAGTTTGGATTAATCGCCAAAGAGTTTTTGGCGCATCTCGCGGCGTTCTTGCGCCTCTAACGACAAAGTAGTTGTCGGGCGTGCGAGTAACCGGGGGATACCGATAGGCTCCCCTGTTTCTTGGCAATAGCCGTATTCTCCAGATTCAATATAGGAGATGGCTTTGCGCACTTTACTCAAAAGTTTACGCTCGCGATCACGGGTGCGCAGCTCGAGAGCCAGTTCTTCTTCGATAGTTGCACGATCTGCAGGGTCTGAGGCTACAACACTTTCGCGCAGGTTTTCTGTTGTTTGGCCTGCGTTATGCATGAGTTCAGACAGAATCTGTTCTAAGCGATGTTTGAAAAAGGCGAGCTGGTCTGCATTCATGTAGTCCTTCTCGCTCATTTGCGAAATATCCGCTTCGGTCAAAAGTCGTTTTTTGGTCATTGATGAATGGTATAAGGACGCTTACATGGGCTCTAGAGTCCATGTTTTGCTAGGTAAAAAGATAGGCGCTACAGAGTGTGATGCGTACTATAAAAAGTTTTTTAAAACCTACAGTAGTGGCCCTTACAGTCAAATACCTACTCAAAAGGGGACATATTGTACCTGTTGATATCCCCTCTCGCCTAAAGTTGTAGTGCATTTGCACTGCTTTGGCATTGGGCCCTATCAAATGCTTTAGTCGCTTCTCGATTACGGGCAGCATTAGAGCATCAAGTACTTCATCGGCGCAATGGGGGTCCCTTGTCCTGAGTTAATAGAGCGTACCGCAATATTGAATCCAATCATCAGGTTTGTTTTTTCGCGCGCGGGTGCGCTTGATCGTATATGTGTGCCAGATGCTGAAAATCAAGAGAGGTATAAATTTGAGTAGCCGCAATGCTGGCATGCCCAAGTAGGTCTTGTACAGCCCGTAAATCACCGCTTGACTGTAAGATATGGCTGGCAAATGAATGGCGTAAAACATGAGGGTGGACATGCGTAGGAATACCTGCTTGCAATGCGCGCTTTTTTACACTACATCGTATAACACCGGGTGACATACGTTGCCCGCGCACCGACAGAAAAAGAGGATAGGGGTCATTACGCACCCACGCCGGGCGAATCTGCAGCCAGGCTTGTAGTGCCTGTTTCGCCTTTTCCCCCACAGGCACGATGCGTTGCCGACGGCCTTTGCCCATTACATGCACTTGCGCTTGCACCATATCGAGCCAACCTAAAGAGCGGTGAGAATCGTTATCTATATAGTGCACATCTAAACCAATAAGCTCGGCAAGGCGCAAGCCTGATGAATAAAATAACTCTAGTATGGCTTGGTCTCGTAGCGCGGTTTTATCTACTTCATGCAGGCCTACGGTTGTGGCTGCTTCCATTAGCTGATGCGCATCGTCAATAGAGAGCGCTTTGGGAAGTGTTTTAGCACGTTTAGGTGCGCGCACGGCTGCTACCGGGTTGCGTAGCAGCGTAGTGTGCTTGGCAAGCCATCGATAAAAACTGCGCCATACCGATAAACGGTGTGCGATTGAGCGAGCGCTTAGACCTTGCAGGCGTGCCTGCTTTACTCCTAGCCGGATATCGTTGGGCTCTAAGGTCTCAAGCGCGCGGCCCTTTGCCAATTCAGCCAGTTTTGAGAGTGCATGGCTATAGCTGCTAAGCGTATGCGTGGATAATTTGCGCTCATGCGCTAGCGCTTCAAGCCAAGCATGCGCAAAAGAGGGAGGGGAGGAAGAGAGGGGGTTACGCTGCATGAAGCGCTGTTTTAGTCAGTAAACGACTTAATGCTGCACCAATGATGGCTCCAAGGTGCGCAAGATAGTCCGTGGCCACATCAGAATGAAAACGGTTTACATCGGGGGAGCCCATAACCAGTAATCCAAATGCTGGGCAGGTTGGAATGCCGGGGTGGCGTAGTGCGAGCAGCGCTATAGAAGCGGGTTCAGCCACCGCTTCGACAGTCGCCGTTTTCTGCGCGCAAGAGTCAGAGGCAACTTCATTGCACCAATGCGCAGCAGGAAGGGTGAAATCCGTCCCGCAGTAGGGGCTTTGTAATTGCCTAGCAAAAGTACGCACTTCTTCGCCTACGTCATCCGTGTAGGGGGGGTGGGCAAAGCGCTTCGCAGTGCCCCACATCCGCAAACCTACTTGAGGTATATCAAAAATATCACGTAACCCTGCTAACGCGGTATGGGGTAGGCATGCTGTCTCGCGCTCGGCTAAAAGCTGCGTGGTAAAGCGGCTGAGTTTGCTGGCTAGCGTGTCATTTTCTTGGCCGTACCGTAACAATGCACCCAGACGCTCTTCTAATTGCTGCTGCCGATCACGCAAAATTTGCATTTGACGTTCTTGCAAAGAGAGCACGCCAGGGTGAGTTGGAATATTCAGTCGTATCGAAGCTAGTAACTCTGCATGCTGATTAAAAAACTCAGGATGGCTTAGGAGGTAGTCTGCAATCGCGTGATCAGTCATCATGGGAAGGTAGTTTTTAAAAAAGCATAGGGCGTGCCCTACGTTATGTGCATGCATCTGTGGCAGAGATAAATTAGGGCGTGTCCTCAATTGCCCCAAAGAGCCCATCTTCGGGGTCGTGGCGTGCCAGGTATTCATTGTACTTAAGTA
>JASSUF010000131.1:0-7470 GCA_031963365.1 Mycoavidus cysteinexigens
TGCCGGGTGGTGTGGCAGGGGTGCAGCCTCAGAAGGCTGCCCCCTATGCCGATTGACTTATAAATATATGCAAATCAGTCCTAAACAAAGCAATTTTTCAGATTTACAAAGTTTAGATAGCTGGATTTTGGGCGCCTGCTATTACCCAGTGGGCATAAGCAGGGTTGGCCGAAATAGGCCAGCTGAGAATTTCAGGAATTTGATAGGGATGATGGAGAGTGATCCATTCTTTTAGCGCTGGTGCTATTTCGGCAGTAGTTTTAAAAAGCAGCATAATCTCTTCTGTTTCCTCGAATTCGCCTTGCCAAAAATAGCGGGACTGTACTGGCGAAAATTGTGTGACACAAACTGCTAACTTCGCGTCAAGTGCCTGACGGCTAAATATCTCAGCTGCCTCATTTGAGGGCAGTGTAGTGAGGATAAGGGTTAGGGTGTTTTCCATCGTTAAGCCTTGGACATTACACAAATATAAAAAGTATAAACCGAACCTCCCATTGCGCTGAGTTGTAAAACAGCGCTGAACTCATCCCATGCTCACGGCATAGCTCTGGAAGAGGCAATTCCAGTCCCTAATATTTTTAAGAATTATCTTAAAAATATGCATTCTTCATGTAAAATTTCCTCTTTTTCCATCGCAGAAAATTCTACTTTCATTCCCTATGAATGGGTGGGAGGGAATTGCCGATTCAAAAGGGCTCATTTTGAATATGAGCAACTTAACTTCACGATCTGCTGCGAAATCAAAGAGCAGTGAGCTGGCCTCAGAAGGCTGCCTTTCGGCTTGTTAAAGCGCTGTTGAATCGCTCCATTTTGCCTATTGGTACTCAATAAGAGAAACATGAATCCCATATCATCTTCACCACCTACAAGTAGCATTTACCTATCATCTGCACCTACTAATACGGCTAATTGCGCTACAGCTATTGAGCCTGCTCCATTGGAGCTAAAGAAGATAACCATCAACCAGAGCCATCGTATAGGCAAAATTGATGAGGGTTGCAATATATTTTCCTTGTCTGCTAATGGGAAAAGAATGGCAGCAACTAGCGCATCTTCTAGAGAAATTTTTATATATGAAATTCAGTTAGATGGTAAAAAACTAGAAAAAATACGCTCTTTTGATAGAAAAACGATACCACTTGATCCTTATGGTGATAATCACAGGCGAATGGTAAATTCATTCCAAGGACTTATGCCTCCATTTGTTCAAAAAGGAATAAGTTTCGTATCTAAAGTTCCAGTAATAGCAGATTTTTTAGAGGACTTCTCAAAATTTACCCCCATTTCTGACGCTGATTTTTTTAATCTTTTATTGTCAGCAAACGGTAAATTACTTTTTGTTCGCTCGATGAATATCGCTTGGGCGTGGAGCTGTGATATTGCAAGTGAGCCACGTGTGATTTGGCGGCCATTACCATTCATCGAAGACGTAACACTTACTCCTATACCTGTGAGAATATCATCGGATATGAAATGGGTGATCGAGCATGATATTCCGGGCAAACAATTATTATTGAGTAGATTTAATTCTTTAGAAGAAGATATCGTATCGAGAGTGCAAAGTAACTTACCGGCTGTGGTGGGTGGAAAAGCAAAACATATTCTGGGCTCTAATAAAAAAACTTCTAATGATGCAGATACGGCTAGTTCTTTGCCTATAACTATTATTTTTCCAGATAATAATAAATGGGTAGCTTCCGTCAGAGAGGAAGGAATTTGCTTTACAAAAATATATAAAGTAGACAAGGTAACTTCAGAGATAGAAGAGAAAGTTTGGAATTTTTCAGAAAAACTACCTATCACCGCAGTGGCTCATTCTCGAGATGGAAAATGGCTTGCATTCGGACGAATTGATGGGGGCACTAATATTATAACCCTCATTAATAAAAATGACCAAAGTGATGAGGACTCTACTTTGAAAGGACCTTGTCTTAGATTAGAAGAAGGCACCTCAAAGATAATTCAGATGGCCTTCACTAAAGATAGCAAATGGCTTGCCTCAGTCAGTGAGGATAATATTATTCGGGTGTGGTCTATGCAAACCTATGAAGCTAAAGCCACCGTAGAGTTCGAGGTGCCTGCTTCTATTTCTGAAATAACTTGGCAGAAGACTGATGCAAAGATATCTTTGATTATCATAGCTAAGCCCGAAGAATCTATTGAACCCAAAGTATTCGAAATATATGTAATAGATATCGGCACTAGGCCAGTCACAAACTACACTTTAGCTTGAAGAGCTTTTGGCAAGCTTAAAAGAGATGAGTTTTAGACTGCTTCAAAAGCTAAATATGTAATCTAACTTTTAAGGCAGTCCCCCATTCCTTTGTTCTTATATTCTTATGCTAAAAACAATAAAAGATTTTACTAAATTGAGATATTAGTAATTAGTTGTGGTGATATTCACTTGAGCATTATTATTGGGACTGCACTTGGCTGTTTTTATATATTCATGCAAATTGTGTTGCCTGTGCTATAAGTTTGGACTCTTTTTTGTAAGCTTCTAGCCATATTTTATATTTGTCTTCAGCATATTTATTAAATACAGAAGAAAAATTGACGCTTTCTCTTTCCTGAATGCCCTCTTTTTCTATCTCTTGAAGTGCTTTTTTGGCCTCTTGAAATTTATTAAACTTGTATGCAATTTCATTTTTTACACAAGTAAAATTGTAAGCTGATAAATTTGAATTATTTAATGTTTTTGCTTCAGAAGCATTTTGTATTTTTGCGGATTGGACAGGTAAAATTTTATTAAATAAATTATGCATATCTTCTATCATCCCATAACATAACTCGGCTATTTCTGCGGTAATAATAAAATTTAATTTATTGCCATTTTTATGTGTTTTATTATATTTTTTATCTATGTCGTTTATATATAAGGCTGGGCCTGAAATGCCAGGTACGGCGATACCAGCACCTTGCCTTACAGAAGAAAAAAGATCGGATTCATACCTTATAGAAACTTCATTTTCATCCTCACAGTATAAGGCTTGACGAAATCCTGTGAGATACGCATACGACTCATGATTACCACTCTTTGTCCATAAAGAGACGATAACAACAGTTATGAAGTAAACTGTGTTTATAATATCTTCGAGCTTTTCGTAGGTATGTAGTAATTTCTTTAAAGATTCATTAGACGAAAATGGCTCGAATATTTTTGTCAAATATTCTGAGTCTTCCTCAGATAAGCCATTTATTGGTATTCCTTGTGTAATAAGAATAACTTTGGTTAAATAATTTGCTAAAGTATTGGTGAGACGTGTGCCGTAAATAGATGCTAGCTGGGTTTTAGTATATTCGTCTTCTGACGTTTCTAATACTTTTGAATTTTCAATTATTTCAAGGGAGCCGAATTTTAGACAAGTTTCTGCGAAAATCTTGCTTCTTTCTAGAGAAAAAAGAATGGTTTCTAGACTTTCATAATTCGATATTTTTCGAGTATCGAGGTAATTTGAATAAAAACGATCTTTGGAATTTTCCATTAATTTTTCAAGAACAAATTCGCCTATAAAACGAGTGTCTAGATCAATGATATTAGTATCTTCAAATCTATCCTGAAACGACCAGATAGTTGTAGCGCTGGTGTATGATGGTCGGGTAGATTCGGAAATGGGAATTTCCATAAAAATTTCCTTTTTTGTGAAAAATAAGCGATAAACCGCCTAGAAAAATTTTTCTATAAGAAAATTTGATCTGAGTTGGATAGACGAATTATTGAATGTAACAGCGATGCAAGGAGGCTCTGTATCGGCGTGGAAACTATAATTGTACTGTCTCCCACGCTAAAAGGGGCCTTATTGTCTGCTGCGAGATCCCAAGCTTAGAAGCAAGCCTGTCCGGCGCTACCCCGTGATCGGTACAACATAAACTATCTGCTATAAAAATAAACACTATGCGCTGCTATTCATTCTGTGCTCTGCGGCGCCGGGCAGAACTTACGCATAATCCCCAGAACGCTTCAGCTTTTTTATCTTTTTATTTTGCTCATGTCGAATTTGGCTATAGGCTGTTGTGCTTTCCGTTTCATTTATATAAAACACTATCACAAAAAATTGCTTAATATTCTCTGCATACTTGGTATGTATATATTATAAGTTTAGTGCAAAACTTAGATAGAAGCAGCCTGAGCTCGTCAATTTTCTATGTGTATTTAAATATAATTATTTCTAGGCTGTCATCACATATTTCTCGCTATCAGCAAGCAAATTTTATTGGACGCAGTAAAGGATACAAATGGGGATTATGAACCAGGGCAGAGATGTCGTACGGTCCTGCTATTGGGTCAGCCCCGCCCTCTATTACCAGAAATTCGCTCAGTCTTAGAAGTAGCGTTGCAAGATAAGGATGAGAGAATTAAAGTTCAAGCAGCGGTCGCCCTATATCACGATGACTTACTATTTAATATATGCAAAGACATTTTATTGGGGGCAGTAAAGAATAAAGAAGTGGAGTATGAAGCAGGGCACCCCCCCTATCACCAGAAGCTCGGTCAGTCCTGGAAGTGGCGCTTCAAGATGAGGATAAGGGAGTTGGAGCTGCTAGGGCATTAGATTTCGATTAGTACAGCGGTACGCGCAATATCTGTTTCGCATTTGGCGCAGTGGGGGTATTCACATACTGCAGCTACGATGCATCAAGACTTTGTAATGCCACTGGGTAGCTGTAATTTAGCTGTAGTGGCATTACAAAAAAGTAAATTTTTTTATAGAAGAATAAAATAACCTTTATAAATCAAAGACTTAAATGGTGCTGGAAAGAGGAATCGAACCCCCGACCTTCGCATTACGAATGCGCTGCTCTACCGACTGAGCTACTCCAGCAAATGGGATCTGCAAGAGCGCGATTATAGTCATCAGGCTGTAGCCTTGTCACTGCGCATGGATGTTATTTTCTAATGAGAATAGGGGAGCCACGCTATACAATAGTGTTTTTTGCAAGTCGTCTTTTTATTAGATGGGAAATCTCCATGACTCACGTGGTGACTGAAAGCTGTATTAATTGCCTGTACACAGATTGTGTGGATGTGTGCCCTGTGGATTGCTTTCATAAAAGCGCAGGGCCTTTGGGGAATTTTTTGGCGATTGATCCGGATGAGTGTATCGATTGCGCGGTGTGTGTGGCTGAGTGCCCGGTAGAGGCTATTTATGCTGAGGAAGATGTGCCAGGGGATCAGCAGGCGTTTATTAAAATTAATGTGGAACTGGCGGCTAAGTGGCCTACGATTACGCGCTCACAGAAGTCTTTGCCTGATGCGGATCAATGGAAGGATGTGAAGGATAAAAAGCATCTTTTGAATACAGATTGAGCTTGTGGGGTAGGGCTGACCTGTAACTATCGCTTTTGACCTGCATATGCAGGTTTTAAATTTTTTAAAGAGTGGAATGAGCACATATAAACACTCGAAGCCTTCTATTAAAGAAGGTTCGGACACGCCAATGGAACGAGGCACTTCGCCCGCCTCTTCGGTTTTATTGCGTTTATGGCGGTATGCGCGCCCGCATTGGAAGGTGCTGCTGTTTGCTGTTTGTGCGATGGGTTTGGTGGCGGCAACGGAGGCGTGTATTCCTGCGCTTTTAAAGCCTTTGTTAGATCAGGGTTTTAAGGCGAAAGAGCGCATTGGGCATCTAAAGTGGTTTGTACCGCTGGCGGTGATTGGTTTGGCGGTGGTGCGCGGTGGTGCGCAATATGCATCGAACTATTTGCTGGGCTTGGCTTCTAATCGTATTTCGCTGAATTTGCGTGTACAGATGTTTAAGCGCATTTTGCAAGCTAATGCCGTTTTTTTTCAAGCAGAAACGGCTAGTTCGCTGATTAATGCAGTTATTTTTGAAGTAAACCAGGTTCTCAGTATTTTTATTAATTTGGCGATTACGTTGATGCGTGATGCATTGACGGTTTTATTTTTGCTAGGTTACCTTTTTTATTTGAACTGGCGGCTTACGCTGGTGGTGGCGATTATTTTCCCGGTGATTGGTGGGTTAATGTCGAAAATTAATCGACGTTTGCGCCACCTCAATTTCGAACATCAAAAGCTCACTCATGAATTAACCTATGTGGTTGAAGAGACGGTGGGGGGCTATAAAGTAGTCAAAGTACATAACGGTGAGCCTTACGAGCTTCGGCGTTTTTTGGAGATGAGTCAGCGTCTTCGCGGTTATGCGATGCGCATGATTGTGTCTGGTGGGCTTGCACAGCCTTTGACGCAGTTACTCGCTTCTATAGCACTAGCAGCGGTCATTACTATTGCTGTATTGCAGTCTGTTGCAGATCAAACCACGGTTGGAGGGTTTGTTGCCTTTGTAACAGCGATGCTGCTTTTGATTTCGCCTCTAAAACATTTGATTGACGTAAACCAGCCTTTGCAGCGTGGTGTGACAGCAGCCGAGTTTATTTTTAATCTGATTGATGAACCTCGAGTGGAGTCTACGGGAGGGGAGCGGCCTATACAGCGTGCTCGCGGAAAATTAACCTTTGAGAAAGTGTGTTTTAGGTATGGCTCATCCGGATTAGCCTCTGCTTCTGAAAATATCAAAGCTACTGAGAGCCCCGCAGAGCTGAGTTTGCCATTAGTTTTAGATCAGATTTCTTTGGTGGTTGAGCCTGGTGAGGTGGTGGCTTTGGTGGGGCCATCAGGGAGTGGAAAAAGCACATTGGCAAGCTTATTGCCGCGCTTTTTTGACCCTACTGCCGGTCGCATTTTGCTAGATGATGTGCCTTTGCAAGAGTACGTTTTGGCAGATCTGCGCCGGCAGATTGCATTGGTAAGCCAAGATGTGGTTTTGTTTAATGATTCTATTGCAGCCAATATAGCGTATGGACAAACACCCGACCCCGCTAAAGTATGGAAAGCTTTGCAAGCAGCTTGGTTGTCAGATGCGGTAGCAGCAATGCCAAACGGGATAGAGACGGTTATTGGTGGCAATGGCATGAAATTATCCGGGGGACAGCGCCAACGTTTGGCTATTGCGCGGGCACTGTATAAAGATGCGCCGATTTTGATTTTGGATGAAGCTACTTCTGCATTAGATGCAGCTTCAGAGCGGCATGTGCAGTCAGCGCTGGAAACACTGATGGCCGGGCGTACTACATTGATGATTGCACATCGGCTTTCCACCATTGAGCGCGCGGACCGGATAGTCGTGATTGACGCGGGTCGCATTGTTGAATCAGGTAGCCATGCTGAGCTTTTGGAACAAGAAGGCCTATATGCACGCTTACATAAGATGCAGTTTTCACAGGATTCGTAGGTTGGGGTTAAGCACGAACCCCAACATGCGCACCGCTGACTCTTAATTTTTGTTTTTGAAAGTTTGTAAGCCGGTCATACAGGACGCAGTGGCTTGCATGTTGGGGTTCCTCCGTCACCACCAACCTACCGTTCTTTGCTTCTCTTGTGGTTAGTGGGGTGGAGTTTGATAGCACAGTAGGCGGCCTGCCGGACGCCAGGCGTTCGGAAGAAACAATCGG
>JASSUF010000132.1:0-7302 GCA_031963365.1 Mycoavidus cysteinexigens
GAGCACCGCACGACCCCGAAGATGGGCCCTTTGGGGCAATTGAGGACACGCCCTACGCTTGGAATAAATACAGAATGCCGCCCAGTTTTTTCTCGCAGGTGCGGCTGTTTTAATTTGAAGGAAAGTTTTGTATGTCTCACGGCACGCCGCTGCGCTCATCCAGCCCCGTTATACCTATTCATAATGCAAACCGACGTTCTAAAAACATTACACAAGGGGTAGCACGCGCGCCTAATCGTTCGATGTATTACGCGCTTGGGTATAAAAAAGAGGATTTTGCCAAACCGATGGTGGGAGTAGCCAATGCGCATTCCACTATTACACCGTGCAATGCGGGTTTGCAGCGTTTGGCTGATGCTGCGGTAGAGGCAGTACGCGCCTCGGGTGCGAATCCACAAATCTTTGGAACCCCTACGATTTCTGATGGTATGTCCATGGGTACCGAGGGCATGAAATATTCCCTCGTATCGCGTGAAGTTATTGCAGACTGCATTGAGACGGCTGTACAGGGTCAGTGGATGGATGGGGTAGTGGTCATTGGAGGGTGCGACAAAAATATGCCGGGCGGCATGATAGCGCTTGCACGCACCAATGTACCGGGCATTTACGTCTATGGCGGGACTATTAAGCCAGGACACTGGAAGGGCAAAGACTTAACCATTGTTTCTTCTTTTGAAGCAGTAGGTGAATTTGCCGCTGGGCGTATGAGCCAAGAAGATTTTGACGGCATTGAGCGCAATGCCTGCCCTACAACAGGTTCTTGTGGCGGAATGTATACCGCTAATACGATGAGCGCCTCGTTTGAGGCGCTAGGTATGGCATTGCTGGGTTCATCCACGATGGCCAACCCCGATGCAGAAAAAGTAGACTCTGCTGCTGAGTCTGCCAGGGTGCTGGTGCGTGCTATTGAATTGGATTTAAAGCCGCGAGACATCATTACGCGCAAGTCGATTGAAAATGCCGTAGCCGTCATTATGGCTATTGGCGGCTCAACCAATGCGGTATTGCATTACCTAGCTATCGCACATGCGGCAGAAGTGGAATGGACCCTAGATGATTTTGAGCAGGTGCGTCAACGCATACCGGTAATCTGTGATCTCAAACCGTCTGGAAAATATGTTGCAACCGATCTGCACCGTGCTGGAGGCATTCCACGAGTAATGCATATATTGCTAGAAGCAGGCTTGCTACATGGCGACTGTATGACGATTACAGGTAAAACACTGGGTGAAGAGTTGGCTGCACAAGCAAAACTTTTTCATGCACACACAGAGGCTGCGAACCAGTCGGCGATCCCTAAAGTTATTTTCCCAGTTGATCAGGCACTCTATGCGCAAGGACACCTTGCTATTCTCAAGGGCAATCTGGCACCCAATGGCGCTGTTGCCAAAATCACCGGCCTGAAAAACCCGGTTATGACAGGCCCAGCTCGCGTATTTGACGATGAGCACAGTGCTTTATCTGCGATTTTAGAAGACCGTATCCGCCCTGGCGACGTACTGGTTTTACGTTATTTAGGGCCACAAGGCGGCCCAGGTATGCCCGAAATGCTCGCACCTACTTCAGCGCTTATTGGCAAAGACCTAGGTGAATCAGTAGGCTTAATTACAGATGGCCGTTTTTCAGGGGGAACGTGGGGCTTGGTAGTAGGGCATGTTTGCCCAGAAGCGTTTGTTGGTGGACCTATTGCACTGGTAGAAGAGGGTGATCTAATTACGCTCGATGCACACCAACTTGTCTTGCATTTGCAAATAGAGGATGCAGAGCTTAAACGTAGGAAAGCAGCTTGGAAACAACCTGAGCCACGTTACACCCGCGGAGTACTTGCCAAATATGCAGCGCTTGCTTTGCCGGCAGATCAAGGGGCAGTAACCGGTTAACGGCGAAGTACTAGTATGTTTAACCTCGTGCTGTTTGAGCCTGAAATCGCCCCTAATACCGGCAATATCATCCGTTTGTGCGCCAATACAGGCGCACGCCTCCATCTGATTGAGCCATTAGGGTTTCCACTCGACGACGCAAAAATGCGTCGCGCGGGTTTGGACTACCATGAATATGCGCAGATGCAAGTGCATCCTAATTGGGAAACCTTTCTAAAAAAAGAAAAACCAGACCCCTCCAGATTATTTGCCTTAACTACGCGAGGCAGCACGCTGTTACAGAGAGGGGTTTTTGCACCAGGAGACTGGTTTATATTTGGACCGGAAACACGCGGCCTACCCGCCGCGCTGTTGGCCCAATTCCCAGCCACACAACGCCTACGTTTGCCCATGCAAGCCAATAGCCGTAGCCTCAATCTATCGAATTCAGCAGCGGTAGTTATATATGAAGCTTGGCGACAACAAGATTTTTGCGGCGGTGCTTAGAGCAATTTCTTAAAATGTAATTCGATAAAACCGAGGGCAGGCCACGTAACAATTTCACATTGAATTGGCTAGTCAGCATCTGTTATTAAAGCATCATACGGTTTTGCCAACTTGTATTTTCTTGCTTTATTAGAGTGATCGACTATTTCGAAAAAACCGACTTCAACCCATTTTTTACAAAGCGCTGTATTAGTTCTGGATTTAAACCCAAATAATTCACCAATTTGAGCGCTTGTAACAACTTTATAGCTTTGAAACAATTCTAATGTTTTACGTTGCTTTGGGTCTAAAGTTCGCATCAAAGTCGTATGATCTTTATCTCCTTTATTTTTGGAGTCCATCATTTGGCTTACGACTTTTTCAAAAGCAAAAGCCATCCCATTAATAAAGTATTCAATCCAACCAGTGATATCGCTTTCGGCGCGACCAAAGTAATAGTTATGTGAAGGACCTACGCTTATTGCCCGATAATAAGCCAATAAATTTTTTGCATAATATTCCTCTAGGGAATATAAGCCCTTTAAATCGTACCCTCCTAAATATAAAATCAGGGTAGTGAGTAATCTTGCTGTACGACCATTGCCATCATAGTAAGGGTGGATCGTCGTGAATTGGTAATGACTGATTGCGGCAATAATTGGGCATGGTAAATCGCTACTTTCTTTAATCCAATTCACCAAACTTTTCATCAAGGCAGGAACATCCTTATATTCAGGTGGCATATAGATGATAGCGCCGGTAGCGCTGTCTTTAATAACATTTTGACCATCTCTATAAAGAGTTGGAGTCACTCTTGTACGCCCATCACTCATAACCAAAGCATGAAGTGACTGTATGATTTTCTCAGTAACGGTATGGTTTTGCGCTGCATATTGTTCGAGTTGCGCAATAGCTGCGTAATACCCTTTAACTTCGTGCTCATCGCGCTCACGTCCGGGGAAATGACCTTTTAAAGTCAATACCTCCTTAATTTGCTGAGGATCTAAACGGTTACCCTCAATCGTGGTTGAATAATGCGTTGTGTATAATTTAGCGGTTTCTCTGAGGCTTGCTAGAACCTTTGGATTAACAGGTAACAACGCTACTTTCTGTTTTGCAGCTTCAATTCGCATCAAGTCCTTTGCAATAGTTGGACTTATTTTGTATACAGGATCAAAATTTATCAGCATAATAAACGCTATATGTTCTTAATTTAAAAAGCACAGCATGCCGATAAAATTCCAATAAATCAAGCAAAACATGCTGATAATTCACTGCTTGCGTAGTTTTTTAATTTCCTACCAAATCAGATAAAGAGCGAGCCAGGCGATCAAGCCGCCAAACGGTGAGCGTATCGCCTAGCCGCAGAGCGCGTAGGCACTTGACCTTATTTATGATCTCTATCAGCTTCAAGCGTTGGTCATTTGAAAACGAGATCTATGCGGTGTTAAACAGCATCGTCGTTGTGATATTTTGGAGACTTTTTAAAGGAGATGGGATGGATATCAACAACCAAGCCATCGACGAAGTGGTGCTAGCACTGCTTCACTTGAATTTATGCGACGTGAATCGGTCCTGGAAAAGCTTGGATTGGTCAGCGTTGAACCGGCTGCACGCCAAAGGCTTTATTGATGACCCGGTCAACCGTGCGAAGTCGGTGTGGCTGACGGAAGAAGGATTGCGAGAAGCCGAACGATTGTTCATGAAGTACTTTGTTAAAGAGGCTATCCCGAGTCAGAAGGTCTAAGCATCTGCAATAAAAATCAAGCTCATGTTTTGACACAGGAAAATTGGCCCAAAATTGCATGCCACTGAACTCCTATGGACTGCAGAATAGGGGCGATCAATACCCCGCCCGCTCGGCTTTACCTGTGCGCTCTAAAAGGCTTTGCACCACAGCATGCGGTGAAGCACCGTCAAATAATACGGCACATACAGCCTGTGTAATAGGCATGGTGAGGGAGTGTGCTTGTGCCAGTGCAAGCACAGTTTGCGCACAGCGTACGCCTTCGGCAACATGGCCTAACGATCCCAAAATGGCATCAAGCGGCAGGCCTTCTGCTAGCTTCTGGCCTACCGCACGATTGCGCGAGAGCTCGCCTGTAGCCGTCAAAATTAAATCTCCGACTCCACTTAAACCCATAAACGTTTGTGCATGCGCGCCTAGCGCCACACCAAAACGGGTCATTTCAGCCAAACCGCGTGTGAGTAACGCCGCGCGTGCATTAAAGCCTAACCCAAGCCCGTCTGAGAGCCCCGCTGCAATAGCCAGCACATTTTTTACTGCACCGCCTACTTCTACTCCTACTACATCTTGCTCGGTATAAATACGTAAAGCCCCTTTGTGGAAGGCGGCTACGGTGTGTGCGCAGCATAGAGGAGCGGTGCTCGCTACAGTCAGTGCAGCAGGGAGCCCCTGCGCTACTTCGCGCGCAAAGCTAGGCCCAGACAGCACGCCGCATCGAAGCGTAGATCCCAGTACTTCAGCAACCACTTGATGAGGAAGGGCATGCGTTCCTACTTCAAAACCTTTACAGACCCAGATCAAGTCAGCAGGCAGGCAGCCCGTTTGCTGTATGGCTTGGCACAGTCCTCGCAGCCCTGCAACGGGCACAGCCACTACACATAGTGCGTCTTCGTGTGCGCTATGTTGGAGTGCAGCGAGAAAACCCTCCGTTTGTCCGCCCGCATACTGCAAGTCAGGACAGAGTGTGATACCCGGTAAATAGGCTGTATTTCGCTTATCTTTTGCTAATTGTTTGGAAAATTCGGCATCACGCGCCCAAAGCACTGTGTCATGATGATGGGCTAAATGGTGGGCGAGGGCAGTACCCCAGGCGCCAGCGCCTAGAACGGTGATTTTCATAAGTTGGTATGCGTTAAAGGGTGGAATAGGCCTTCTCTTAGTTCGAGTGCCCGGTCACAACGCCTTGCAAGCTTTAGGTCGTGCGTGACAATAACAAAGCTCGTGCCCAGGGTCTCAGATAAATTTAGCATGTCCATAAATACCTGCTCGGCAATGCGATTATCTAAATTGCCTGTAGGCTCATCGGCTAGCACACAGGCTGGGCGGGTGACTAAAGCACGCGCCAGTGCTACACGTTGACGTTCTCCGCCTGAGAGTGCGCTGGGACGATGTGTAGTGCGCTTCGCTAATCCCACGCGCTCTAGCATCGCGCGTGCTTCCTCATAAGCTTGCAAAGCCTGCATACGGCGAATAAGTAATGGCATGGCAACATTATGCAATGCATCAAATTCAGGGAGCAGGTGATGAAACTGATAGACAAAGCCCAAGCTGCGATTGCGTAATGCACACTGAGCCCTATCAGAGAGGGTATGTAGGGCATGCCCTAGCAAGCTAACTTGCCCTGCTAAAGGCGTATCCAAGCCTCCCAAAATATGCAGGAGTGTACTTTTACCTGAGCCCGAGGCTCCTACAATAGCAATTTTTTCACCCGCTTTTACGCGTAGGCTCACACCGCGCAGTACTTGAACTGGGGTAGGGCCTTGCATAAATATTTTGCTGATATTCTGGGCTTCAAGAATAAGAGTGGGATCGGCCTGTGTGCCAGGAATATTTTGATCTTTGATATCTGAATCCGAAGAAAGAAGGGCAGATTTACTCATAGCGCAGCGCCTGTGCAGGATGAACGCGGGAGGCTTGCCAGCTGGGGTAGAGCGTAGCTAGCGCACACAGGGTGAAAGCTATACCTGCTATGCGGGTGACATCTGCCAGCTTCAGTTCAGAAGGCAGCTCATTAATAAAATATACGCTAGGAGGTAAAAAATGTATGCCAAAAGCATGCTCGATAACAGGCAATACTTCAGGGATGCTCACGGAGATCAGGCAGCCCAGCGCCACACCTAGGCCTGTACCGATTAAGCCAATCGTTAAACCCTGAAGAATAAAGATTTTCATAATCGAGCAAGGCTTAGCGCCTAGCGTTCGTAAAATGGCAATATCTGCTTGTTTGTCGGTTACCGTCATCACCAAAGAAGACACCAAATTAAAAACAGCTACGGCAATAATCAAGGTCAGGATGATAAACATCATCCGTTTTTCAATCTGCACAGCAGAAAACCAGGTTGCGTTTTGCTGCGTCCAGTCTGAAACAGCCAGTTCACTCGATAACTGATTCGCAATTTCTCGAGCCACCTGCGGCGCATGTTGCATATCTTCAATACGTAAACGCACCCCTGTTGGTGCGCCAAGGCGCAAAAAAGTTTCTGCATCTGCAATATGGATCAAGGCCAGTGCACTATCAAAGGTGTAATGCCCAGACTGAAAAATGCCAGTCACTCTAAACGTTTTTAACCGAGGCGCAAGCCCTGCCGGGCTGATGGTGCCTTGAGGGGCAACGAGGGTGATAGGGTCACCCGCGCGTACGCCTAGCGTGGCAGCCAAATCTGCCCCCAGTACGATGCCAAAGCGCCCAGCAGTAAGGTTAGATAATTGCCCAACCTGCATTTGCCGATGAAAATCAGAAACCTGTGATTCTAGCGATGGATCAATCCCTCGTAGTCCAATGCCGCTAATGGCTCCCCGATGCGTGAGCAAAGCCTGAGATTCAATAGTGGGTGCACCCGCTTTAACTTGTGCATTGCGCTGCGCAGTACGCAAAATAGCTTGCCAATCAGGCAGTGCCCCTTGCGCGCGCGTAGGTGAAAATATTTCAATATGCGCCAGCACAGACAGCATGCGATTACGGACTTCCTTTTGAAATCCATTCATCACAGAAAGCACCACAATCAAAGCCGCCACACCCAGCGCAATACCCAGCATGGAAACTAATGAAATAAAAGAAATAAAGCCATTGCCTGTACTGCGCTTTCCAACGCGTGTATAGCGCCAGGCGATTTGCCATTCGTAGGGGAAGTTCAAGCTTTTCCTTTTTTTGGGGGGAGTCGGGTAACAGCGGCGCATTGCTGAGCCGCCGTCCCCTAAGAACCGTGCGGG
>JASSUF010000133.1:0-7187 GCA_031963365.1 Mycoavidus cysteinexigens
CATCGCATCGAAATATACATGCGATACCACCATAAAACGGTCTCTTGCGACATCTGAACTTTGCTGGCCCTAACGACATCTGAACTTTGCCTTGACACCATTCCATGCGCCTCCCTGCCGTTATAAAGCGCTTGAGCGCCAAAATAGTGGAAACTAATTAAGGTAGAGAGTAAGGCAAGGGTGCTACTAGTTGGGCTGCCATACTTACCGCTTAGGTCGATATATGCAGCGGCTGAGAGCACTGCAGCAGATGCATATGCTGCAGTCTTGGCGAACTGACGCTCCATATCGTTTTGCGGCAAGCTTGATGTTAGCCTTTGTGTAACCGCATTTCTCGTATGGTTTGCGAATGATAATAGGCTTTGCAAGTGGCGTCTTGCCCTGCTTGGGGTTGGAGGTGAATGAGACATTCCTGCCTCTAAATCATCAGATATTGATCTAAAGCCACTATTGCCATTATCAATTGAATTAAGCATTTTCTCCCCTCTATGGAAAAATACGCTAGATGGCAATAGCAGGTTAACGCCATCCTATCGTTAACACCCCTTGCCCTATTTACAAGGCCGTTGTAGTGCCTTTGTTATCAGTGTAGGAAGTGCTTGAAAATAGAGGGGTAAGAGTGGAAAAAAATGTATTACTGAGCGAAATATTTCTTGCAGAAAGTTGCTCTAATTAGGCGAAAAGACCGCTTCTCACGCTCCTAAATAGGCCTCACGTTGTTTAACAGATTAAGTTTTTGAAGTGCCAAAGGCGCGTGCGTTAGGGGCCGGATGCCTGAAGCAACTGTCTTGAATGCAAGCGATGATGAAGGCGACCTTAAGGAAGGAGCCTCCATTCAGACTACTGTAAGATAGAAATTCAAGTGGCTTCAGGTTGCACAAAGCTATATTTGACCACTAGCATTGGGGCACGGTTAGAAGATCCACCGCAGTATTCCGGTACGCTTTTCAGGAGTAAACAGAGTAAATTCATTTATTTTTACATTAATAGGCTGTTTATTTTTATTAATAGGGATACCTGCTTCATTTTTTAAAATATCTTCATCTTTAAATAAATTTTCAAAAAAAACCTTTGATTCTTTTTCTACAAGCTGACTTCGATAATTCAGAATTAAATTTTCAATTTCCGAGAATTGTAATGTTTTAATTAAATTTTTTAAATGTTCAATGCTTATTGTGTTATGAGTGCCAAGCATTAAAAATCGCAATTTTTTTGGAATATTTTCCAGGATATGATTCAAATCACCTTCCTTGTCTACATTTCCAATATGCAATTCAGAAACATTAAGGTTTTTTAATCTATCGAATATTTCTTTATTTAAAGTGATGCCTTTGCAATCAAAACTTATTGAGGAAACTCTTCTTCTTGCTAACGCTTCAAATAGCATCGATAGCTGATCTTCTGTAAAAGAGTTTCTGCGAAAAATTAATGTGCTAATGGTTGTGGATTTTTTGATGTTTTCTAGAAAATGTATACTTTTGTCAAAAATTATTTTTTGTTCATTGGTGCTCGTCGAAGAAAAATTCAATGCTATAGAAAGCAGATTTTCTTTTTGTAATAATATATCGAATATGGCTTCGATTTGGTTATCGTACGAATCTATATCGTACGAATCTATATAGACATGCTGCACATTTGATTTCGATAATATAGCCATATTTTCTTTAGGAATATGATAAAGACTTACCTGTTTTTTCATATTCCATAATAATCTTCTTTGAAGACTTCTCATTTGAGGCAACCCACATACTAACTGTATAATAAAATCATATTGTATCAAATTGGATGCAATATGATAAAAATCTTTGCTAGTCGATTTGAGGTTGTTGAATTGCTGTAAACTTTTTGCTGAATCAGAAATTTTATTTTCATAGTCACCTGAGAAATAATTCTCAGGTTTTATAGATAAATGCTGCATTACGGCATAATAAAAAATTAGATTTAATATCTCATTAGGTATATATTTTTTTTCTTTTTTATTGATAAATTTTGATAAAGTGCGATACCTGAATCGCGACGTTGGATCACTCAGTCTAAAAGATGCTCGATTGTTATCTTGGCTACACCCAACTACCAGTTTATCTGTTTCACTAGACGCTTCAGTAGGGGCTTGCTGTGCATAACTTGAGGGCTGGGCTGAGAATAAGTTGTTGATCTTTGGGAGCATGTTTTTCCTTTTTGGGCACGTAGTATTCGTGGGAAGCTTTATGTGATTGTAAAGGCGTTGTTACAAAAATTAAAAAAATATAGCTTGAAGTTTAATACCTTACTAAAGGTTTTTTTTCGTAGTGCCCATGTTGAACATTTTCAATACCGACTAAGATGTGTTTGTGCATATTTCAAATATCGTTGACTCCACGCTAAAACGTATCGCAGATTACGAAAAATTTTTGTAATCTGCGAATTTTTTCTAGGAAAACCCTGATATGGAGGCCAACTGATGAGAGGCGGCGTCCCAAGGTTGCCGGGCCGACGCCCTTGACATTTATTAAGCAGCGCAGATAGATCTGCGAACTGCACCTGAATATGCGCACTCATATCACTGTCGATACGTTTTAGCTCATTAGTGAGAGTGTCGATGATGGTATCGATGCTCCTTAAAGATGGCATCCGCTTGGAAAAAAAGACAAAGATAAACCATTAGGCGATGACGTGATCTAGAGTGCTTCAAAGGCTAAGCTAGAAAAATTGATGGAAGATGAAATTTATTATCTAGGATATTTAGTTTTTAAAGGATTAGCGCAAGAAAAAATAGAATTTAGTGTTGACGAGTTAGATCAATGCCAGGCAGAGATAGAAGGCAGTTTTTCAGGAAAAGCATTATTTTTAGCTTTACTCATGATCTGATCCCAGCAGACGGCGGGAAAGTTACTGTTCGGCTTGAAGGCGAGAGCCTTTGGGTGACTCAGGAACAGATGGCCGAACTATTTGGTCGGGAGCATTCGGTAATTACTAAGCACCTTCGGAATGTCTTCCTGGAGGAGCTTGAGGAAAGTTCAGTATGTGCAAATTTTGCACGTGCTGTCGGGGATGAGAAGACTTATCAAACGCAGCCTACAACCTTGACGCCATCATTCCGGCCGGTTATCACGCCAACTCCAAGCGCGGCACGCAATTTCGCCGATGGGCAACAGGTATCCTATGTGGCCATTTTATGCAGGGCTGGACACTGCAGCGCGCCTGCTTCTAGTACAACGCTGCCGAACTGGAAGCGGCACTGAGTGCTGACTGAAGTGTCCCAGAAAGTTAGACCTAAGAAATACACTTTAAGAGTTTTGTTGACCAGTACAGCTTCTCACGCCCCTAAATAAGCCTCACGCACTTTAGGGTCGCTCAATAGATGTTGTGCTTCACCTTCCATCGTAATGCGGCCTGATTCCATTACATAGGCGCGATCTGCAATGCTGAGTGCAAGGTGTGCATTTTGTTCGACGATGAGTACGGCTGTGCCTTGTTCGGGAATTTTGGGAAGGACCTCAAAAATGGTCTCGCGCATCAGTGGAGAAAGCCCCATTGAAGGTTCATCTAGCAATAAAAGTTTTAACTCAGGGCCCCGAAGTAAGGCGCGTGCGATAGCAAGCATTTGCTGCTCGCCGCCTGATAGCGTGCCAGCCATTTGCGAGAGCCGTTCTTTGAGGCGGGGGAAAAAATCAAAAATCTTTTCTTTATCACGCAGTACCTGAGCGGTATCGCGGCGTAAATACGCACCCATATTCAGGTTATCTAATACCGTCATACGGGAAAAAATGCCCCGCCCTTCAGGAACCATGGCAAGTCCGCGCTCGAGCAGTTTGTGAGGTGGCACATTGCGAATGGAAACACCTTGGTAATACATCTCTCCACGCACGCAGTTTTTTAAGCCGCTAATACCTTTGAGCGTGGTACTTTTGCCCGCTCCATTTGCTCCAATAAGGGCTATTTGTTCACCTGGGTAAATCTCTAGGTTAATGCCTTTTACCGCTTGGATAGCGCCATAGTTCAGATGTAAGTTTTGAATGCGTAATAAAGGGGGTGAGTTTGGGGCATGGCGCCCCATTTGTTTTGTATGGTTTGCATTCGCAGGGGGGTTTTTGCTTGAAGTGGGCGTCGTTGCAATGGTGATGCTAGGCATAGATGCGCTTGCCCCTAAATACGCTTCAATAACTTTAGGATTTTTTAAGAGTATTTGTGGCGGCCCCTGGGCTATAACCTGACCGTAATCGAGCACAGTGATTTGGTCGCACAGTGCTGTGACAAATTGCACATCGTGCTCGATAAGTAAAATCGAGATACCTTCGCCCTCTGCATGGCCTTTATGTAAGACATCGCCTGGTTGGGAGGAAGAGGCGGGTGTGCCGAAATTCAGCCCATTTTTAGGACTACAAATTTTACGTAGTAACTTTTGGAGCGCTATTTTTTCTGCTGGATTCATGCCTGCTGCAGGCTCATCTAGAGCTAGTAGCTTAGGTTCGCCTGCTAGGGCCCGCGCGATTTCCAAGCGTCGTTGGTGACCATAAGACAAGCTCCCTGCAGGCGCATCTGCATATTTAGCTAAGCCTACATAATGGAGTAGGGCGAGGGCATGAGCGCGAATCGCATATTCTTCTTGGCGCTGGCGTTGCGTTTTAAAAATCGCCCCAATCAAGCCTTCTCGGGTGCGAGCATGGCGGCCAACCATCACATTTTCTAGTACGCTTAATCCTTCAAAGAGACGAAGATTTTGAAAGGTACGTGCGATGCCTGCTTTGGCAACTTCATCGATCTTAGGCTCATAAGCGTGGCCATCGAGCGTAAATGCTCCTGAATCCGGCTTAGTCCAGCCTGTTAAGGTATTGAAAAACGTGGATTTCCCTGCTCCATTAGGTCCGATTAACCCGTAGATTTGCCCTGCATAAATTTGCAGTCCTACATTGGATAAAGCCTGTAACCCACCAAATCGTTTATTGACCTTTTCGACTAGAAGCCGAGGAGGCCGGTTAGAGGCGCCAATAACATCTTGCATATACGTACTTTCCGCAGGGGAGTCGTGCGCGTTTTCCATTGCCCCGAAGAGGAGCTGAGCAATGGAAAACGCGCCCTATTTTTTAATGGGAGTGTCGCTTGCCACTTATAGGCCAGAGACCCATTGGGCGATAGAGCATGATCGCAATCATTGCTAATCCATAGACCAGTTGACGTATCACGTCTACGCTGACCCATTCTTGACCGAATAGTGCCAGCTGCAAAGGCCCAATAGCCAAGCGTAAAAATTCAGGGAAAAGAGACAGGAGAAGCGCGCCAAATATGACTCCCCGAATATGGCCCATCCCGCCCAAGACTACACAGGCAAGCACCATGACCGATTCCCAAAAAGAAAAGGATTCAGGCGATACAAATTGTTGAAAGGAAGCGAATAGCGCACCGGCTAAACCGCCAAAAGCGGCTCCTAATCCAAATGCCAAAAGCTTGATCTTTTGCGTTTGAATACCCATAGCCTGTGCGGCTACTTCATCTTCTCGAATAGCCGCCCAAGCACGGCCTAATCTAGAGCGTTGTAAACGCTGGCATATCCATGCTACCAGTAGCACACAGGCTAAAAAGAGGTAGTAATATTGTTGAGCAGGAGAGAGCGTGAAGCCTAAGACAAGATGCTCTTGAGCCAGACTGCCGCCGGGTACAAATAAGGGCGCGATGTCTGAAATACCTTGTGGACCATTTGTGAGATTTAGTGGGCGATCTAGGTTATTGAGGGAGATGCGCACAATTTCGCCAAATCCCAGCGTGACCAAAGCCAGGTAATCTCCGCGTAAACGTAGGATCGGAGCGCCTAGTAATACACCAAAAAGCGCGGCTACTGCCATGGCAACAAGCACTACACTTAAGCTTGCTAAAGCAGGAGGTAGGTGGAGATGCAGCGGAAGATATGCGCACATCCATGGAAATTCGGTCCCTAAATGCGGGGAAGATAGTAGTGCAGCGGTATAAGCACCGATCGCATAAAAGGCGATATATCCAAGACTCAATAAACCGGCAAAGCCCACAATGATATTGAGCCCGAGCGCCAAGATAACAGAGAGTAAGGCAAAGTTGAGTACTCTCACTCCGTAATGCCCTATGCCATAACTGGCGATTACAGGGGCCGCCAAGATTCCTAACGCAACTAAAGCTATGTAAAAACAGCGTTTTCCGAGCACAGGCTGCAGACTGGGTTTAAACACGTTCGGCAACCCGCTCTCCTAATAATCCGGATGGTCGGCAAATGAGCACGACAATCAATACCATAAAAGCGAGTACATCTTGATAGTTACTCCCGAGTACTCCGCCTGTTAAATCGCTCAGATATCCACTGCCTAGTTGCTCGATGATACCGAGCAATAAACCACCAAGCATGGCGCCGCCAAGATGGCCAATTCCTCCTAGCACCGCTGCTGTAAAAGCCTTCATGCCAGGAGCAAACCCCATATAAAAATGGGCATTGCCATACTCAGAGGCCATCATAACGCCGGCCAAAGCAGCAAGAGCTGCACCTATCATGAACGTGGCTGAAATTATTCGATTCAGATTGACTCCTGTTAGCGCAGCAGAAGCCTGGTTTTCAGAGGCAGCACGTATGGCACGGCCCAAGCGCGTTTTATGGATCAGAATATATAAGCCTGTCATTACGGTACAAGCCACCCCGAAGATCGTGATTTCTAGTAGTGAAATCACCGCGCCTGCACGCTCTGGTGTGCTTGGTAATATCTCGATGAACTTTGCCGGCAAAAGCTGAGGAAACATTAATGGATCGCGAGACCAGATCAACATAGCCAGTGTTTGTAGTAAGAGCGACATACCAATGGCCGTGATCAGTGGAGCAAGGCGAGGAGCGTTGCGCAATGGACGATAGGCTAAGCGTTCAATAAACCAAGCCAGTACCGCACACATTAGCATGGCGATGGTTAGAGCGATCATGAGCACAGCCACATTGCTCAAGCCTGGGAAGTAAGACTGCAAAAAGCCGATGGTGGAGAGGGTGACTAATGCACCTACCATCAGCACTTCGCCGTGCGCGAAATTAATCATCCCCAGAATACCGTACACCATCGTGTACCCGAGCGCTAGGATTGCATATATGCTCCCTAGGACTAAGCCATTCAAAATTTGTTGGATAAAAATATCCACACATGCTCCAGATAAGATAAATCGTAGGTTGGGGTGACGAAGGAACCCCAACACCTAACCACGGCCTT